>JAFTEL010000114.1 GCA_017453685.1 Clostridia bacterium
AGAGAACGGAACGGAGGATGATAAGCATGTATTACCGCAAAAAGCCCCTGACGGGTATTCTGCCGCATATGCCGGACGAGACCATGACCCCGGGCCGTATGCGCATCGACACCAACGGCGAAAAAGAAGCGAAGAAGCACGTCTATGAGCGCAAGGGCACCGTGCCGGATTTCCGCCGCGCTTATGTCATCGGCGCAGGGGATCTGGGCGCCGCCATACACGGCACGCCGGACAATTATACTTATCATATCTGCAAAAACGACCTGTGGTGGGACGATTTCGATTCCGACCCGCCATGTTATCTGCAGGGCGGCATCCAGAAGCTGCGCGAGCGGATTCAGGCGGGCGACCCCACGCTTAAGCAGGACGTTTTCGCCGCGGCGAACAACCGCAATAACCAGCCCAATCAGACCTCGGCGGCGCGGCTGACGCTGCACCTCATCAGCGGCGGCGTGCAGGCGCATATCAAGGAGCGTATGGAGCTGCACAGCGGCGTGGTGACGCAGACCTACGGCTGCGGCAACCAGAACGGCATCGTCTGCGGCGAGGGCTTCACCACCATGAGCTGCATGTCGCCCGCCGAAAACGTGCTGTTCATCGGCTGCACGGCAAGCCCCCGCGCGGGACATATGGGCAAGCTCTCCTTGGAACTGACCAAGGACCCGATGGAGGTCTGCGCCAACATCGGCCACCTTTCGCCCGATGAGATCAAACGGCAGGAAGAGGAGATCGAGAAGTATTACACCCCCGTGCCTTTTGTAGATGGACCCTATTTCGGCTTCACCATGCGCCTGAAAGCCGGTCACGACCCCGAAAACTCGCCCGACACGCACTACACCGTGATGATGCGCGCCTCGGATGAAAACATCAAAGCTTACGCGGTGGGCTCCAAGGTCATCGCCGAAGGGCGCCCCGCCGGACGGGAGGTCAACTTCATCCTCACTGCCGTTTCCACCTACGACGCGGACGACACCGTGGCTCAAGCCAAGCGGCGGCTGCAGCGCGTGTGGGATTATCACGCGCCCATGGCGGTGAGCAACTGCGTCGAATGGTACCGCCACATCTGGAAGCGCTCATGGATCCGTCTGCCCGACCCGAAGCTTTCGCGCCCGTGGTACTGGAGCGTTTATCAGGCGCTCGCCTCGCGCATGCCGGGGCGGCAGCCCGCGGGCTACCTTGCGCCGTGGTACCAGTCCTCCTATGCGAACTGGGGTCACCACATTCTCACCTACGAACAGGCGAAAACCAATCTGGGTCTGCTGCCCACCAACCACGTCGAACTGCTCGAACCGTGGTTCAGCCTGCTCTTTGCCTCACGCGAAAAGCTGCAGGCGTTCACGCGCGATTATTACGGCATGAACGGCACCGCCTATCCCCACGCCATTTCCAACATCGGCACCGTCACGACCTCGGCGATCAACCTCAACGGTACCATGATGAACCTGCAGACCACGGGCGAAAGCGTGAAATACTGCTGGGATTATTACCTCAACACAGGCGACGTCGATTTCCTGCGCGAGGTCGGCTACCCGCCGCTGCGCGACGCTGCGATCTTCTATCATGAATACCTGCTCACTGACGAGGATACGGGCAAAAAGTATATTTTCCCGTCCCGCAGTCAGGAGTTTATCAACACCGTCGGTCTGTCCAACGAATACATGACCGATTCGCTCATTGACCTGTGCATGGTGCGCCGCACGCTGGATACCGCCGCGCAGGCCGCCGACATTCTCGGAATTGACGCCGAGCTTTCGGCGGCGTGGAAAGCCGATCTGGCGGCGCTGCGTTCGGATTACGCCACATGGCCGGACGGTACATGGAAGACCGCCGTCGACACCGACGACACCACGCTCGATTACGGTCCGCCCTGCGTGACCGACCTCGCGCCCATCTGCTACACGGGCGAGGTGGACGCGTGGCACGGCGCGACGCCCGAAATCATGAAAACAGCCCGCAAGACCGTGAAAAAGTACGTGCCCGACAACGAGATCCCGTGGGATCGTTCCTTCGGCATGATCGCGCGGCTGCGCATGGGCGACGCCGCCTACGCGGGTCGGATCTTGAAGCTGCTGCCCGAGCAGTATGAAGAGGGCGGCAACCTCGACGCGCCGATCGCGCACGACTGCGATTATTCGGTCGGCAAGGGCGCCGCATCCACCGCGCAGGTCATCACCGAAATGCTGTTCCAGAGTCAGGGCGGCGTGCTGCGCTTCTTCCCCGCGTGGGACTTTTCGCTGGGCGACGCGTCGTTCTATTCCCTGCGCGGCGAGGGCGCTTTTTTAGCGAGCGCCGAAACGAGGCAGGGCGAGATCGCCTACGCCATCATTCGCAGCCTTGTCGGCAACCTCTGCCGTGTGCAGATCCCCTTCGAAAACGCCCGTGTGCGTGATTTGGAGACCGGCGAAGCGGTCGGTTTCACCGTCGAAAACGGCAACCTCGTTTTCGCGACCGAAAAGGCGCATGAATATGCCGTCGAGCGCGCCGACCGCCCGCTGGAAAGCTTTGAGATGATCGAATAAGAAAGAAGAGGTGTTTTTATGCGGCTGTTTCAAGGAATCAGAGGTAAAACGCTTTGTGTGCTTGCTGCGTTTCTTTTGATGCTGTCGGTGCTTTTTTCCGTTCCTGTTTGCGCCGCAGACAACATGATGAACATTACCGAATATATTGTCAGTTCCGACGGCGCGTCGGTTTCGGCTCAGATTCAGCGGGCGATCGACGAAAATCCGAACCGCACCATCTATTTTCCCGACGGGGAATATCGGCTCAGCGAACCCATCCGAACGCCCGCCGACCCGCGCAAGAGCGTGTCGCTCAAGCTCGATTCGTTTGCCGTGCTCACGGCTGCCGACGATTTTGAGGGCGAAGCGCTGGTCATGCTCGGCGGCAAAGACCCGTTCAACGACACCCACACGCCGGGCAGCAACTATTCGCTGACGGGCGGCGTCATCGACCCGCGCGGCAAAGCCAAGGCGATCACCATCGAAAGCGGTCGGGAGACCGTTGTCAAAGACGTTTCCGTCAAAAACGCCACAGTCGGCATCCATATCAAATACGGCGCCAATTCCGGCTCTTCCGACGCCGATATCAGCAGCGTTAATATCATCGGCACCGGCGACGTCAACTCCGTGGGGCTGCTCGTGGAGGGGTACGACAACACGTTTACCAACATTCGGATCGGCTATGTTTTTACGGGCGTCCATATCAAAAGCGCCGGCAATTCGCTGAAAAACATCCACCCGCTGTATTATTCCGGCTATGCGGATTACGAACAGAGCGTCGGCTTTCTGGACGAAGGCAACGACAATCTGTACGATTACTGTTACAGCGATCAGTTCTGCACGGGCTTCCGCACGACCGGCTATCAGAGAAATATCTATACCAACTGCTTTACTTACTGGTATTCGGGGGACGGCGGCAAAGAGACCTGCTTCCAAGCCGACAAAGAATTCGATTCCACCGTGACCAATATGCGCATCGGTTTCAGTGAAAACACCAAAAACTGCGTGCTGAAAACGGGCGGGATCGGCGTCGGCGTTTTTGACCGGCCGATCGTCGACGCGACCCGCGTGAGCGGCAACTACCGCTACCTGTTCTATTCGTCCTCCAACCCGCTCACCCCGATCCGCCGCGCCGTTTACGGGCTCGTTTATGTTTTCAAGCACATGAAATAAAAAAAGGAGTCGCGACCGTTATGAAAACGTTGAAAGGCATCTTTGCGCTGCTTCAGGTGATCCTGTTTGCCGTCGGCTTCCTGCCGGTGGATACCCAGGTGGATTACGGCGGCACGCCCTATGTTTCCCCGCAGATCGACGAAGCGCTCTATCTTGTGCAGAACGGCCGTTCGCCGTATGCCATCGCGCTGCCCGCAGACGCGGACGCCTGCCTGACCACCGCGGCGCGGGAGCTGCAGACCTACGTGGCAAAATGCTGCGGCGTGACGCTGCCGATCGTGACCGCCGACGCAGCGGCGGGCGCGCCCGTTATTGCGCTCGAAGTCGAGCCGAGCGGTGTGCAGACGGCGAAAGTCGGCTTTTCCATTCATGACGAAGAGAGCTTCCGCCTGTTCGCTGACGGCGAAACGCTGCACGTGCGCGGCACGGGCAGCCGCGGCACGCTCTACGGCGTGTATACGCTGCTGGAAGACTATCTCGGCGTGCGCTGGTTCACGCCGAAGCTCGAGATCGCGCCCGAAAGCCCCGATTTTATCGTAGACGCGCATCTCAACCGCTCGGTCAAACCGTCCTTCTCCATCCGCCGCAACGACTGCGCCGGCACGAGCGACGCCTATCGAGCGCGCAGCAAAATGAACGTGTCGTTCTGGAAAACGGCCGAGGATTACGGCGGCGCGCTGACCTACGTGCTGTGGGACGTGACGCTGGATCGGCTGGTGCCCGACAAGCTGTTTAATGAGCATCCCGAATATTTCGCCGAGATGGAGGACGGTAGCCGTTCGACCGATCATGTATGCCTGTCGAATCCGGAGGTGCTGGCCGTCGCCGTTGAAAACGCGCGCGCCGCGATTCAGTCCGATCCGCGCGGCGCGAAATATCTCCACGTCGGTCAGAAAGATAACACTAACTACTGTCACTGTGACCTGTGCGAAGCGACCTATGCACGCTACGGCAGCGTCTGCGCGCCGACGATCCTGTTCACCAACGCCCTCGCCGACGCGCTGGATGAAGATTATCCCGATTTCATGTTCACGTTTTACGCCTATAACGAAACAGACCGCCCGCCGACCGATTTGTCGCTGCGCTGCTGCGACAATGTTGCCCCTGTGCTGTGCGGGCTGCACAAGGCGTGCCGCAGCCATCCGCTCACGGAGTGCGGCGCGGTCGACGGACAGGAGACCTTCGACAACCTCTTTGTGCCGCAGAACGCGACGATCGCGGAGGATTTCAAGAACTGGACGAAAATCGCCGACACGACGTATATTTACGACTACACCATCAATTTCCTCAACACCGCGCAGTTCTTTTCCAATCTGGGCACGCTGCAGTCCACCATGCGCTATATGCGCGACATCGGCATCACGGGCTATATTTACAACTGCGGCGACGGGCACGAGGCGGCGTTCAACGAACTGCGCAACTACCTGCTGTGCAGGGTGCAGTGGGACGTTGACTGCGACGTGTCGCACTGCATGAACGAATTTCTCGCAGCATTTTACGGCGAGGCGGCGGCGCCCTATATCAGGCAAATTCTCGATATCCAGACCGCTCAGATCGGCGCGACCGCTCACGCCTTCGACTTTGACTGGCATTATCAGTCGGGCTTCTATGCGCCGCTGACCGCCGCGAAGCTCGACGACCTTTGGAAAAAAGCGCTCGCCGCCTCGGGAACGGACGAGCAGCGCTTCAACGTGGAAAAGGCGAACCTCAGCTGGGAATACTACAAGGCGAACCTGTTCATGGGCAAGTATTCCTCCCTCAATCCTCAGCGGATGAAGGCGAACGAGGAACTGTATGACGCATTCAAGGCGCACGGCGTCAACCGCGTTTGCTCCTTCGGCGTGATCCCCGAAAAGAGCGAGGTCAACTTCCTTGACCGCCCGTACAACTGGGGCAGATAATCGGAAATACAAAATCAAAACGGCTCTGTGAGTTCCATACCATGAACCCGCAGAGCCGTTTTCTCATCTGCTTTTATTTGTCATTTGAAGCGTTTTTTGCCGTATTTTCCTGATTGCGGAAGACGACGAACTTGTCAAACAAAAATTCTGTGACCATGTTGGTGATCATCATGATGCCCAGTACGATGTACTTCATCCCGGGCGTCGCAGCGAACCGCGCGGTGAAATACTGGAAAAAGGCTTTCTTCTTGTTGGCGGTCTCTTCCAAAGAAATCGATCCTTTCTGTTTGCTGATTCGCAGCAACTTAACATAATTATAGCAGATCCCGCGGTTTTGTTCAATCATTTGCCGCAAATTTTGTGTCCGCCTCGTTGCAATTGTCATATATATTGTGTATAATTAAAAAAGATTTTTGAAAAGGGTGTTACGGATGATCACAAACAGCAATATCGTTCTCACAGGCGCTTCCAGCGGCATCGGGCTTGAAGTGCTCAAGCTGCTCGAAAAAGGGGAGGGCAATCAAATCCTCGCCGTGTCCCGTCAGGCGACCGAAAAACTGAAAAACGTCGGTTCAAACGTCACGGTCTTTGACTGCGATATTTCTTCCGCTCAGGGCGTCGACGCGGTGTTCGACAAGGCGGCTGAGGTGTTCGGCGGCGAAAAGATCGACATTTTCTATGCCAATGCCGGTTTTCCTTATTATGAAGAATATAACTACGCCGATTGGGAGCGCGTGGAGCGCATGTTCAACACCAACACGCTGTCGCCCATTTATACCTACTCGAAATATCTGGAACACCTGAACGGGCGGGACGGGAAGCTGTGCTTCACCGTCAGCGCGATCGGTCAGATGGCGATGCCCGGCTATGCGATCTATTCCTCGACCAAGTTCGCGCTACACGGGTTCCAGCAGGCGATCCGGCTCGAAAAGCCGAAGAACGTTCAGCTGACCTGTCTGTATCCCGTGGCGACGGACACCAACTTTTTCAAGGTCGCCAACGAAAAGGAATTTGAAAAGCCGTTCCCCGTCCAGCAGCCCGACGTTGTCGCGAGAAAGATGGTCAAGGGCATCGAAACGGGCAAAAAGACCGTTTCTCCCTGCGCGCTGTTCGCGCTTTCCAAATTCCTCATGGGCGTCTGCCCGCCGGTGAGGACGGTTTACTGGCAGCTTGAAAAGAAAAAATTAGAACGCTTCAAGAAGGGGATCAGCAAAAAATGAGTTACGAAATGCTTTTTTCGCCGATGAACATCGGCAAGCTGGAAATCAAAAACCGCGTCGTGATGACGGCGGCGGAATTCAGTCTCGGTCAGACCAACGGTCAGCCCACGCAAAGAATGATCGACTACTACGTTGAGCGCGCGAAGGGCGGCGTCGGGCTGATCATCCCCGGTATCTGCCGCGTCAACGATATGGGCGCAGCCTCGACCTTCACGCAGCTTTCCATGTCGCGCGATGAAAACGTCGAGCCGATGCGGAGAATGGTTGAAGAAATCCATGCAAACGGCGCAAAGCTGTGCATCCAGCTGCATCACCCGGGTCGGCAGGGCTACGCCAGTTCCATCAACACCCTGCCGCTCATCATCCCCATCACCGAGCGGTTCCCGAAATTCCCGTCGCTGCTTTTCAAGGCGACGCCGCTCCTGCTCGGTCTGGAGCAGAAAAAGGTCTGCATGTCGCTGCAGGCGCCGTCCAAATGTGAACTCAGCGCTCACGGCGCGACGCGCATCCACGCCATGAGCAAGAAGGAGATCAAATCGCTGCAGAATGATTTTATCAAAGCTGCCGAACGCTGCCGAAAAGCGGGCGTTGACGCGGTGGAGCTTCATTCGACGCACGGCTATCTGCTGCAGCAGTTCCTGAGCCCGAACACCAACAAGAGAACCGACGAATACGGCGGCTCGCTCGAAAACAGAATGAGATTCATCCGCGAGATCATCTTCGGGATCAAGGCGTCCTGCGGCAGCGATTACCCCCTGATCGTGCGCCTGACGGCGGATGAGATGTATGACAAGATCGGCAAGCCCGGCAAGGGTTATGATCTGGAAGAGGGCAAACGAATCGCCGCTGAGCTTGAAAAACTCGGCGTCGACGCCATCAACGTTTCGTCTGCCTGTTACGACGCCTACAATTATTGGCTTGAGCCGACCTCGTTCGAGCAGGGTTGGCGCGCCTATCTCGCCAAAGAGATCAAGAGCGTTGTCAGCGTTCCCGTCATCGCGGCGAGCTTTATCCGTACCCCCGATCTGGCGGAAAAGCTGCTGGAAGAAGGGTATCAGGACTTTATCGGTTCCGCGAGAACCTTCATTTGCGATCCTTACTGGGCGAAAAAGGCGCAGGACGGAACGCCCGAAAAAATCAGACGGTGCATCGGCTGTCTGCACTGTATCAAGTCGTTTATCGCCAACGCTTCCGTCGGCGGTGTCGGAGAGTGCGCGCTCAATCCCACGGTCGGTTCGGAGCGCGCCTGGAATGAATTGAAGCCGGATGGGCAGGGGAGAGCGGCAGTTGTCGTCGGCGCGGGTCCCGCCGGTCTGACGGCGGCGGTCGCGCTCGCCAAACGCGGTTTTCAGGTGACGGTGCTTGAGAAAGAAAACGAGGCGGGCGGTCAGGTGAACACGGCCGCCGCGGGACCTCATAAAGACAAACTGCATTGGACGATCGACGACCTGCTGACGCAGGCGGCTGATCTGGGCGTTACCGTGAAAACCGGCGTTGAGGCGACTGCCGAAACCGTCAGGGCTTACGCGCCCGCCGCGGTTATTATCGCCACGGGCGGCGAACCGCTGCGCCCCGCTTCGATCCCCGGCATCGACGGCGACAGCGTCGTCACCGCGCCGCAGGTACTGCTCGGCGAAGTCGAACCGAAGGGCGGCAAAGTGCTCGTTGTCGGCAGCGGGCTGACGGGGCTGGAAACCACCGAAAAGCTCAATGAGCTCGGTAACACGGTCACGGTCGTCGAAATGGCGGACAGTGTCGCCCCGGGCGCCTGGTTCCAGTTCGTGGATGATTCGCTCGCCCGCATCAAACCTTACGGTACCGAATTCATGCTCAACACCAAGCTGGAACGGATTGACGGCAAAAGTGTTACCGTTTCCTCTGCGGACGGTAAATCCAAAAAGATCCTTCACTTTGACTTGATCGTGCTCGCCATGGGCGTCAGACCCGCCCATGCGCTTGCCGACGCGCTCAAGTGCGACGGCGTTTGTGTCGCAGCGGTCGGCGACGCGGTGAAAGGCGGCACGATCGGCGCGGCCGTTCATTCGGCATTTGACGCCGCCATGTGCGTTTGTCTTTGATGTGAATACCCTCAAGAGGTTTGAAAATATGAAGAACGATCAAGTGAAGACCTTTGACGAAGCGCTTGCCGTGATGAAGGAAGCCGGCGTGGAGCCGATTGAATCGCAGCACAGCAACCACCCCGCGCTTGCGGCGCAGCTTGCCGAAACGCTGGTCGGGCAGATGACGCTGCGCGAAAAGGTACATATGCTGGGCGGTCACTGGAACGTGTTCAGCGGTTTATTGCGCCTGCGCTTTTATAACTATGAGGCGATCGCGGGCGGCGGCTGCAAAAGGCTCGGGATCCCGCCGATCCTGTTTTCCGACGGTCCGCGCGGCGTGGTGATGAAAAGCTCCACCTGCTTCCCGACCTCCAATATCAGAGCCGCTGCGTTCGACACGGAATTGGAAACGCAGGTCGGCGAAGCCATCGCCCAAGAATGCGCCGCGCAGGGCGCGAACTATTTCGCGGGCGTTTGCATCAATCTGCTGCGCCATCCTTCCTGGGGCAGAGCGCAGGAGAGCTACGGCGAGGATCAGTTTCTGACCGGCTGCTACGGTGCCGCGCTGACGCGGGGCGTTCAGAAATACGGCGTGATCGCCTGTCCAAAGCATTTTTATATGAATTCCATCGAGAACCTGCGCTTTTCCGTTTCGGCCAACGCCGACGAGGAGACCTTGCGCGACGTCTATCTGCCGCACTTTGAACGGTGTTTTGCCGTCGGTGCGGGTTCGGTGATGACCGCCTATAACAAGGTCAATGGCGCCTACTGCGGCGAAAGTGCAGAAGTGTTTGATCATCTCAAAACGCTCGGCTTTGAGGGCTTTTCCATTTCCGACTTCATGTGGGGCGTTCACGACGGCGCGGAAAGTCTGCGCGCGGGGCTGGATATCGAAATGCCGTTTACGCTCAAACGCGGCGTCAGACTGGAAAGCGCCGTGAAAAAGGGGAAAGTATCCGAAGCATTACTGAACCGCAGTTGTCGGGCGATTACCGCTACGCTGCTGCGCTTTCAGAATATCTATCGGGAACAGAACGCGGATCGTTCCGTCGTTTGCTGCTCGGCGCACACCGACCTTGCCCGCAGAGCGCTGGAGGAAGGCGCCGTCTTGCTGAAGAATAACGGCTGTCTGCCGATCAGCGACAGGCAGACCAGAATCGCGCTGGTCGGCCGCTTTGCCGATCAAAAAGTCATCGGCGACCACGGTTCTTCCAGCGTTCATCCGCCCTATGTTGTCACCCCGTTCGACGGGCTGAAAAAGTTTTACCCGAACCTTTCGCTCGTCGGCAGCAATGATATTGACGCTTGCTGCGCAGCCGCCAAAGGGGCGGATCGCGTGATCACGGTGCTCGGCAACGACTATGCGGACGAGGGCGAGTTCGTTGTCAAAACGCGTTCCGGTATGATCAAGGGCGGCGACAGAAAGTCGCTTCGTCTTCATGACGACGAGGTGCGCCTGATCCACGCACTGAAAAAGACGGGCAAGCCGGTGACGGTCGTGCTCTATTCCGGCTCCGCATTGCTGATCGATGAGTGGGCGGAGGACGCCGACGCCGTACTGTATGCCGGTTATCCGGGCATGGAGGGCGGCGACGCGCTGGCGAATCTGATTTCAGGCAAAGTGAATCCTTCCGGCAAACTGCCGTTTACGATCGCAAAGAAAGAGACCGACTATCCCTTCTTCCCGTATTCTGACGAAAAAGATCAATCGGTCGATTATGGCTATTATCACGGCTACGCGCTGTTTGATAAAGAGGGCATTGAGCCAGCCTATCCGTTCGGCTTCGGTCTTTCTTACACGACCTTCACTTACCGTGACCGTTCGGCGCGTGAAGACGGCGAATCCGTCATCGCTTCCTGCACGGTCAAAAACATCGGCGACACGGCGGGAACGGAAACTGTTCTGGTGTTCGTCGGCTCCGATATGGACGGAAAACCGAAGAAGCTCTTGAAGGGCTTCCAAAGAGTTGCACTTGAGCCGAACGAAGAAAAAGCGGTCGAGATCGTGATCCCGAAACGTGACCTGCAGCTTTATGACAAAGATAGCAGCTCCATGGTCGTGCCCGAAAGCATTTCGGTTTATATCGGTCGGGACGCCGCTGACGCGGACCAATACCGCGTCACCCTCTGATTCGAGATTTGAAACATCGGCTGTGAAAGGGGAGGTAGCTTGTGATCAAACATCTGATCAGCGACGAAGGCAGATTTTATAAAGCGAATCTTCACGCACATTCCACGGTGTCGGACGGCGAAAAAACGCACGAAGAACTCAAAAAAATGTATCTGGCGCAGGGATATTCGATCATCGCCTACACGGATCACAACCGCTTTGTTACGCATAACGAACTCAGCGATGAAACCTTTCTTGCCCTCAACGGCGTGGAAGAATCGGCGGATGAACACACGGGCGTTCGATGGCATGACCGCTGCTGCGATTTGAATTTCATCGCTCTTTCGCCGCAGCGAAAGCTCCATCCGCTGCAGATTGAGGGCGCGGTGAGCGGTGACGGTGAGCGCGCACCCTTCCGCGCGCGTTACTGCGTGGAGGACGTCAACCGAATGATCCGCAACGGGCGTGATAACGGCTTTTTTGTGACTCATAACCACCCGACCTGGTCGCTCGAACCGCCGGAAATCTATATGGGTTACGTCGGCATGCACGCCATGGAACTGTTCAATAAATCCTCCGAGGTCGACGGGTATAACGAGTATAACCCCGATATCTATGACGCCCAGCTCAGAAGCGGCAAACGGCTGTTCTGTCTGGCGACGGATGACAACCACAACCGCCAGCCCAATACCATGCACTGGGATTCCTTCGGCGGCTTTACCATGATCAAGTCTGCTTCGCTGCGCTATGAAGACGTGGCGGCGGCGCTCCTGCGGGGCAACTTTTACTGTTCGCGCGGTCCTATCCTCAACGCGCTGTGGCTCGACACTAAGGACAACACCGTGCATCTCGAATGTGAAGGCGTCAAAAAGATCATCGCGACCCGCGGCGGCAGGCGGCTGAGAGCGGTCTACGCAGAAGAGCAGGGCGTCGAAGCGATCACCTCCGCCGTGTTCAGTATCGACCCGGACGACGATTATTTCCGCTTTACGCTGATCGATGAAAAAGGGCTGACGGCCGACACAAACGCCTATTTTCTCGCCGATATCGGCTACGTTCCCAAACCAACCGACTGGAAGGAATAACGGAAAGGAGCTTTTCGGATGAATGTGATGAACGCCATTGTATACCGAGCCATCTCACTTCTTTCGGCGATCCTGTGCGCGTTTTCCAATCTGAGCGGTTCTCCGGCGGCAAAACGAATCGAGGCAAGACAGTTTCCCATCCCGGGGGAAGAATCCTGCGAAGCGGGCGACGGCAGAGTGAGCGTGCATGACCCTTCCGTTGTGCAGGACAGAGACGGCGTCTTTTATGTGTTCGGCTCCCACGGCTGCGCCGCGAAAAGCACGGATTTCAGAAACTTTGCCAACGTCGCCAGCGGGGTGAATGACAACAACTGCCTGCTCGTACCGAACGGCAGCAGCCTGCGCGAGGCGCTCAGCAAACCGCTGAGTTGGACGGATACGTATCAGCAACAGCATCAGTATGAGGATGACCGCTGGGAGACGGGGGTCTGGGCGCCCTGCGTCATTTATAATCAGACCATGGGCAAATACTGCTATTACGCCTGTTCCTCGGTGTGGGGAACGCCGCATTCCGTCATCTGGTTCGGCTCGGCTGACAGCATCGAAGGCCCTTATGAAAACATCAAATGCATCGTCTATTCCGGCTTTGACAACTTTGAAATTAAACGGATTCTTCCGCAGTATTCGACTCACTATTCCTTCACCAATATCGGCGATCTGCTCAAAAAAGGCACGCTTTCTTATAAGGAAGTGAAGAACGCGCCGTGGTTCACCGAGACCGGTCATTACAATCTGTTTGATTTCCCCAACGCGATCGATCCGGCGGTTTTCTATGACAAGAACGGCGAGCTGTGGATGGTTTACGGCTCCTATTCGGGCGGCATTTTCATCATGCCGCTTGACGAAAAAACGGGGGAGCCGGATTATCGCTGCATGCGGAAAACGGACGGATATGATCTTTATTACGGCAAAAGAATCATTTGCCTGAATGAAATGAACGAAGGCACGGGCGAAGGCTCGTTTATCACTTATGATCCGATCAGCGGTTATTATTATCTCTATGTTACTTACTGCGGCTTGAACGCGCTGGGCGGTTACAACATTCGCGAATACCGCAGCAAAAACGTCGACGGCCCGTACATTGATGCTGCGGGGCATGACGCGCGGGACGACGTGAACAGCGGCGTCAAGTTGTTCGGCAATTATCAGTTCAGCTGTCTGGATACCGCTTATCTGGCGGGTGGCCATTCTTCCTCGCTCGTAACCAAAGACGGAAAAATGTTTCAGGTGTACCACACGCGGTTCAATCTCGGCAACGAGTGGCATCAGGTGCGCGTTCATCAGATGGCAAGAACCGAAAACGGCTGGGCGACCGTTCTGCCGTTTGAATATACCGGCGAAACGGTCTACAGTGAGGGCTTTGACGCCGAAGCCCTCGCGGGTGAATACGAGTTCGTCGCGCACGGCACGATCAGCAACGGCTGCGCGGATTGGGCGGACGTTGACCACATCATTGCCCCGACGCAGCAGATCACCCTGAACGCCGACGGCTCCATAACGGGTCTGCGGATTTATGAGGCGATCAAGCAGAACACCGCGGTCTCATCCCGGGAAGCCGCGGGCAGCTGGTTCGTCAAAAGCGGCACGGCGTATATCACTTTTGTGATCGACGGAACCGTATATGAAGGCGTGCTCTGCCGGCAGACCGAAGAAAACACCGGCACGGAAAAAATCGTCTTTTCCGCCGTCGGTGAAAACAACGAATGTATCTGGGGCGTCAAAATTTAATTTCGGATATACCCGCTTGACTTGTTGCATTGAAGGGTATAGTTTGATATAATATTAGAAAAATCCGATCGAATTTCATCGAAAGAGTGAGGTTCATGTTTGAAACGGCGCTTCCCAAGCAGGAGAAGCACACGAATGAAGAATTATACTGCCGTCAGGTCGAGTTGCTGAAACTGTTCCTCGAAAAGCACGCCATCACGCAGGAACAGTTTGACAAGAGCTATCATGATCTGACGGAAAAGATGCATTATTGCCAGTCTTAGAACGGCCGGCTCAAGGTCGTTTTCAATTCAATCAAAACAGCGGAGGTATCAGCTATGCAAACCGTATTATCCTACATTCTTACGATCGTCCTAATGTTCAACTCCCTTTTCGGCTTGTTAGGGGAAAAGTACACGGTGTATAAAAACATCCGCTACGGCGAAGCGGCGCGCGATCTCGTGACGCTGTACGTGCCGGAATCCGCCTTTGAGCGGGAGGAAAACGGCTGCATCCTCTATATCCACGGCGGCTCGTGGCAGGGCGGCGAGAAGGAGGATATGGCGCCCCATTGCAAGAAGCTGGCGATGAAGGGCTACATCACCGCCACCATGAGCTATTCGCTTTGCTCGGATGAAACGTTCGGCGATGTGACCGTCTGGACGATGCTGGATGAGATCACGCAGTGTATTGCCGCCATCCAAAAGTTTTCCGATGAAAAAGAGCTGAACATTACAAAACTCGCCACGTCGGGCTATTCCGCCGGCGGGCACATTTCCATGCTTTACAGTTACGCCCGTCCCGATGATTCGCCGATACCGCTGGCGTTTACGGCAAATCGCGTCGGTCCTTCCGATATGACGCCCGACGCGTGGGGCAAGGCGGTCTCCTATAATCTGACCTCCATGCTGACGGGGATCGAGCTGACCGATGAGATGAAGGCGAACGGCGAAGCGCTTCGCCTGGCGCAGGAGATCTCGCCCGTGACCTATGTCAATGCCGATATCATGCCTTCCGTTTTTGCCTACGTGGGCAACGATCCAATCGTTACAAAGGGCAATCGGACGTCGATGATCAGTGCGTTTGAAAAAACTTTTGGTGAAAACGGCAATCACTATCGCTATATCTTCTATCCGCTGTCAGGGCATGGGCTGCTGCTCGATCCCGTCAGCGAGATCCGATACGATCGGGCCGTGTATGAATACTGCGCTGAGTATTTCGGCTATTGATCTGTTGCATCGGAGGTTTCCCCATGAAAAAAGCACTCTGCATCTTACTCAGCGCGCTGATCGTATTTTCTGCCCTTCCGCTTCTCTCGTCGGCTTCGGATGCGTCGCTGTCGTTCCTCGTTGCGACCGATCTGCATTACGCGCAAACGCCGGACGAAGTGACCGTGAAGTATCCCGATGAGAAGTATTACTGCGCTTATGACGTCGGCACGCTGCCCTCGGAATCCAACGCGATCATCCGTCAGTTCCTTCGCGAAGCGTCTGACTCGGACGCTCGATTCCTCCTGCTTTGCGGCGATCTGACCGAAAACGGCACCATGGAGCAGCACCGTGACATGGCGGCGATGCTCGCGGAATTTGAGCGCAGCACCGGAAAGCGCGTGTTTGTCATTGACGGCAACCATGATTTCCACGGCGGGATCAGCGCGCAGGATTTCAAAACCGTCTATGCGCCTGTCAGCTATGACGAAGCTCTGGCGGTCGATCCCGATTCCTGTTCCTATACCGCTGAGCTGGACGATCGGTATCGTCTGCTGGCGTTTGATACCTGCCGCTACGGCTACGGCGAAGACGGCGTTACGGAGGAACGCCTTGCCTGGGCGCGCGAGCAGGCGGAGATCGCCGAAAAAAACGGCAAAACGCTGATCGTGATCATGCACCACAGCTTCTTGGAGCATATCCAGAGCATGTCCCTGCTGCTGCCGGCCTTCATCATCCGCTCGTCCGTCAATATGAAAGAGCATTTGCTGAACTGGGGCGTTCGGTACGCTTTCTCGGGTCATTTCCATGGGCAGGACATCGCGTCATATACCGACGCGGCCAATCGGACGATCTACGACATCATGACCACGTCGCTGTGCGCCTATCCCTGCGGATACCGTACCTGCAAGCTGACTGAGGAAGGTTTGCAGATCGATTCCAAGTATATACAAGGGGTCGACGCTGCCGATCTGCCGCAGTCGGGGTACACCGACGAACTCCTCGGGGAACTGACGGGAGACCTCAATACCTTTGCGGACGGCTGCTTCCGCGTCGCATTTGATTTGAAGAAAGAACGCTTTTTCGGCAAGGATTACATGGGCAACGTCTTTGCCCGGATCGGCGGCGAGCCGCTCAAAAATCTGGTCGATACCTGCTACCCGAAGTTTTATGAGAACCTCAATCTTCCGATCTATCAAAAAGACGCGGGGGACGGCGAAAGCCTGCAGGCGATCGGGGAGAAGCTCGGTCTGCAGTTCCGCACGACCGAAAGCAAGACGGTCTGGGACTGCCTGTACTATTTCGTCAAGGTGATGTACTGCGGCGATGAGAACGTGCCGTATGACGACGATGAGATCGTGCTGTTCATGCAGTGCGTGTATTCGGCGCTGTATGACGCGATGCGCTCGGTGAATACCGATCTGCGAAAGGAGCTTTTGGCGGATATTCACGGTCAGTTCAAACAAGCGGCTTTGCCGTTTGCCGTGACGGGCGCCGCAAGAGTTGCGCTCGGCGCCGTTGGCGATGAGCGGCTGCTGGAAACGGTGCTGCTGATGATGGCGCCGATCATCGAAATGATCTCCGTGGATGACGATACGCCGGACGGCAGCGCATTTCTGCCGGCAAAAAGCGATGAGCTTCCCTTCATTGTTTTGTTCCGTCAGACGATGAATCAGATCATTCGATTTGTCCGCCGCTTTATCCTGGGCGTGTTTTCGATCTACTTCCCCCAACAGATACGATTGGCATAAATCTGCATCGTTGTGAGCTTCGTTGAAAACGCTTATCAAAAAGGAACCTGATTTGTTGATCAGACAAATCAGGTTCCTTTCGTTCCGTGCTTATTAACTTAATGAAAAATCAGGTCTTCGTTTCCCGAGGTCGTGAAATACCGTCCGAAATTGAACCTGTTGAGCTTGTGCCCGTTGGCGGTCACGTTATCAAAGGTCACCTCGATCTCGTTTCCGTTGACAGGCTGACGTTCGAGCTTTCCGTCAAACCATCCGAACGGCAGGGTCTGCTTGAAAAGTCGGAAGAACCACAGGCGCACCTTTTCGCCAGCGGAGGGTTTGATTACGGAAGCGATCCTGCCTTTGACGTCCGCCCGGTAGCTGACGTTGTGAAAGACGACGCCCTTGATTTTGCAGTCTCTCAGTTCCTTGTTGGTGATCAGCACAAATATCGCTCGTCCTGTATCGTGATAGATCTCGATATTCTCAAACAGCACGTCGGTGATATCGGCGCCGCCGTATTCCACCGAAACGGCGAGGGAACAAACGCGGTTGTTGTCCCATGTGGCGTTGCGGTACAGCACCGCGCAGTCGGTGAAAACAACATCCTCGATGGGGCTGTATACCTCGCCCGTAATGCCGAAGGCGCGGCACTTGTCGCTCCAGCCGACGCAGTTTTCAAAACGGACGTGACGCAGGGCGTGTTCCGTATTGGTCGTTTTTGCGCTGAAAGAATCATCGCCGCTGCGGGCAAAGCAATCGCTGACCGTCACATTCTCGCAGCCGCAAATGTTGAGCGCGTCGCTGTTGGTGCGATAACCGAATACGGCGATATCACGCACCGTCAGACCGTTGTCGGCGTAAGCGGTAAAGTTCCAACCCGCCGGATTGAGGCAGAGCAGACCTTCCACGGTGCAGTCGGTGCAGTAGTGGATATTGATGTATGATATTTCATTTCGATCTAAGCGGTTGAAGTCAAGAATTCCGAAGCCGTCGATTACCGCATCGGTTTTGTTGAAAAAATTCAGGAACCCCGGTCGATTGGAAGCGTCGCCCTCGGCGCGAATATCGTACAGGTGCGTGGCGCAGATATAGGCGCCGCGGCAGAAATACAACGCGTCGCAGTTGTTCGCATCGATGTAGTCGAGGTCATATCGACCGGCAGGGAAGACCTTCACTCTGTCCGCTCCGTAGCGCTCGCGGTAAGCAGCGATCTCTTCCGCCTCGTTCGGGCAGTCTCGCACAAAAACGGTGATCGCGTCCAGCATGCAGTCGTCGTTGATCAGGCAGGTGTAGACGCCGGTTTTGTCCGCGATGAAACGCACCGTGCTGCCCGAAACCGAAGCCGATGCGCCGAGGGTCGACGGCAGCACAACGGCGTTTTCCACTGCCGCGCCGCGGTCAAGTTCCAGCGCTATCCCATCGGCAAAATCGCTCACAAACAGATAAACGAAGGAGCTGAGAACGCCTCTGTCGGGTCCACCGTCGTAGCACATGGCAGCATACACCGGAACCTGTGTCTCCGCAGCGCGGCAGGTCCAGTAGGGCGACAGATAAAGACCGGTCTCATCATACCCGCGGTTGGAAAGCAGATCGTCGCCGCCGGACGCCCGATCAAGGATCGATTCCTCAAAAGGGCTGATCGCTTCCTGCGGGCAGGTCAGATACTCAAACACGGGAGCAGAAGCAGCGTTTGCGATGACGCCCGTCCACAGGCTGAGTAAAACCGAGATCACAAGGCAGAGCGCTGTCAGCTTTCTGATTTGTCCGATTGTGTTTTTCATTTGAATTCCCCCTGAGAATACTTCTGTCTGCGGGTCAAATCAACTGTATTGTAACATATGATCAGCATGTTCGCAAGCCGCCACATCTGTCTCTGCAAAAATCGAACGCTGGATGGCGTTCTTTTCTTCTTCTGACAATTCGTTTATGATCGAAACTTCTGATGAACTAAAAGAAGCATCTTTTTTATATCCAACCCAATTGGGGTGGATCGCAAAGAATGTTTTATTAACATGAGATGGGTGAAAAAGAACAGGACTCTGATTGGTTCAAAATCAAAGTCCCGTTATGTGAAAGAGCGCGCAAAAGGTACGAAACCATAGAAAGACCGCCTAAAAGGTACACACATCTTTCCATCGACTTAAATTGCTACAAACTTTTCTTTCTTGCGCTTGCAGCGTGGGCAACGCCAGTCGTCGGGAAGGTCTTCAAATTTCGTTCCCGCAGGAATGTTCTGCTTCGGGTCGCCTTTTTCGGGATCATATATGTACCCGCAAGGGCATTTGTAACGCCCGTCACCTAAGCGAACTGCGTCGCGCTTGTCGTTTTCTACCATTTTTGTTTCCTCCTTATGGATAGAATTTCATAACAATGTTATGAATATAGAAATTTTATATTTGTGACCTTTTCAAGCAGATGCAAACTTGTTCAATCGATGTGATACAGAACAAACCCACCGCGTCTTTCGTAACTCGTGTCCCAGAGTTCTTTGAGATCAAGCCACTCATAGCCGCTGTAAGTCACCGCCTTCACCGCAAACGCATGCTCGGATGCCTCATATCCATTCAGCAAAAACCAGTGCCAGACATAGTCCCGAAGCTTTTTATTGCGGTGATTGAGCACCAGCGTCGGGATCGGATAGCCTTGATTGATTTGCTGCACCACCGCTTCTCTTGCCTTTTCATATGGCGCATCACCGTGCAGCGGCGTCATGGCAAGGCGTGTTTCTCCGCGGTCGCGCAGATACTGCGCATAACCATCCATATAGATCTCCAGCCGGTCAATCCCGGTCATACGAGGGGAAAGATACGGCTGCATCTCATAGGCGAACCGGACGTAGTCTTCTTTAGTTAGCTTCTCTACGCTTTTCGGCGCAATCTTGGTTAGACCACAGTGAAGTGCAAAATAAATGCTGCTGTCACAGGCGGTCTCGGCACCGCAACCGCCAACGCGCATCATAAAAGTTGGGAACCAGTCTTGATTGCCGCCGTAAGAATCCCCGATACGAAAATGTTTAAGTTCGTGTTTCATACTTTCTTATTTTCATCATTTCTGCTTTGATTTTTCATAACTGACATCTACCAGATCC
>JAFTEL010000115.1 GCA_017453685.1 Clostridia bacterium
CAGCTCATCAAGGCCTACGGCGCGGAGATCGTGCTGACCGAAGGCGCAAAGGGCATGAAGGGCGCGATCGCCAAAGCGCAGGAGCTGGCGGATGAGATCCCGAACAGCTTCATCCCCGGGCAGTTCGTCAACCCCGCCAACCCGAAGGCGCATTTCAATTCCACCGGTCCCGAAATTTGGGCGGACACCGACGGCGCGGTCGATTACTTCGTGGCCGGCGTCGGCACGGGCGGCACCGTGACGGGCACGGGCGAATACCTCAAAGCCCGGAACCCCGCCGTGAAGGTCGTCGCCGTCGAACCCGCCACCTCGGCGGTGCTTTCCACCGGCGTGGCCGGCGCGCACAAAATTCAGGGCATCGGCGCGGGCTTTGTTCCCGACGTGCTGAACACGGACATTTACGATGAGATCATCGCCGTCGCCAACGAAGACGCGTTCGCCGTCGGCAAAGAGATCGGCAGAAGCGAAGGCGTTCTGGTGGGCATCTCCTCCGGCGCGGCAGCCTTCGCCGCCATCGAGCTCGCCAAGCGCCCCGAAAACGAGGGCAAGACCATCGTGGTCTTGCTCCCCGACACCGGCGACCGTTATCTATCCACGCCCCTGTTTGCCGAATGATCCAGCGCAGAAGCATTTGCCGAAAAAAGCAAATGATTTTTGTATAGAGCATCCCGAAAAGACAAAAAATACCGTTAACAGCCAGCTTGTCGAAAGGCTTTTTTCGACAAGCTGATCGGTGTTTGTCAGGAGGATGTGAAAATTCGACTATTGGGGAGAACAACGCAGCATGAACCATTCCTATTGCATTAAAGAAACCAACGATTACCTCGCCCTTTCCACGCTGCTCCACAACGGCGGCGTTGAAGTAAAGGTCTCCGCCAAACCACCGGTCGGCACCGTGAAAATGTGGGGTCTGTACGACGCCGAAACGGGGGAACTCAAAGGCGGCGTGACGCTGGAAATTCGCGACAACGTCTACGCCCTCGGCGGCATCGCCGTGGACAGCGACTGGCACGGCGAAAACTACGGCGAAATTTTGCTGGAGCATCTCTACACCGAAGCCAAAAAAATGGGTCTGGCGGAGCTCTGGGCGAGCGCGAAGATTCCCAACTACTACATCAAAAAGGGTTGGGAGATCATGAATTGGAACGAAAGCCCGAAGGTCGCCATCAAGTGCGGTCAGTGCGCGCGCTATCGCGTTTCCTGCCACCCGGAAGTACTGCGCTATAAACTTTAACAAAAGAAGAAGGAATTATCATGATCTATGCCGATAACGCCGCTACCACCAAGCTCAGCCAAACCGCGCTGAACGCCATGCTGCCGTACCTGACCGAAGGCTACGGCAACCCGTCGAGCCTGCACTCGGTGGGGCAGGCCGCGGCGGAAGCGCTGCAAAGCGCGCGCGAAGACGTCGCCGCCTGCCTAAACGCCAGCCCGCGGGAAATCCTCTTCACCTCCGGCGGGAGCGAAGCGGACAATCAGGCCATTCTTTCCGCTGCCCGCATCGGCGAGCGGAAGGGCAAAAAGCACATCATTTCCACCGCTTTTGAGCACCACGCCGTGCTGCACACCCTGCAGAAACTGCAGAAGCAGGGTTTTGAAGTAGAACTGCTGCCCGTGGGCAGCGTCGGAACTGTGATCGCCGAACAGGTCAGAGCCGCCATTCGGGAGGACACCTGCCTGGTCACGGTGATGTTCGCCAACAATGAGATCGGCTCCATTCTGCCGATCGCCGAGATCGGCGCGGTCTGCCGCGAAAAGGGCGTGCTGTTCCACACCGACGCGGTGCAGGCCGCGGGGCATCTGCCCATCGACGTGCAGGCGCAGAACATTGATATGCTCTCGCTCTCGGCGCATAAATTCCACGGGCCGAAGGGTGTCGGCGCGCTCTACGTCAAGACTGGGATTCCCGTCACACCCCTGATCGAAGGCGGCGCGCAGGAGCGCGGCAAACGCGCCGGCACCGAAAACGTGCCCGCCATCGTCGGCATGGCGGCAGCGCTGAAGGAAGCCGTTGCCAATCTCGGCGAAACCGCAAAAAAAATGACCGCTCTGCGCGATCAGCTCATCGCCGGATTGGCGAAGATCCCGCACAGCGCGCTCAACGGCGACCCCGTCAACCGCCTGCCGGGCAACGTGAATTTCTGCTTTGAGGGCATCGAGGGCGAAAGCCTGCTGCTGCTTCTGGACGCGAAGGGCATCTGCGCCTCCTCCGGCAGCGCGTGCACGTCCGGCTCGCTCGACCCGTCCCACGTGCTGCTCGCCATCGGTCGGCCGCACGAGGTGGCGCACGGTTCGCTGCGCCTGTCGCTTTGCGAAGCGAACACGCAGGAAGAGATCGACTATATCCTGACCGAAACGCCGAAGATCGTGGAACGTCTGCGCAGCCTGTCGCCGGTGTGGCACGATCTGATGAACGGCAAACGGCAGTTTATTCTGTAAGGAGAGATACCATGGCATTATATACGGAAACCGTGATGGATCATTTCATGAATCCGCGCAACGTGGGTGAAATGGAGAACCCCGACGGCGTGGGCGAAGTGGGCAACGCCAAATGCGGCGACATCATGAAGATGTATCTAAAAATCGAAAACAACGTCATCACCGACGTGAAATTTGAGACCTTCGGCTGCGGCAGCGCCATCGCCTCCAGCTCCGTGGCGACCGAGATGATCAAGGGCAAAACGGTCGAGGAAGCGCTCGCCGTGACCAACAAGCAGGTCGTCGAAGCGCTCGGCGGCTTACCCGCGCACAAGCTGCACTGCTCGGTGCTCGCGGAGGAATCCATCAAATCCGCCGTCAAGGATTACTACGACAAGAACGGCATTGAATACGACCACAGTCTGTTCCCCGACTGCGAAAGCTGTGAAGCCTGCCGCATGGTCTGAGCTATTCCGATAACACCTTGCGCCTGGCGCGGCGCACGCGGTTGACGTGGCGCTCATATTCGCCGCTGCGCAGCAATTCCGCCAGCACGTACTGCTCCAGCAGCGGCACGGTGCAGGAATAAAAGCTGAGCTTTTCGGCGTAAAGGGCATTGAGCTGACGCGGCAGCACCAGATAGCCCACGCGCATGGACGGGGAGATGGTGTGGGAAAACGTGTTCAGATAGATCACGCGCTCCCCGTTCGCCAGCGCGAACAGCGGCTCCTCGGCTTTGCGCGAGACCGTCAGCTCGGAATCGTAATTGTCCTCGATCACAAAGCCGTTCCTTGCCCGCGCCCAGCGCAGATACTCGCTTCGTTTTGACGCGCTCGCGGTCACGCCGCTGGGATAGCTGTGGAACGGCGTCACGTGCAGCACATTCGCCTCGGTGCGGTTCAGACTGTCGCTGTCAATGCCGTCCGCTTGCAGCGGAAGCAGGTCGCAGGTCAAGCCGTGCGATTCATACACCGCGCGAATTTTGCGGTAGCACGGGTCTTCCAGCGCGAAGCGCTTCTCCCGTCCGAACAACTGCGCCAGCAGACCGTAGAGGTATTCCGCGCCGGAGCCGATGATGATCTGCCCCGGCTCCACGGCAATGCCGCGGCTGCGCATCAGATAGGCGCAAAGCTCCAGCCGCAGGGCTTCGCACCCGTCGTTCGGAGAACGGGCGAGCAGCTGGCGGTCGTAATCAAGCAGCACCTTGCGCACCGTGCGCGCATAAACCGAATAGGGAAACGCTTCCGCCGGCACCGCAGCTTTCGGCTTCGGGGTCGGCTTATCCTTTGCCGCGGGCGCGCCCGCGAAATCATCCGTGCGGTACAACACAAAGCAGCCGCTGCGCTCCCGCGCCTGAACGTACCCCTCGTCGCACAGCAGCTCCATGGCGTGCTCCACCGTGATGACGCTCACGCCCGTTTCCGCCGCGACCGTGCGCTTGGACGGCAGCCGCGCCCCATAGGCGTAGGCGCCGCTCACGATCTCCCGCACGAACGCCTCGTAAAGTTGAAGATAAGCGGGTTTTTTTGTTGTTGGATCGAGGACAAAATTCATTGTTGATTCCTCACTCATCTTGATCTGGTCATATAAAAAACAACAAAACTGGTTATTTTAATAATATCAGATTTATTATATTCTCTTTTTAATTCAAAGTAAAGAGGTAATGTATCATGAGCTACAAAAAAATTCTCACCATTCAGGATATTTCCTGCGTCGGCCAGTGCTCGCTGACCGTGGCGCTGCCGATTCTCAGCGCCTGTTCGATGGAGACCTGCATCCTGCCCTCCGCCGTGCTCTCCACCCACACCGCGGGCTTCACCGGCTTCACCTTCCGCGATCTGACGGACGATATGCCCGCCATCAAGGAGCACTGGATGAAGGAAGGCATTTCGTTCGACGCGATCTACACCGGCTACCTCGGCTCGGTCAAGCAGATCGACATCGTGAAGGATATCTTCGCCTCCGTTCTCAAAAAGGGCTGCCCCGCGATCGTCGACCCCGCCATGGCGGACGGCGGCAAGCTCTATTCCATTTTTGACATGACCTACGTCAACGAGATGAAGACCCTCTGCGCGCAGGCAGACATCATCCTGCCGAATATCACCGAGGCCTGCTTCCTGACCGGCGTCGAATACAAAGAAACCTACGACGAAGCCTACATCGAAAAGCTGGTCGCCGCGCTGCACGCGATCGGCGCGAAGACCGTGGTGCTCACCGGCGTATCTTACAGTGAAGATAAAACCGGCGTGCTCGTGAGCGAAAACGGCGAAGCGAAATACTACGCCCATAAGAAGATCGCGCAGGGCTGCCACGGCACCGGCGACGTCTATGCCTCCGCCTTTGTCGGCGCGTTCCTCAACGGCTTTTCCGCGTTCGACAGCGCGAAGATCGCCGCCGATTACACCGTGGAATGCATCGAAAAGACCCACGGCGACAAGGAGCATTGGTACGGCGTCAAGTTCGAGACCTGCCTCGGCTCGCTGATGAAAAAGATCGGCTTGATCTGATCGGACTTTTTCAACTCCATGAAATGATAAATCAGGGGATGGCTCACACCGTGAGCCATCCCCTGATTGTTTTTTGAATTAAGAGCAAACCTCGGCTCCCCTGTGTAAGGGGAGCTGTCATGCGATAGCATGACTGAGGGGTTGTCATCTGCACAAGATAGGAAAAGTGAGGAGTTGCAGCAATCCTGACAATCCCTCCGGCTTGCCTTGCGGCAACCCACCTCCCTTTACACAAGGGAGTACCTCGCCGCCGACAGGTAATTTCATTTGATCAATACCAGATCCACCCGAACAGCAAAATCTTAATGACCCACTGCAAAGCGGTGTAGTTGACCGTGACCTTGCAGGCGTCGCTGACCGCATTGCCGAATTGATCGGTTACCGTGCAGGTAATCGTCGCCGTGCCCTTCTTTGCACCAGTGACCTCGCCGGTCTTTTCGTTGACTTTCACGACGTTCGGGTTGGAGGACGAAAAGCTCACCGTGTATTCCACACCCTCGTCGGCGGTAACGGTCGGCTTGAGGGTGGTTTTGGCTTTATAGTCAAGCGAAACGTCGCCGAGGGTCACGCGGCAGGGCGTGATCGGCTTGGTGCGAAGGACTTCGCCGCATTCGGCACAATAGAGCGTTCTTTCCCCCTGAGCAGAAGTGGTCGGCTGTTTGGTCACGACCCAATCGCCCTCCGTATGACCGTGCGCGTTAACGTAGCTGTCGGTGTAGCTGTCACCGCAGGTACAGGTATGAGTGGTGTAGCCCTGCTCGGTGCAAGTCGGCAGGACGATAACAGCGGTGTAGGTATGACCGGTAGCGTCGACATAACTATCCACATAACAGTTTCCACAAGAGCAGGTGTGGGTGGTGTATCCCTGCTCTGTGCAGGTCGGAGGGGTAACAACAGCGGAATAGGTATGCGGCAGTTTGTCCAGCTCTTCCGTGTAGCTATCTCCACAAACACAAGTGAAGGTTTTCACGCCTGTTTCGGTGCAGGTTGGTTCTTTCGTCACAACACCGTTGTAAGTATGCGCGATTTTGTTAACGTACACGGTGAAAGAATCACCGCAGTAACAAGTATAGGTATTTACTCCTTCTTCTGAACAGGTTGGTTCCTTGGTTACAGCAACGGTATAGGCATGTTGATGCAAATGAAGAGTGGCATTAAGTAGCGGTTCATTGTTAGAGCCGATTGTAATGGCATTCCATTGTGATTGTGTACTGTCATAGTAAACGTCGGTTAGCGCAGTACACTCGGAAAAAGCGTAATTGTCAATTCTCGTAACGCTCACAGGAAGGGTTACTTCCATCAGTCCGGTACAGCCTGAAAAAACAGAATCTCCGATGCTTGTAATGCTGTCGGGGATGGTTACGCTTGTCAATCCTGTGCAACCAAAAAAAGCTACTTTACCAATACTTGTAACACTATCGGGAATGGTCACGCTTGTCAGATCAGTGCAAAGATAGAAAGCATGATTACCAATGTTTGTAATACAATCGGGGATAGTCACTTTTGTAACCCCTGCACAACCAAATGCCCCCTCACCTATGCTCGTTACGCTTCCGTCAGTCGGGATCACGCTGGTTCTGCAGCCCGCAATCAACTTTTTACTTGCAGTATCAATCAAGCAGTTATCTGCACTATGAAATGTTTTGTTATTCTCATCGACTGATATGCTAGTTAACCCAGCACAGTTGGAAAACGCATAGCTGCCGATACTCGTGACGCTGTCAGGGATGGTCAAGCTCATCAGCTTGGTACAGTAATAAAAAGCATAATTTCCGATGTTGGTAACACTGTCGGGAATTATCACACTCGTCATTTCAGCACATCTCGCAAAAGCATAATCACCGATAGTGGTGACACTATCAGGAATAGACAAACTTTTAAGATTGGTGCATTCATAAAAAGTATAATCTCCGATGCTTGTAACATTGTTGCCAATTGTCACGCTTGTCAAACTGGTACACCCATGGAAAACGTGATTACCCATGTTTATAACGCTGTTAGGAATGATAATTTTCTGCAGTTTATCACACTCGTAAAAAGCAGCTTCACCAATCTCAGTGACGCTGTCAGGTATGGTAACGCTTTTCAGTCCATGGCAGTATCTAAAAGCATCATAATCAATACTTGTAACACTATTTGGAATGGTTGCATTCGTCAGCCCAGTGCAACCCCAGAAGGCAGCGTGACCAATACTTGTGGCGCCATTATTGATCAAAACGGTCTGCATTGTCTGGTAATATGGTCTCCATGGTGCAGTGGTGACACCAGTATTGCCATATAAAGCCCAAGAGTAATCACTCATCGGTCCTGTGCCGCTAATGGTTAGAGTAGCTGAACTTGTGTCATATTTCCATATCAGATTATCACCACATGTGCCTGATGTGGGATTATCCTCCGCATGGATCATCGTCAGCGGCATTACGCCAAACAACAGCGTTGCGCAAAGCAGAACAGAAAGAATCTTTTTTATACCTTTTGTCATTTTCACATTCCCCCAAAATAAAAAGTGCGCAGCACGAAGCTACGCACGAAAAACGCATAGCTCTGCTGACGCGACTCAGTTTTACAAACAATCAAAGTATGCAAAAATCGAGTATGCATTTTTACCGAGAAAAATGCACGCTTTGATTGCGCAATATTAAACTGAGTCGCAAGTCGATGATAGCATATTGTGGGAAAATTTGCAACAAAAAAGTGAAAGGCAGCGCGGTTAAATAGCCTTCCCCTCCGAGGGGAAGGTGACCGAGCGTCAGCGAGGTCGGATGAGGTGGACGCATTGCCTTTTGCAGGCAGCCGTTGGTGGCATTTCAAACGGCGTTTCCACCTCATCAGTCTCGTCGCTTTGCTCCTCGACAGCTTCCCCTCGGAGGGGAAGCCTTTCGGCTCGCAAGAATGCGAGCCCTACGGCAAACAAGACACGGCAGATTTCCCTTTATCACCGCGTAAAAAAGCCCGCACAACGGTCGATGATTCGATCGCTGTGCGGGTCAGTTTGTAGGGAACGCATTCTTGCGTTCCGCGAGGTCAGATGATTTTTGAGAAAACTCCCTCAGTCGGCTGCGCCGACAGCTCCCTCGAGGAGGGAGCCTGTTCTCGCCTCCCCTGTGTAAGGGGAGGTGGCATCGTGCAAGCGATGACGGAGGGGTTGTAAGGTTTCAGTACATCGTTTTTTACAATCCCTCAGGCGCTTCGCGCCAGCTCCCTTTGCACAAGGGAGCCTGAAAAACCCTTGCGCATTATTATAAGTACGAAACGGTTTCCGCCAGTTCCTTGCGGCTGAAGTGGTTGGGCAGCGGGCCGGCGCCCTCGGCGGCGAAGCCCAGGTCGAGCGCCATGACGATCTCCTCGTTTGCGGGCAGTGAGAGCGCCTGCGCGAGCTTGTCGGGGTCGAAATTATTCAGCCAGCAGCTGTCTACGCCCTCATTCGCCGCCGCCAGCGTTAGGTGGGTGGCGACGATGGTCGCGTCCTCCGCGCCGGAAAAATACTTCCCGCCGGGGTAGGAATAGACGGTGTCTTTATTATAGGCCACCACCAGCACGGTGGGCGCGCCGTAGCGGCAGGGCGTGGTGGTGTC
>JAFTEL010000116.1 GCA_017453685.1 Clostridia bacterium
ATGCACTTGTTGCGGTCGACGAAGCAGATGAGGTTGGTGATTTTGTAGTGGGCGATGGTCATCGCGGCTTCCCAGTTGGAGCCTTCGTCGCATTCGCCGTCGCCGAGGATGCAGTAGGTTTTGTAGTCCTTGCCCTTCATGCGCGCGGCAAGTGCCATGCCGGCGGCCAGAGACATGCCGTGACCGAGAGAACCGGTGGACGCGTCAACGCCGACGACCTTGTTGGCGTCGAGGTGAATGCCCATTTTGGAGTTGGTGAGGTTGAAGGTCTTGAGCTGTTCGGGATCGTTGAAGCCGAAGTCGACGAGAACGGGGGCATAGGCGATGCCGGCGTGACCTTTACTCATCACGAAGCGGTCTCTGTCCTCCCAGTTGGGATCGTTCTTGTCCAGACGCATATACTTGTGGTACAGAACCGTCATCATATCCATGACGCTCATACCGCCGCCGATGTGGCCGCTGCCCGCCCAATAGGTGGTGTCCAGGCAGAGGTTGCGCAGCTCGTACGCTTTCTTTTCAAGCGCAAGCCATTCATCCTTTTTCAAAGGCATAACGTTTTCCTCCTATATATTGTTTTTAATTAAAAGAGCTCGGGGTGATTCTTGGCAACCGCTTTGAACGCTTCGTCCGCCACTTCAAGGGTCAGTTCAATGTCCTTATCGGTCACGGACGCGTTCATGAAGTGGTTGTGGTGGCTGGCGAAGAAGATGCCTCTCTTGACGCATTCCGCGATCCATTCCTGATGGAGCATCATGCTGTCGTCGTTGGCGATGCGCAGATAGAACAGAGCCGGTTCGCCGGAAACGACCAGATTGAAGCCGTTGTTGGCGGCGGCGTCTTTCAAGCCGTTGGTGAGCTTGAGACCCTTTTCGCGGAACATCGTCGGGGTGTCGAGCTTCTTCATCTTGTTGATGCAGGCGATACCCGCGGCGAACGGCACGCAGCTCATCCAGTAGCTGCCCGTGTAGGACAGGGAGCTGACGGCGCTCTTGAGGAATTCCTTACCGCACAGGCAGGAGACGTTCCAGCCGTTGGCGATGGCCTTGCAGAAGCAGATGAGGTCGGCCTCGAAGCCGTAGAAATGGTCGGAACCGGCCAGATCCAGGCGGAAACCGGCGCGAACGTCGTCCACGATCAGGACGATGCCCTTGCGGGTGCACAGTTCGCGGACTTTCTGCCAGTAACCGTCTGCGGGCAGCTCATTGTCTTTGTAGTTGCCGTGCATATAGGGCGTGGCGATGAAAGCGGCGACTTCGTTCTCGTTTTCGGCAACGAGTTTTTCAAGGGCTTCAAAGTCGTTCCAGTCAACGTACAGGTTGTTGGCCACGTCTTCGGGCACAACGCCGGGATAGTCGACCTTCTGGGTCCACGGGGAAATGCCGTGATAGAAGCCGTTGACGAAGATGATCTTCTTGCGATGGGTGGCGGCGCGCGCGGTCATCACGGCGCAGGTGGTCACGTCGTTGCCGTTCTTGGCGAAGAACGCCCAGTCGGCGGAGGCGACGGTGTCGACCATCAGTTCGGCGAATTCGACCATGATCTTGTTGGGGGAGGTGGTGCAGTTGCCGAGCTTGGCCTGCGCGATGGCAGCTGCGTCAACGTCCTTGTCGCAGTAACCCAGCACGTTGGGACCGTAAGCGCACATGTAGTCGATGTATCTGTTGTCGTCAACATCCCAGAAATAGGCGCCCTTGGCGTGGTCGCCGAACAGCGGCCAGTCGGTTACGGGGATGAAGTTGCCTTCGGCCGGGCCGAGGTGGCCGTAAACGCCGGAGGGGATCACTTTGGTAGCGCGGTTAAAATACTCGCGGCTTTTGGTGTGGTCATAAATCGGAAAACTCATCTTGCCGTACCTCCGTTACGCTAAATACAGAGCTACTCGGTCGAGTATTCTGTTCAGGTTGTCAATCATGTTGATCATGCCGCGCATTTCGATGGAGCCTTCGCCGATGCAGGCAACGGCGTTCACTTTGCCGTCGAACAGGTCGCGGGCAAGGTCGATGCTTTCAAATGCCATCAGCGCGCGCGGATTCTCGCAAGCCTTCTTGATGGTGACGAGCTTGTGATCTTTGACGCGGATGGTGGCGGCGGGGCCGTTCTTGATGTTGAAGGCGATCTCGCCGTCGGGGATCAGGTGTGCGGAGAATTTGCCGATCTCGTCGTTGTTGGCGATCTGCGCCAGAGCCACGGCGATGGTGTAGAACATCAGCTTGGTGCTGATCTCAAAGAACTCGCGATCCTTCAGGTCTTCGGGATCGGGACGCATGAACGCGGTCAGGCGATCGGTCAGCGCGGTGAACGTGTTGAGCAGGAAGCCGATGTGGGTGAGACCCTTGGTGGGGATGGGGGTCACGGTCCCGTCGAACAGGCCGTTGAATTTTTCGCAGGAAGCGAAGGGGATCTTGATGGTGCAGTCGCCGATACCCTGCTCCAGGCGGCATTTGCCGTTTTTGAAGTAAAGCGTGGCTTTGGGACCGCCGGTCACGTCGAAGCCGATGGAGATCGGTTTCTGGTTTGAAAGCATTGCACTTGAAGCGGCGTCAAGTTCGCAAAGGTTTTCAAGCGTGCCGAAAATAGCATACATGTTGATGTAAGCCATCGTTCTTGAATCTGTCAAAGCACATTCCTCCTTGCAAGGCGCATGAAATTTTGTGCGGACACACTGCGCCTAATTATCGCTTTAATATTAACAAATATAGGGAGCCGTTGTCAATGTTTATTGGATGATATTAACAAATATTTCACTATATCTTTCAATGCATAACACTTTTTCGGCATAATCTCAACTTGCGTCGGTTTTTGGCTCACGGCCTTCGGCGTCCGGCTGCGCGGTCACGTCGCGGATCCAGCGGAAACGGTTCACTTTCACCGCCGCCACGGGGCATTTCGTCACCTGGTCGGACTTGAGGAACGCGAAGGTCACGACGGGCGGCCAGCGGAAAACGAAGGCGGAGAGGAGAGAGAGCGGCAGCACGATGCCCCACATGAAGATCAGATCGTTGCGGAACACGAAGTTGGTTTCGCCGCCCGCGCAGACGATGCCCGCCAGACACGGGCACTCATAAGCCGTGCCCACGGTCGTGACGCACAAAACGGTCATGAACGCATTGGCGAGCTGCTTGGTCGATTCTTCCACCGCGCCGTAGAACGACAGGAACAGCGGGCGGGAGACGAACAGCACCGCGCCCGAGACGAGCCCGATGATGAGGAACAGCACCTGCAGCGTTTTGGCGTATTGTTTGACCAGATCGAGCTTGTGCTCGCCGATGGTCTTGCCGATGATCACGGCGGCGGCGCTGCTCGCGGCGTAGAGCACCACGCTGATCAGCTGGAACACGGTGGTGGCGATGGAGTTGGCGCTGAGCACCGCTTCCGAACCCAGATGCCCGAGGATCATGCCCTGCACCGTCATGGCGACGCCCCAGCTCAGGCTGGAAAGCGTGAGCGGAAAGGCGAATTTGAAAAACAGGCGGAGGTAGGTCTTTTCAAAGCAGAAAAAGTCGCGCAGCCGCAGCTTCAGATCCTTTTCCACGCCGAAGGCGTAGACGATGACCACGGCGAATTCGACCAGACGCGAGAGCAGCGTGGCAATGGCGGCGCCGCGCGTGCCCATGGGCTTGAAGCCGAGATGACCGTAGATCATGATGTAGTTGAGGAACACGTTGGACACGAGGGCAAAGAGCGAGACGAAAAAGCCGATCCGCACTTTTTCGATGCTGCGCATGAGGGCGAGCACCAGCTGCGTGACGAGGAAGAACGGATAAGAAAAACAGGTGATCAGCAGATAGATCACGCCCTCGTCCACCACGGCGGTCTGGTCGGTCAGCAGCCGAAGCGTCTGCTGCGGAAAGAACAGCACGACGCCGAAGAGCACGAGCACGAACGCCATGCCGACGGCGAGCGTAGCGCCGAAGCAGCGCTTGATGGCGGCGAGGTCTTTCTTGCCCCAGTATTGCGCGGTCAGCACGACCAGCCCGTTAGAAAAGCCCACCGCGATCATCTGTACCATGAATTGAATCTGGTTGACGACCGAAACGGCGCTCAGCGACAGTTCGCTGTAACCGCCGATCATGACGTTATCCGCCAAATTAACAGCGCAGACGATGACGTTCTGCAAAGAGATCGTCATCGCCAGCGTAAAGAACAGCTTATAAAATTGTTTGTCCCGCACAAGAATCTGTTTCATCGTTTTACCTTACTCTTTCGTTCGTCTGGCGTCAAGCACCTTTTCCGCGGCCTTTTCGATCACACGGTCACGGCGTTCGATCGGGTATTCCTTCGCGGTCTCAATGAGCATTTCGTCCAGCGTTTCGCCGCGCAGCGCGTCGATGTAGCGGGTGCGGTAGTTGGTGTAGTTGTTGACGTCGCCTTTTTTCGCGTCCAGCCGGACGACCAGAAAGAGATATTCCTCGGTCTCCATCAGCGTCGGTTCGTTATAAGGGAGGGAGGAGACCTGTTTGAGGAAGCCTTCCGGATAAGCGGAATTGTTGACGGAAACGAAGGTCGGGCTGACTTCGATGTCTTCGTTCACCTGCGCCAGCGTGCTGCCGTTTTTCATGCGGTCGCGCTTGTTGAGGAAGGAGGAACGCAGTTCATCCGCCTCCTGCTCGGTGAGCGGGATCGTTTCGCCGTTTTCGTCCTGCGTGGTCAGATAGCCGACGATCGCCTCGAATTCCACGTAGTTCTGATCGAAGTAATATTCGATCTCTTCTTCCGTCACTTCGTATTCGCTGCCCTCGCCGAAATAGTAGAGCAGCAGCGCCGTGCGGTATTGTGCCACGGCTTCGATCTTGCCGATGGTCTGCTTGGTGACGCCCGCTTTCGTGTAGTGACCGCCGTAGAGCCGCCAGCATTCCTCGCTGTTTTCCGAGATCGCTTTGCGGCTTTCCGCGTCCAGCTTCATGGACATCTGCTCATATTGCGTTGTGGTCGCAACGTAACCGCAGCACAGGTCAACGGCACGTTCCGTCAAAGCGGCCGTGTCGTTCAGATCGGCGCCGCTTTTTTGCGCTTCGCTGTAAGCGGCGTCGAAATAATAGGCAAAAACTTCGTTGTCAATTTCCGCTTTGCCGATGGTCAGCGCCGTTTTTTTGCGCGGCACGGCGGAACAGCCGGCCAGCACCGACAACAGCAGAACCAGCAGCAGGGCAGCGGACAACCATTTTTTCATGTGCTTTTTCCTTCATTTATCTATCGTTCTGCGGGCGAACGCTTAGTCCGCCTGCGCGGCACAGGCGAGCGCCTTTTCGTTTTTCTCAAGGGCTCTGTCGAAGAAGTCGATCAGATCGCTGTAGAAATCCTCGCGGCAGAATTCGTTGAACAATTCATGCCGCGCCTTCGGGTAAACGTGCAGGCTCACGTCCTGCAGCCCGTGGTTCTCGTAGACGCGGGCGAGCTTGACGGCGTCGCTCGATTTGATGCCGCCGATGGGATCGTCCTCGCCGGAAAAGATGGCGACGGGCATATCTTTTTTGATCTTTTCAAGATTCTCGTTGGTGTAAAGGCGGCCGAACGATTTGAGCATCGACCAGTCAAAGTTGATGCTCACCGGAATATCCGCCAGCGGGTCTTCCTCATATTCCTGACGGCGTTCCGTGTCGCTCGTGACCCATTGCGCCGGTCCCTTGTCGCCCTTGTATTTCGGGCTGAACAGCAGGTTGGTCGCCTTGTTGACGAAGGACGGACGCCAGTTCCTGGCGAACAGCTCCAGCGGCCAGAGCAGCGCCAGACCCGCCTGCTTGCCGTTCATGTAAGCCGTGCCGGTCAGCGCCACGGCGCAGGCCTTGGTGTCGCTTTCCAGAAAAGCCTGACCCAGGAACGAGCCGTAGCTGTGCCCCAGAAACACGGTGGGCAGGTTGTATTGGAGAGACAGCATCTTGTTGAAGCAGACCAGATCGCGCAGCGTGCGGTCAAAAATGTCGCCCTTGTGGTTGCCGCGGTTTTCGTCGGTCTCGGTCTTGCCGTGGGCGCGGTGATCGTCCGCAAATACGATATAACCGGCGGCGTTGAGCTTCTGTGCCATTTCGGCGTACCGTCCGGCGTGCTCGCACATGCCGTGGGAAAGCTGCGCGACCGCCTTGGGATTCTCCACGTCGTCCCACAGATAGCAGTGAATGGGCTGCCCGTTGAAGCCGGGCATTTTGATTTCTTTCATTTCATCAATCCTCGTTTTCTTCTCTGGCCTTCTTGGCGGCTTCTTCCACCCAGCTCGTGTCTGCTTCGCCGTGCTTGACGATCAGGATGCAGAGGATCGCGAGCAGGAACGCGGCGGGGGAGTAATAGAACAGCGACAGGTAGCTGCCGGATACCATGCGAACCATACCGTAGAGAATGGGGGAAGCGATCTGCGCGGAGAAGGTGGCGGTGTAGTAATAGCCGGTGAAGGTGCCGACTTTGTCGATGCCGCCGATCTCAAGCACGAGCGGCAGCGTGTTGACGGTGATGAACATATTCGCGGCGCCGCCCAGCACCAGCGCGACCCAGATGAGCGCGAAGCTGCGGGTGAGCACGTAGAGCAGGAACACGACCATGAAGGTGACGAGCCCCAGCAGAATGGTCTTTTTGCGGCCGATCTTCACACCGAGCTTGCCCGCGGGCAGCGCGGCGGCGGCGGAGCAGACGGCGAAGATCGCCATCATGATGGTGGCCTGCGCGGTGGTCTTGCCGAGGATCTCAGCGGCAAACAGCGCAAAGAAGGTGGTGATGGCGTTGGTGCCGCAGAAGAGGAAGAACAGGCCCATGAGCATGAAGATCAGGCTCTTGCGCTCGCCCTTGGAAAGCTTTTCGGCTTTGAGCTCGGCGTCCTTCGCCTTCTTGGCGGCTTTTTCCGCCGCTTTTCGGGCGGTTTCGTCCTGCTCACGGTTGAGTTCGCCCTGAATGAGAATGCGGCTGTCCTCCTCGTGAACCGTGAAGCGGACCACGAGCATGCCGATGATCATGACCGCAGCGCCGATGAGGAACACATAGGGGAAGGTCTGCTCTTCGGTGAAGTTGCCTTTGCCGAGCACCAGACCCATAACGGCGGTGACGATGGTGCCGGCGATCATGCCGATGAAACCGCCGACGCCGCCCATGAGGTTGATGATGGCGTTGCCCTGGCTGCGCATTTCGGGGGGCGTCAGGTCGGGCATGAGGGCGACGACGGGCGCGCGCCACAGCGACATGACGAACACGAACAGGATGATCAGCGTCAGGGTGAAGGGCAGCGAGCCGGTGAGCGCCGCAAAGGGAATGGCGGCAAACAGCGCGGCGGAGATCGGCGCGCCGAACATGATGAACGGGCGGCGCTTGCCGAGCTTGGAATGGCAGCGGTCGGAGAGCTTGCCGAACGTCGGCTGGAAGATGACGCCGAAAATGTTGTCGAACGTCATGATGATACCGATGAACAGCGGAACGAGCGTGATGCCGCCGGCGGCGGTGGTCACGTTTTCACCCTGCGATTCCGCGAATTTCGCCAGCGCGGGGAACGCCTCATTGAGCTTGGCGCTCCACTCGGTCACGGTGGCCGACGCGGTGAGCAGCCTGTTCAGGATTTTGGTTATGTACGGGTCGTAAATCGCCCAGGCGATCGAGGTCGCCAAGAAGCCGAACCCGGTGAGGATGGTGCGCTTGGCGCTGAATTTGCCGTTCGGCGCGCAGAAGAATTGTTTTTCCATGGTCATTGTCCTTTCTCCTCAGCTGAGGAAACCCTCTATGATTACCTGCTCCGCGTCCTCCGGGGTCATGCCCAGAGTGCAGAGCTTGGTAAGCTGGTCGTTGTTGATGCGGCCGATCGCGGCTTCGTGCACGATCTGCGCGTCGCAGTGGTTCGCGGCGATTTCGGGAATGGAACGGATCTTCGCATCGTCCATGATGATCGAATCGCACTGCACGTGCGCGCGGCAGCGGCTGTTGCCGACCGCGCGGGGGTAGAAAATCTGCTCCGAGGTGTCCTTCGCGACCGAGCGCGAAATGATCTGCGCAGAGGAACCGTCACCGTTTAAGTTGATGACGACGTCCGAGCGGGCGGTCTGCGCGCCGTGGGTCATCAGGCGTTCGGTGATGAGGAGTCTCGCATTTTCGGCAAGGTTCGCCTTCGTGTCGCGCACGGTGGAATCCACGCCCCTAATCTGCACCATTTCCATCTCGCATTCCGCGCCCTCATCCATAAAGACCTCGGTCACGGGGTTGAGGATGCGCGCGCCTGTGCCTTCGCCCTCGCCGTAATGCTTTTCCACATAGGTTACTTTGGCGTTTTTGCCGATGTGGAAGCGGTGGATGCCGTCGTGGCGGCTGTCACAGTCGCCGTTGTTGTGGATGCCGCAGCCGGCGACGATGCGCACCTCGGCGCCCTCGCCGATGTAAAAATCATTGTAGACTACGTCGTTCAGCCCGCTTTCGGTGACGATCACGGGGATGTGTACCGCTTCCTGCTTCGTGAAGGGCATGACGCGGATGTCGATACCGGGCTTGTCCTTTTTCGGTTCGATGACGATATGCTCGGTCGAATGTCGGCCGGCGCTTTCCCCGTTGCGGCGGATGTTGTAAGCGCCCGCGCCGGGCAGGTCGGTGATGTCGGCAATGGTCTTCAGCAGTTCTTTTTCAAAGGTTTCAAGCATCGCCGCAGCCCTCCCGAAAATCGCAGTCGCTGTTCAGGTCGCTGAGCAAGCGGGGGAAAACGTCCTCTTTTTTGCCCAGGTCGGCGACGACTCCGTCGGCGATGACGGCGATACGATCCGCCAGCTGCATGATGCGCTCCTGATGGGAAATGAGGATCACGCTGTTGTGCTTGCGCTTGCTCATGTTCTTAAAGGTTTTGACCAGCACGGAAAAGCTCCACAGGTCGATGCCCGCCTCCGGCTCGTCGAAAATGGCGACCTCCAGCTCTCTCGCCATGAGAGTGGCGATCTCGATGCGCTTGACTTCGCCGCCCGAAAGGGACGCGTCCACCTCGCGGTTGAGGTATTCCCGACTGCACAGCCCGACGTTGGTCAGGTATTCGCAGCACACGTCCTCCGGCAGCGGGCTGCCGTGAGCCAGACTGAGCAGGCGGCGCACGGTCATGCCCTTGAAGCGGGGCGGCTGCTGGAACGCGTAGCCGACGCCCAGACGGGCGCGCTCGGTCACGCTCAGGTCGGTGACGTCTTTGCCGTTGAGAAGAATCTGACCGGCGGTGGGCTTTTCGATGCCCATGATCAGGCGGGCGAGCGTGGATTTGCCGCCGCCGTTCGGTCCGGTGATGACCAGAAATTCCCCGTCCGCCACGGTGAGCGACACGTCGCGGATGATCTCCGCGCTGCGGTCGCCGCCGTCCACGGTGAAGGAAAGGTTTTTGAGTTCCAACATGGATAGTTATGCCTCCGAAGATTAATCGGTTTTTGCCGGATAAGTGCGCACGTAGGCGCTGAGAAAGATCGGGCTCATATCGAGACAGTGCAGCACGAGCCCCTGATCGGTGCGCGAAACGGTCATGCCCTCGCCCTCGCTGCCGGGGAACAGGCTGCGCTTCAGATAGATTTCCGCGCGGCCGGTGGCAAGGTCGACCCTGCCGATGGATTGCCCGTCGTCATTGGCGGCGGTGTAGAGCACGCCGCCGCAGATTTCGCCGCCCTGGATTTTGTGCAGGCTGAAATCGGGGTCGTCGTTGACCAGCGGCAGGCTGTCCAGATAGCGTTTGTTTTTCAAATCGTAGCGCATCAGCTCGGTCGCATAGTCGCGCGCGGCGCAGTAGAGTACGCCGCTGTCGGGATCGACCGCCACCCACGGCAGCCCCTTGGTGTGCCGCTCGGCGTCCATCTCGTAGCTTTCGCCCGTGTAGGAAAGTGTTTCGGCGTCGAACACCAGCACGAAGGGGTGCTCGAACACCTTGCTGTCCTCCGCGGCGCAGTAGAGCTTGCCCTTGTAATAGCTGATGCCGCCGATGTGGCTGACGCCGAGGGCTTTGAATTCCGGCGGAATGGCGTCGGCGCAGCGGATCAGAACGGTCTTGAAATCGCCTTCGGTTTTGATCAGCCCGAATTTGCTGCTGAAATAAAAATCGGTCCCGTCGGTGGTGACGCCCTGTGAGGCTTCCCACGCCTGCGTGTTGATAAGAATGGTCTTCCGCAGTTCGGCGGGGCGCCGACCTGCCGTTGCCAGTTCAAAAAAAGCGGAGAGCACGAGCACGAGCGCGGTCAGCGGCAGCAGGGCAAGTCTGCCCCGGTGCGCCAGCGTCATGAACACTTCCAGAAAGGCCGCTTTACTCACATAAATCACCATCTTGCATTTTACCAAAAAGGCACACAAAAATCAACTGTTCTTTTGCAAATAAAAGGTCATCCGTGTTGGTTTGTCAATGATGTGTTACAAAAATGAGATTAAAAGACTTCGCCGTTGGAGACGAAGGCGTTGACATAATCGGCGGGAGATTTCCAGCCGAGAGGACGCATGGGAAAATGGTTGTATTTTCTGCTGTGAACAGCA
>JAFTEL010000117.1 GCA_017453685.1 Clostridia bacterium
CGCGCCCAGACGGTGGTCGTTGCCCGCGCCGGCGGCGCTGATGCGCAAAAGATCCTGATTGCGGTCGACCGCCGCGATCACGGCGCACAGGAACACGAGGAAGGTCAGATTATCCTGCGGCTTTTTGCCGGGCTTGAATAAGTTTTTGCCGCTGTCGGTGGAAAGCGACCAGTTGTTGTGCTTGCCGCTGCCGTTGACGCCCGCAAAGGGCTTTTCATGCAGCAGGCACGCCAGCCCGTGCCGTTCGGCGACCTTTTTCATCATTTCCATGGACAGCTGGTTCTGATCGACCGCCGTGTTGGTGCTCGCATAGACCGGCGCCAGCTCATGCTGCGCGGGCGCGGCTTCATTGTGCTCGGTCTTGGCGTAAACGCCGAGCTTCCACAGTTCTTCGTTCAAGTCCTGCATGTACGCCATCACGACCGGCTTGATCGCGCCGAAATAGTGGTCGTCCAGCTCCTGCCCCTTCGGGGGCTTCGCGCCGAACAGGCTGCGGCCGGTGATGACGATATCCTTGCGCTGATCGTACAGCTCTTTGTCGATCAGAAAGTATTCCTGCTCCGCGCCGACGGTGGAGTTGACGCGCTGCACGTCGCTGTCGCCCAGCAGATGCAGCAGGCGGACCGCCTTGGCGTTGATGACTTCCATCGAGCGCAGCAGCGGCGTCTTTTTGTCAAGCACTTCGCCCGAATAGGAGCAGAACACCGTCGGGATGCAGAGAGAATCATCCTTGATAAAAGCATAGGAGGTCGGGTCCCACGCGGTGTAGCCCCGCGCCTCAAAGGTGGCGCGCAGCCCGCCGGAAGGGAAGGAGGACGCGTCGGGCTCGCCCTTGATGAGTTCCTTGCCGGAAAACTCCATGATTGCCCGTCCGTCCGGCTGGGGCGAAACAAAGCTGTCATGCTTTTCGGCGGTGATGCCCGTGAGCGGCTGGAACCAGTGGGTATAGTGGGTCGCGCCCTTTTCGATCGCCCAGTCCTTCATGGCGGCGGCAACGGCGTTGGCGACCGTCAGGTCGAGCGCCTTGCCCTCTTCGATGGTTCTGTGCAGGGATTCGTAGGTATCTGCTGGCAGCCTCTGGCACATAACGCTGTCGTTAAAGACAAGGCTGCCGAATATTTCCGTTACGTCTTTCATTTTGTCAGCGAACCTTTCTTCGCTTATTGATTCAGGCCGTTGCTTTCCAGCTGTTCAAAGTCCGCTTCGTCCACGGCGCCGTCTTCGTTCACGTCGGCGGCGTCATTCGCGGCCGCGCCGATCTCATAGGCGGTGAGCACGCCCTTGTCGAGCAGACCGGCGAGATAGGCGTCAAAGCCGTCAAACGTATCGTCGCCGTTCACGTCGCCCTTGACGCTGACGGTGATGGTGTTCTTGAGCGTGTCGTTGCTGTAAAGCTCGATCACACTGCCGGTGGTGAGCTTCTTGGCGGCGGGCAGTTCGTTGCCGACAGGATCAAGGAACTTGGTCACAAGGCTTTCGGAAAAGTTCTTTGCCACTTCCGTGATCGAAAGATCGTTGGTTCTGGGGGAAGAGAGAACGAACTCACTGCCCATCTGCACGACAGGCAGGGTGTTGATCTGCTCGGGATCGTCGAGTTCGGGCACGTCAATGCTCCTGGCGGCGCTGAAAATGCCGTCCTGCGCGACGCAGCTGACGTCTTTGTAGCCGTAGCCTTCCGCTTCGTTGCCCACGATCGTGCCGACCTCCAGATCAAGCGTGCCGTTGTAAAGCACGACGTGATCCTTCACGCGGAACGTCAGGGTCGCCACCGTGCCGGCAGCATTGATCAGATCGGTGTCGATGGTGGCGAAAAACATTTTATTGGCGGTGTAGGTGGCGTTGCCGACAAAGTAAGTTCCGGCGGCGCTGCCCTTGGTGACGCTGACCGGTTCGAGCACGTCTTTATCATAAGTGACGGTGAACTCACCGGCGCAGAAGCCTGCGCTGCTGTTGACGGTGATCGCAACGTCAACGGTTTCGCCCGGGGCTGCCGCCATGGTGTTGTTCACGGTGAAGGTCGGCGCCTGAGCGGCCTGCGCCAGAAACACGGTCGAAAACAGACCGCACAGCATGGCAGTCAGAAGAATAACGGAATAGATCTTTTTTGCAGTAAGGCTCATGAAAGCACCTCATCTCAAAATGATTGGGTTTGCCGTAAATGAAAAATCAATAGCTGCCGCGGAACAGGGTGATCAGGCGGTTGAGCAGAACGCCGAGAATGCATTCAAAACGGTTGGTTTCGGTTGCACCGTCCAAAATTTCGGAACCGTCTTTCAGCGCCGTTTCGGACAGGGTGATGACTTTGGAATCGTATTTCAGGCTGCCCTCATGCAAGGTGATCAGGCGGGCGCCGCGGCTGTGGTTCTGCCCGTAGGAGTGGAAGGTGCAGCCGGGGGTGTTCACCACGTCAACGCCTTTGATGTTGGCGGTGTAGGCGTTGGTGTGATCGTGGCCGGAGAAAACGGCGACCGTGCCGATCTCGGCGAGGGTGTCGAGTTCGCCGTAATTGAAGGTGCCGGGGCAGGGGGCTTCGCCGAGGAAGCCTTTGATCTTGAACAGGTTCGGGATGAGCAGATATTCGTGCTCGTTGCAGTACTTGCTCAAAAAGCCCATCTTCGTGTTGACCACGGGATAAAGCTCATCCATGATCTCGCCGACGACGATATGCTGGAACGCCATGGAGGGAACGGTTTTGCCGTTCTTGGCGCTGAGCTCGGCGCTGACTTGTTCCATATACGCCAGCTGATCGGGATGAACGGCGGAGTATTCCCCGTCGCCATCTTCGGTGTATTCATAGGCGCCGGAATCGAGCATCCAGAGGTTGTAGGCGTCCTTGCCCTCGTCGGCGGAGGAGGCGATGGTCAGGTTCTGCGTGCCCACGCCGAAGAGCTCGGGCGCGTCGTCGTTGGCAAGGCAGTACTGACCGCCGTAGAGCTTATAGCAGCTGAGCAGGTATTCATTCACGCGGTCATGATCCGCGGGCTCGTTGGTCTTGGCGATCTGCTGGTGGTCGTGGTTGCCGAACACGAGCGTGAAGTAGGTCTGCTCCTCCACAAAAACGGTCGCGAGCTGTTCGATGCATTTCGCGGCCTGCCCTTCGGGGTCTTCCCCGTTGGCGTCGCCCACGGTGTTGTCGCCGCCGAGCACGACCAGATCGGGCTGAGTGTTTTGGATCACTTCGTGGATGAACTGAATGGTTTCGGAAGCGATCGGATAATCGTCCTGCACGTCGCAGATGTGCAGGATCTTGAATTCGCCGTTTTCGTCAAAAGCGAGGGTCGGGTTGGCTTTTGCGCTTGCGAACACGGCGCAGCAGGAAAGCAGCAGCGCGAAGCAAAGCAGCACGGATAACGTCTTTTTCATGGAGGATTTTCCTTTCTGTGAAATAGTCGAAGGGGATCAGGACCGCATGGCTGCGCAAAATGCCCCTTCTGAAAATACCTATACAGATGCATCATACCACGTTTGGGTTTTGCTTTCAAGATTTTTTATAAATAATTATAAGCTCTCATAATAAAAAAGCAGACCGATGATTCTCGGTCTGCCGAAAGGAAATAACGCTTATTTCTGTTCAAAGGATTCGCAGTCGACGCATTGCGGCTGGGTGGGGTTGGCTTCGTGGGTGCCGATGCTCACGCAATTCAGCGAGCAGTAATCGGACTGACCGCAGTGGTGGCGGCAGTTGCTCACGGTGCAGTGGATGCTGTCGTTCTTGTGGCAGGAATGTTCCATATTCTCACCTCCGGTTTTCGTGTTGTTCTTATTGTTTGCCGGAGGGCGGAAAATATGCTTACTGATTGGTCGAACCAAAAGAATTTTTAATGGCTTGCGTGTCGATCTTATCTTTGAAAAAGTGAACGGTTCCGGTCAGGCGGCGCGCCTTGGGCGGATCCCAGTCGATCTGCGGCGCGGGCTTGACGCCGAATCGGTTGAGCAGGGGCGTCACGGCGGCGAAACGGCGGCAAAAGGACTCGTAGTTCAGATTTTCCGTTTTCGTCCAGCCGCGCTCCGCCACGGCGGCAAAGCGGGGGAACGCCAGATAGCACAGACGGTCAAAATCGCTGATATACTCCGTCCAGATCGGCACGGTCACGCCGATGACGTGCTTTCTCATAATGGGCGCGACGCCCTTGAACACGGGGTCGTATTCATAGGTCTTGCGCACGGGCGTCATGCTGTACGGATAATCGCAGTAATAGTAGGAGAACGGGCAGGCGATCACGCTGTTGCCGCGGTTCGCCCAAACGGCGCTCTTGCCGCGGCGGTCCATCCACATCTGCACGATCGCGCTGTCGTCGAGATTGCCGCCGTTCAGGCTTTCGTTCCAGACGATGGCGGTCTTGCCTTTTTCGGTGAGATGCGCGATCAGGCGGTTGATGAACCAGCCCTGCAGTTCTTCAAAATCGTTCAGCCCGAGTTCCGCTTTTTTCGCGCGGCATTTCGGGCATTGTTCCCAATAGGTTTTCGGCGCTTCGTCGCCGCCGAGGTGGACATACTTTGACGGGAACAGTTCGCCGATCTCATCCAGCAGATCAAACAAAAACGTGAACGTGTCCTCGTTCCCCGCGCAGAGGAGGTTATTGAAAATGCCCTGCTTGGTTTCGAGCGGAATAGCAAGGCGGCGGCAGGAGAGCGCCGGATACGAGGCGATCAAAGCCGTCGCGTGCCCGGGTACGTCGAGCTCGGGGATGACCTCGATATGCCGCTCGGCGCAGTAGGCGACAAGGTCGCGGATTTCAGCCTTGGTGTAATAGCCGCCGTAGCGGACGTTGAGGTGTTCGCCGCCGAAATCAGAGGAATCGCGGTAGGAGCCGACTTCGTTGAGCAGGGGGAACCGCTCGCTTTCGATGCGGAACCCCTGATCGTCGCTCAGATGCCAGTGCATGACGTTGAATTTGAACAGCGCGGCGGCGTCAATGAGCTTTTTCAGTTCGTCTACGCTCTGCATATGACGCGCGCTGTCGATGAGAAAGCCGCGGTAGGCGTAAGCGGGGCGGTCAACGATCTGCAGACAGGGCAGCTCCGCGCCGGTTTTCAGCTGCTTCAAGGTCTGTTCCGCGTAAAAGAAGCCGCAGTCGGTTTCGGCGGTGACGGTCACGCCCTGATCGTCGATGCGAATGGCGTAGCCCTCTTCTCCGTATGTACCGCTTTCATCCGTGATTTTTTCACAGCGGTCAAACACGGCGGCGTTCACCGTGCCGCCCAGAAGCTCGACCGTTTCGGGACAGGGAATCACATTGATTTTTTTCATATCGTTCTCCTCTGATAAAGCGCTGTATATGTAGGGGGGATCACCCCCAAATGTTTTCACGTCAGTGATCGGTGCTGTCGCCCTGCGCGATCATTGCGCCGTCCGCCTGCGTGCGGAACAGCAGGGAAATGCACCAAATGCCCGCCAGAGCCACCAGCGTGTAGACGATGCGGCTGAGCACGGCGGTCTGACCGCCGAAGATCCACGCCACAAGGTCAAACTTGAACAGACCGATGCTGCCCCAGTTGAGGGCGCCGATGATCACGAGCACAAGGGACGCTTTGTCTAACATCATTCTCACTCCTTCAAAAATCGGTCGGTACTATCTTAACCGAAGGAAATGAGATTATACCTTAGTAATCGCTGATTTAATCAAGATGTGCGCCTGCGATTGAATCAGTGGTTACTTTATGATTCGCCGAAATCCATCAGATGCAGCGCGCGGATTTCGGCGGACTCGATCCGCGACGTGACGGATAAGGCGTGATTTTCCAGATAATCGCTTTCGCTGTTGGAATAGTTCTGCCGCCGCAGTTCCCGAATGATGGCGGCGGAAATTTTTTCAATGATCTGCTGCTTTTCTTTTATCGTTTCGTCGGTGTTCGGCGCGGTCAGAAGCCGCTCGAAATCATCATAAAAAGCACCGAATTCCGGCAGATTTTTCAGCGCGCGGAACCGCCATTTGTAATAGGGCGCGTAGGCGCCGCCAAGCGTGAACATCAGCTGCAGCGCGTGGTCGGTAAATTCAAACAGCGCCGTCTGCGCCGCGAGCGGCTCGCCGTGGCGGCAGCAGCGCTCAAAGTTATATTGCCCGCTTTGCGCCGCCAGCGCGCAGTGCGCCGCGATTTTTTTTCGTTTCACGTCAAGCGGCATTCCGTTTTTCAACGTGTCGCGCACGCGCGTCATTTCGCCGAGCGGGTCGGTGAAAACTTCGCCGTTCACCGCCTGCGCCAAAGCGTGTTCGGGCAGGTAGAACCATTCCTGCCATTTTTGCGGCAGGGTCGATTGCCCGATCGCGCCGCGCAAAAACTCGGGGATGGTCTTGACTCCGAATTTGCCCACGGGAAAAGCGCTTTTCGCTTCCAGCTTCACGCCCATGAATTCGTCGGGCAGGCGGTTGTAGGCGCGGATGAGCCGAAAGCCGATCGCGGCTTCGTCCTCTTCGGTCAGCCACAGCGCGAAGCCCGCGAAAAAATCATGGTCGCGCGAAACCTCGTCGTCAAACCCGAAACATTCCGAGCCCGCGCCGCACACGCCCGCGGCGATGCGGTCTTCATAGTCGGCGAACTGCTCGTGCAGCATCGGGCGTCCGTATTCTTCAAAAAACAAGCGGCAAATCTCAAGTCCCTGCATAAATCTTCTCCGCTTCGGTTTCCAATTCCTTTGCCATCAGAAAGTAGCCGTGCGCCGCGAACGCGGGCGCGCATTTTTTGCAGACAAAGGCGTAATAACTGTCGTGTTTTACAGTTTTCTCATTCAGCAGGTCATACGCCTGTTGGATCAGTTCTTCCACTCTGTCGTCGTCGCCGAAATACAAATCGGCGATGTTCAGGCAGGTGATCGCCGCCTCGGGTGCGCGCTCGGGCGAAACGGTCATGACCTTCAACGCTTTTTCAAAGCTCGCCAGCGCGTCTTCCCGACGGTCAAGGTCGGCGAGCGCCAGCCCCATGTTGTTGTAAAGCGCGCCGAACAGCGCGTCGTTTTCGTTCAAGTTTTCCCGATAAATCTTTTCCGCTTTTTCATAGAGCGGCATCGCCTGCCGCGCCATATCAAAGGTTTTGTAAACCGTGGCGGCGTTGATATACACCGTGGCGGTCGAGACCAGATGCCCCACGCCCAGCGCTTCAATGATCTGCAGCCCGTTTTGGGCGGCTTCCAGCGCTTCTTCTTTTTCGCCGTTTTTGCGGTGCAGCCCCATCAGTTCGCTGTAAACAGCCAACTGCCCGCGCAGATCACGCAGCTGTTTTGCCTCTTCCAGCCAGTAGTATAAAATGCGCTTGGCTTCGCCGTATTCCTCGCGGTTGAGAGCGTCGTCGATCTTCGCGATGACCTGTGCCACGGGGATGCTGCCCTGCTGGGCATTCGGGTCATAGTCGTAAAACTCCTTGCCCGAGCAGAGCGGGCAGGCGGGTTCTTTATAATCAAACGCGTCTAAACTCATACGGCAATCACCCGTTCTTCATCGCTTTTTTAAAAATGTGGCTGAGCTTAATCAGCGGGTAGGCGACGATGGTCAGCAGCCCGCCCTTGAGGGCGTTGAGCGCGGTCGCGCTGAGGATGGCTTCTTTCAGCTGTTCATTGGTGGGTACAAAGTGCATGAAATAGCGGAAGTAGGGCGGTACGATCAGCGCGTTGCCGATGACGCCGACCACTAAAATGGAGACGATGCCGCACACGGCGGCGAGCACAAAGCCTTTGGTGTTCGGCTTTTTGCGCCAGACCAGCGCGAACGGTACCACGTAGGCGACGCCGACGAGAAAGTTCATGATGTTGCCGAAGCCCATCGTGGAGCCGAGCCCGCGCACGAGCAGCTGCAGCAGGTTTTTCACCAGCTCCACGACCACGCCGAACACGGGCGTGAACAGAATGCTGCCCAGCAGCGCCGGAATGTCGCTCAGGTCAAATTTGAGATGCGCAAAAAACGGGATCTCAAACAGATAGAGCACGAAGGCGATGGCGGAGAACAGGGCGCCGAAGACGAGCATTTGCACTTTTTTGTTTTTCATATAATTTTCCTCCCGGATTAAAATTCACATCCTGTTTATCACGTTTATTGCGCTTTCGGTCAGCTTCAGTTGTTTGCAAATTGCAAACAACTGAAGTTTGGCGGCTTTTACAGTCTTGCCACATAGTCGGCCAGCGCGAAGGCAATATTAAAATGCCCGGCGTCATGTTGTGTGTGTTTGATTTGACCCGGCTTCACGCGCGCGTCCCATTCCGGCGCGTCGAGCAGGTCGCCGCTTGTGAAAAACACATACAGGTTCAGCTTTCTGAAATCGCACATCGCCTGCATGCTGGCACATTCCATCTCCACGGAAAGGCAGCCGTCCGCCTTGCGCTTTTCAAAATTGTTTCTCGTTTCCCGATAAAACGCGTCGGTCGTCCACGTCTTGCCAAACACAAAGGGGATGTCGTTTTGCTTCATGAATTCCGCCACGACGGGCGCGTTTTTTATGTTGATATAGTCCGCTGCGGGCGCGTAGTGGTAAGAGACGCCCTCGTCGCGGTATGCTTCGGTCGGAACGATCACCTTGCCGCGCGCGATCTCCTTATCCAGACAACCAACCCCGCCGAAGAGCACGAACTTTTTGCAGTCGATCTCAGCGGCGGCCTCTTCCGTGAACCCGACCGCTGCGGGCGCGCCCACGGTGGTCTTAAAGAACGCGATCGTTTTGCCGTTGTGCTCGATCGCATAGATCGGTATTGTTCCGCTTGCGGAATGCAGCGCGGCGATCTCTTTCGCGCCGTAGTTTTCCACGGCGGCTTGTTCGATCAGGTGCGAAAAGGTGAGGATGCACACGTCGACCTTCGGCGCGTTTTCCTTTTGCTTCGGGTTGAGGATCGCGGGCGAACCATTGTCAAAGCTGTCGGTAATCATGATTTTGCCTCCGTAAAGTGGAATTTGTCACTTGGAAAGACTGATCCAGTATCTCTCCAAATACACTTTTTCATTCGGCTCATATACTGAAGACTCGTATACTCCTCCGTTCGCAAGGATAG
>JAFTEL010000118.1 GCA_017453685.1 Clostridia bacterium
GAAGCGGAAGAAGAAGCGGTCGCGTATGAGCCCGTGGCGGTCGAAGAACCCGCCGAACCCGAAACGGTTGAAGAACCTGTTGCGGACGAACCGACTGAGACGGAACAGGAAGAAGAACCCATGAAGGTGTTCGACCCGAGCGCGTTCACCGCGCCGTCGCCGACGAAAGAGGAAGCGCCGCTGAGCCTGTTTGACGGGCTTGACGAGCCGTCCGAGCCCGAACCCGCCAACGATACGGCGGCAACGGAAAAGACCATTGATATATCTCAGACGTTCCCGAAAAAAGCCGAAGCGGAGCAGCCGCTGACCGAGGAACAGGCCGACCTGGCGAGAACCCAGCCGATCACGTTCCGCGCCATGCAGGATTCGCCGATGTTCTTTGAACGCCCCGGCATCGTGACGGGCAAGAGCATGTTCGGCAAAACGGGCGACCTGAGCGCCGTGCCCGCGATCATGGCGGCGGAGGACGCGCTGAACCACATGGGTCAGCCCGAACAGCCCGCCCCCAAGCCCAAGACGGAACCCAACGTGGAAGACACGCAGATGATCCTGCCGGGGTTCTTTGCCGAACCCGCCGAGGTCGTTCTGGTGGACGACGAAGAAGCGGAAAACGAGCTGAAGGAAAACCGCAGCCAGAAAGTGGAGAGCTTCCGCCTGGAGGGCGTGGAAGAACAGAAAAAAGAGATCAACACGGAAATACTCGACGAGATGACGGAAAGCGGCGGCGAAGGGCTGCCCGCCGGCAAGCGCTTCTCTTTCATCAAGGCAAGAGCGCGCGCCAACCGTCAGCGCGTGGAATACAACCGCCCGCAGGATAAAAACCGCGTGTTCCGCTTTTTGAACAAGAAGCGCACGACCACCCTCGTTTCCACCGTGATCAGCGCGGTGTGCTGCCTGGGACTGCTGTTCACCGGCGCCATCCCCGCCGTGGCGGACGGCATCGACGCGGGCGCCGCGCCGCAATGGCTGGGCAACATGCCGCTGAGCTACTTTATCTCCCTGCTCCTGCTGATCGTCTGCGCCTTCGGCGGTCTGCCGATCTACGCCCGCGGCATCACCGGCTTCTTCCGCGGCAGCGGCAAACCGAACGCCTGCACGGCGGTCTTTGCCGCGCTGGCGGCGAGCTTTGTGCAGCTGATCGCGGCGAGTCTCGGCTACAACGGCGAAAAAGTGCCCTGCTTCGCGCTCCTTGCCGCGCTGGCGGTGACCCTGTTCGGCGTCGGCAATCTGCTCTCGCTGGACACGATCGCGAAAAACTTTGTTTTCCTGTCGGAGCTGGACAAAAACGAGCTTTACGCCGCCGACACCATTGAAAACGCCGCCGACATCAAGCGGCTGGCGCAGGACAGCGTGATCGGCGGAACGGATATCCGTTATTCCGCCAAGGCGAAGTTCGCCGCTAACTTCCTGTCCTATTCCTTCGCCGGCGATTCGACCGACGATCTTTGCGCCTGGCTCGTACCCGCCGGCGCCGCGATTTCCTTCGTGATCGCCGTTCTCGTCGGCCTCGTCAAAAAAGACGTTTCCTATGCGTTCAGCATGTTCAGCTGCGCGATGGGCATGAGCGTCCCCGTCTCCGCCGCCATCGCCATGGCGCTGCCGCTCAGCCGCGCCGATAATCAACTGCGGGACGACGGCGCGTTTCTGAGCAGCTATGCCGCCGCGTTTGAATACGAGACCACCAACGTCGTCGCGGTGGACGCTTCCGACCTGTTCCCCGCCGAATGCTGCGACATCCACGGCATGAAGCCGTTCGGCGGCGTGCGCATCGACGAGGCGATCCTCACCGCCGCCTCCATGATCCTCGCCGTCGGCGGCCCCATCGGCAGCCTGCTGAGCAACGTGGTCATGGGGCGCAAAGAGCTGCTCATGCCCGTGGAACGGCTGATCTATGAAGACCGGCTGGGGCTGTCCGGCTGGATCCAGAACCGCTGCGTGGTGCTGGGCAACCGCCGCATGATGGAAAACCACAACATCGAGATCCCGCGCGAAGCCAAAGAGGCGCGCTACGCACGCAACGGCCGCCGCGTGCTGTATCTGGCGGACAACGGCAAGCTCATCGCCCTGTTCGTGGTCAGCTACGGCACGGACGTGCGCATTGCCGAGCAGGTGCGCAAGATCGAGGAAAACGGCATCAACCTGCTGGTGCGCGCCACCGACCCGAACATCACAGAGAAATCCATCGCCATGACCTTCGGCATCCCCGTGAGCAGCATCAAAGTGGTGAGCAACGCCGCGGGCGAAGTGCTCACCGCCTACGCCGAGCGGGTGAACCCCAGGGCGGAAGCGAAGCTGGTGCATAACGGTTCGCCCCTCGCGTTCCTGCACGCCGTTCGTTCCGCCGGCTGGCTCTGCGGCGTCGCCGGCCGCATCAACGCCCAGCAGATCGCCTGCTGTGCCACCGGCCTGCTGATCGTGGCGATCCTCGGGCTGCTCACCGCGTCCGTGTCGCCCCTCATCGCCTGCCTGTGTCAGCTGCTGTGGGTCGTCGTCGGGCTCGCCGTACCGCTCTTTGGAAGAGAATAATAAAAAAAGCAGCCTCGGCTGCTTTTTTTAATGCGAAATGCGAAGTGCGAAATGCGGAATTACGGTAAAATCCGTACCTTCATAGGCAAAGCCGCACAGCGATCGAATCGTCGACCGTTGTGCGGATTTTTACATATAGGACACGCATACATGCGTGCCGCAATATAATTCGGAGCGAAGCGACCCTTAATTCCGCCTTCCGCCTTCCGCCGTAACATCTTGAACGGTTTGGCTTCTTCGTCGAGCATCTGCAGCTCGTCGATGCCGAAGGTGTCCATCACTTTCAGCCAGCGCTCGACCATGCCCTCGTCGTATTCCACGGGCAGGAAACCCGCAGTCAGGTAGGACTTGACCGCCCATGGGCGGCCTTCGCCGGTGGTGAGCGAAACGAAGGGAACGCCGCGCTCCTTGAGCGTTTTCTGCACGATGTTGCTCAGGTATTTGCTCAGCCCCAACCCGCGGTGATCGGGGCGGACGCCGACCCAGTGCATATCTCCGATCCCGCTGTCCCAAATGAAATTGGTCACGGTGGCGACGTGCTCGCCGTTGTGGTCGAGGAACCACACGTCGCGCTCCGGCACGATCTCTTTGAAATCAAAAATTTCGCGTTTGAAGTTGGCGGCCTCCTCCTCGGGGGTGAGCGGGTCGCCCGTGCGGATGCACTCGTTCCACAAATGCCAGTCCTCCGGCCCCTTGTAATGCACCCATTCATACCCCGCGGGGAGCGTCAGCTGAGGCAGGTCATTTTCGGTCAGCCAATACATTTTTAACTGCGCCATGCTCATTCTCCTTCCCGTTTGAACAAATTGTCGTTATAGCGGAACAAAATCTTGCCGTTGTCACAGTAGACGTCCTGGTAACCCTGCGCCGCCGGATGGCTGCCCAGCCGCACCGCTTTCATTTCGGCGCGGCCTGCGCCGCTTTTCAGCCCGATCTGGTAATTTCCGCTTTGCGGCACGGTGAACGGCAGCAGCTTCCTTTCATATTCGGCGTTGTCAAAGTCCAGCGCCGCGATCTCCTCGCCGCTGTCCGGATCGCGCACGAACAGCTTCGCGCCGCCCGCCGTTTTCACCTCCGCCTTGAACAGGCAGGGTCTGTCTTTGAGAATATAGATGCCCTGATACAGTTCCGCGCCGTCCTGCGCGTAGCCGTAGTTCTCTTCGCCGCGCACCGCGCCCGCGTCGCCTCGGATCGCCCAGAAGCAGCGCCCGTCGCCGAAGTCGCCGTTGAGCAGTTCTTCCATGCAGGGGAAACCGCTCATGTCGCTGATCTTCGTTTCAAAAAAGTTGCTCTCGATGCCGTCGATGACGTTGTTTTCAAACCGCACCGTCGTCACGGGCGGATGACCGCCGCGGGTGGTGTAGGGGTTGTAGAGCCAGTTGCCCATGGTTTCGATGTGGTTATCATGCACGTAGACGTTGCGCACCTCGACCTTTTCGAGGTCGTCGCAGTCGATGCCCCACAAAATCATGCCGAACGCCTTGCAGTGGTGGGAGATGAGGTCGTTGTGGTCGACCTCGATGTTCTCGCTCGGCTGCGGCTCGTCGGACGACCACCATTCGCTTTTGCGCGGGTCGCGGTAGGACGAAAAGATATAGACCGAATCGTCGCCCGTGAACATTTTGCAGCCCGTGATGCGGATGTTCTGACAGTTCATCAGGCAGATGCCGTCGCCGTTGCCGTGGCTCCAGTGGTCGATCTTCAAGTTTTTGAACAGCCCGTCGCGGCAGGTGAAGGGCATGACGGCGTAGCTGTGGTAATTGGTGATATGCACGTCACAGATCTCAAAATGATGGCAGCGGTAAAACCCGACGGGACACTGCTTGATGATCTTCGTCTCATCCGTGATCTCCATCATGCGGATGACGCCTTCGCCGCGTACGGCGAAATCGTGCGCCCCCTGCGGCGCGAACAGCAGAGGATAGGTGCGGTACCAGTTGTGGCTCCACTTGATCGTTTCGGAAAAGTTATGCCCGAACTTCGGCACATAGGGTTCATAGCCGGCTTCGGTCGGCTTGGTGTAATGCGTCGGGTCGGGATCCTGCAAAAGCTCAGCGCCCGGCTCGAAAAGCAGCGTCACAAAGCTGCGCAGCACCAGCCCCGCGGTGAGGAACACCTTGCCCGCCGGCAGAATCACCGTGCCGCCGCCGTTTCGGTGCGCTTCGTCGATGGCGGCCTGAATCGCCGCCGAGTCGTTTGTTTTGCCGTCGCCCACGGCGCCGTACGGCGCGGCGGTGACGATAAATCTGAAATTCATTTCGTCCACCTCGAATCTGTCAACGGTTGCTTTGATGATAGCATACCGTCCTGTCGTTTTCAACGGCTTTTGCCTGTTGCTGAACAAGTTTTTTCTTGTAAGCATACAGGTCTTGTGATACAATTACCTTGCAAGTTAAGAAGAAAAGTCTTAAGAGTTTTTCGGAGGGAGCGCCTTATGCTGCTGAACGATAACGACTATTTTGAAATGATTGAATCTGTCAAGCAGGAAATAGCCAAAGCCAGATACAAAGCCACGGCTGACGTGAATAAAGAGCTGATCGTGCTTTATTACCATATTGGTCGGATCATTAACACCTATAAAACATGGGGAAACAAGTTCATTGACAGCCTCGCAACAGACCTTGCGACAGCGTTTCCTCATACCAAAGGCTACTCGGTCAGGAACCTGAAATACATGGCAAAATTCGCGGAAACTTATCCGGATGAACAATTTGTGCAGACAGTGTCTGCACGAATTCCCTGGTCTCACAATATCGCTATCATGGAAAAAGTCAAAGATGCGGACGTGCGGTCATGGTACCTGCGCAAAACGATTGAAAACGGTTGGTCTCACAGCGTCCTGATCCATCAAATTGAAAGCGGCCTATATGAACGTCAGGTGCTTGCCGATAAGGTTTCCAATTTTGAAAGCCGCCTGCCTTCCCCGCAAAGCGAGTTAGCGGTTCAAACAATGAAAGATCCTTATATCTTTGATTTCATTCCGTTCAAAGAGGATGTGTTGGAAAAGGATATTGAAACCGCCCTCGTACAGGACGTCACCAAGCTTCTGCTGGAACTCGGCACGGGCTTTGCGTTTGTCGGCGAGCAATATCATCTCAATGTAGCAGGGGATGATTATTATATTGACTTGCTCTTTTACAATATCAATCTGCACTGCTACGTTGTGATCGAACTGAAGACCGGTGAATTCAAGCCGGAATATGCAGGTAAACTGAACTTTTATCTTTCCGCCGTTGATGAACTCGTCAAAACGGAGCAGGACAATCCGTCGATCGGGTTGTTGCTTTGCAAAAGCAAAAATGACGTTGTGGCGGAATACTCTCTGCGCGATATGTCAAAACCGATCGGCGTGAGTGAATACAAAATCACCAGTCATTTGCCCGCATCCTTTGAAAAACAATTGCCGTCTGTTGAGGATATTCAAAACCGGATCAAATAAAACTGTTTCTCTTTTTCCGCCATGCTGCACAGCACGGCGGTTATTTTTATTGCGCGCTGCGGCGGTCGACGATCTTCTGTGGGTCGTCGCTGATCTCACCTGCCGCCTTGAGCGCCTGTTTGGTCATCAGCGGACCGACGAGCTCATAGATGAGAACGGAGAAGAGGATGATGTTGCGCACGAGCGTGCCGTCCTCCCCGCCGAGCGCCTGCGCCGTGACGCACATGCCCAGCGCGACGCCGGCCTGCGGCAGCAGCGTGACGCCCAGATATTTGACCACGCTTTTGCTGCACCCCACCAGACGAGCGGAGCCGAAGGCGCCGAAGTATTTGCCGAGGGAACGGGCGAAAATGTAGATCACGCCGATGAGCACGAGCATGGGCTTGCCGAACACTTCCAGTTGAAGCTCCGCGCCGCTGATGACGAAGAACACGGCGAGCAGCGGACGTGACCAGCGGTCGGCGCGGTTCATCAGGTCGTCCGAAAGCGGGCTGACGTTGCAGAACAGCGTGCCGAGCATCATGCACACGAGCAGCGGAGAAAAGCCGACGTTCACGCCGCCGACGCTGAATTTGAGGGAAGAGAGCGCGACGGTGAGCAGCACGAAAGCAATGGTCATCGAGGTGCGGTTGGTGTTGGAGTGGAACATCGTTTCCAGCTTGGTGAGCAGGAAACCCGCGGCCGCGCCGAGCAGCAGCGAACAGACGATCTCGACCAGCGGCTCCACGATAATGGAGAGCAGATTCACCTGCCCCGATTTGAGCGCGCGGGCGATGCCGAAGGAAACGGCGAAGACGATCAGACCCACCGCGTCGTCCAGCGCGACGATAGGCAGCAGCAAACCCGTCAGCTCACCGTGCGCTTTGTACTGCCGCACGACCATCAACGTGGCGGCGGGCGCGGTCGCCGCCGCAATGGCGCCGAGGGTGATCGCCGCGGGGGCGGAAAGCAGGTCGGGGCGCGCCCAATGGAACGCCAGCAGCGCAAGGTCGACCAGCGCGCTGGCGACGCACGCCTGCACGACGCCGATGATCAGCGCCGCCCGTCCGGTCTTTTTCAGCGATTCGAGGCGGAACTCGTTGCCGATGGCAAACGCGATGAAGCCCATGGCGACGTTGGAAAGGACGCTCAGCGCCGCGACGTCGTCATAGGTCGGGAACCCCAGCCCGGGCACGCCGAGGCGACCGAGGCAGAACGGCCCGATCAACACGCCCGAAACGAGGAACGCCGTCACGTCGGGCAGGTGCCATTTGTTGAATAAACGCGTCATCATCAGCCCCGCCAGCAGGGCAAACGCGACGTTGAGCAGTGCGATCATCAAGAAAACTTCCTTTTCGTCATATCTTTCGATTCCAAAAACAGTATTATAGTATCTTTTCAGGAAAAAGCAAGGGTTCTGTTTTTTTTGTTGCAAAAACCGAAAGGGTATGCTATACTGTGGGCAACCTGACAACAAGGGGCTTTCGCCTCTGACGGAAAGGGATTGGCAAGCACAGCGATTGAAAGAAAACAGCCACTCCTTTTTGGGGCAGGCTGTTTTTTAATGCGAAATTCGGAATGCGAAATTCGGAATTATTCTTTTTGCCATTATTGGTGCAAGGATGATTTCGTTCATTGTTCCGCTGCATGTTCGGTCAGATGATGCAGGAACACATAATCGGAGCGAAACGACCCCCGTAATTCCAAATTCCGAATTCATAATTCCGAATTGGGAGGTACCAACATGAACACGCGCGTTGCCGTCATGGCGATCATTGTGGAAAAGGACGAAGCCGTGGAGCCGCTGAATAAGCTGCTGCACGAATACGGCGACTTCATCATCGGGCGCATGGGGCTGCCCTACCGCCAAAGGAACATCAACATCGTTTCCATCGCGCTCGACGCGCCGCAGGACACGATCGCGGCGCTGGCGGGCAAGCTCGGCGGGATCGACGGCGTGAGCGTCAAGACCGCTTACTCCAACGTGACGGGCAATGAATAATGCCGAAAAACTGCTGGAGCGGCTGAGCGAAGCCCACCGCCTTTCGCTCGACGAATACGAAGCCCTGATCGCGGGGCAGACGCCCGCTCTGGCGCAAAGAGCCGCCGCGCTCGCCGACGAGGCGCGCCGCGCGGTCTACGGAAACAGCATTTTCGTGCGCGGCTTGATCGAGATCGGCAGCGTTTGCCGCAACGACTGCTACTACTGCGGGCTGCGCCGATCGAATCAAACGTGCGAACGGTATTCGCTCGACGACGAAACCGTCCTTGCCTGCTGCGCTGAAGGGTACGAGCTGGGCTTTCGCACCTTTGTGCTGCAGGGCGGCGAAGGCTGCGTCAGCGTTGACCGCATCTGCGCGTTGGTGCGCGAGATCAAGCGGCGGCACCCCGCCTGCGCGGTGACGCTGTCGCTGGGCGAATTTGAAAAAGCCGACTATCAGGCGATGTTCGACGCGGGCGCGGATCGCTATCTGCTGCGGCACGAGACAGCCGACAAGGCGCACTACGAAAAGCTGCACCCCGCCGAACTGTCGTTCGACCGCCGCATGAAGTGCCTGCACGACTTAAAAGCGATCGGCTTTCAGGTCGGCTGCGGGTTCATGGTGGGGTCGCCCTATCAGACCGCGCGGACGCTGGCGAAGGATCTGAAATTCGTCGAAGAGTTCCGTCCCGACATGTGCGGCATCGGCCCGTTCATCCCGCACCGCGCCACGCCGTTTGCCGCCGAACCCGCGGGCACGGTCGGGCAGACCTGCTATCTGCTCTCGCTCCTGCGGCTGATCCAACCGAATCTGCTCCTGCCCGCGACCACGGCGCTGGGCACCGTCGACCCGCGCGGGCGCGAAAAAGGCGTTTTAGCGGGTGCAAACGTGGTCATGCCCAACCTGTCGCCCACGGCGGTGCGCAAAAAATATGAGCTTTACAACAATAAAATTTGTACCGGTGAGGAATCGGCGCAATGCAAGGACTGCCTGAACGCGCGGATGCGTTCCATCGGTTTTGAAATCGTTACTGACAGAGGAGATATTAAGAAAAATGGCAATTTATGATCCCAAATCCCTCCACGCGGAGGAATTCATCAACCACGAGGAAATTCTGGCGACCGTCGCTTACGCGAACGCCAACAAGCACAACGCCGAACTGATTGATTCCCTTTTGGAAAAGGCGCGCCCGAAAAAGAACGGCAGCGGCTGCACCTGCGCGGGGCTGACCCACCGCGAGGCGTCGGTGCTGCTGGCGTGCGACATTCCCGAAAAAAACGAAGAGATTTACCGCCTTGCCAACGAGATCAAGCAGGCGTTTTACGGCAACCGCATCGTGATGTTCGCGCCGCTGTATCTGTCGAATTACTGCGTCAACGGCTGCGTCTACTGCCCTTATCATCTCAAAAACAAGCATATCGCCCGCAAAAAGCTCACGCAGGAGGAGGTGCGCGCCGAAACGATCGCCCTGCAGGATATGGGGCATAAGCGCCTGGCGATCGAAGCGGGCGAAGACCCCGTGAACAACCCCATCGAGTACATTTTAGATTGCATCAAAACCATCTATTCCGTCCACCACAAAAACGGCGACATCCGCCGCGTGAACGTGAATATCGCCGCGACCACGGTCGAAAACTATCGCAAGCTGAAAGACGCGGGCATCGGCACGTATATCCTCTTTCAGGAGACCTATAACAAGGAAAGCTACCTGCAGCTTCACCCCACGGGGCCGAAGCACGATTACGACTACCACACCGAGGCGATGGATCGCGCCATGGACGGCGGCATCGACGACGTGGGGCTGGGTGTTCTGTTCGGGCTGGAGGGCTATCAATATGAATTCGCCGGGCTGATGATGCACGCGGAGCACCTCGAAGCAGTCCATGGCGTGGGACCGCATACCATCAGTGTTCCGCGAGTCAAACACGCCGACGACATCGACCCCGACGTGTTCGACAACAGCCTCGCCGACGAGCTCTTTGCCAAGATCGTCGCCTGCGTGCGCGTCGCCGTGCCTTACACGGGCATCATCATTTCCACGCGCGAGAGCGAAGCCGTGCGCGGCAAGGTGCTGGATTTCGGCGTGTCGCAGATCAGCGGCGCGTCGCGCACCTCGGTCGGCGGCTACACGGAAGAGGAACGTCCGCACGATTCCGAGCAGTTTGACGTGTCCGATCAGCGCACGCTCGACGAGGTGGTGCGCTGGCTGATGAAGCTCGACCACATTCCGTCGTTCTGCACCGCCTGCTACCGTGAAGGGCGCACGGGCGACCGCTTCATGAGCCTGTGCAAGGCGGGGCAAATTCTGAATTGCTGCCACCCCAACGCGCTGATGACGCTGGCGGAATACCTGACGGATTACGCGAGCGAGGAAACGCGCGCGATCGGCAAGGAAATGCTGCAGCGCGAACTGCAGAAAATCCCGAACGAAAAGGTGCGCGCCATCGCCGCCAAGAATATCGACGACATCATGCACTCGAACAAGAGAGATTTCCGGTTCTGAAAAACAGTTAAACAGATGATTTACATTGGCTTCCCCTTGAGGGGAAGCTGTCACGGAGTGACTGATGAGGTGTAGCCGCGCAGAGGCGTTGATCTGAATGATTCCACCTCATCCGCCTCACTTCGTTCGGCACCTTCCCCTCAAGGGGAAGGCTGACCACTCTTGAGAGGGGAATATCAACATGAGTCTGAACGCCGCCGCTTCCGCCGAACGCGTCCACATCGGCTTTTTCGGCATGCGCAACGCGGGCAAGTCCAGCGTGGTCAACGCCTTCACCAACCAGAAGCTCTCGCTGGTCTCCGCCGTGAAGGGCACCACGACCGACCCCGTGACCAAAGCCATGGAGCTGCTGCCGCTGGGGCCCGTGGTCATCATCGACACCCCCGGCATCGACGACGAGGGCGAGTTGGGCGAAATGCGGGTCAAGCGCGCGAAGCAGACGCTGAACAAAACCGACGTCGCCGTTCTGGTGGTGGACGCCGCCGTGGGTCTGCGCGAAAACGACCGAACGCTGCTCGACGCGTTTCGCGCCAAAAGCATCCCCTATATAATGGTATATAATAAAGCGGACCTACTGCCCGTTGTGCCGCCGGCGGGCGAACACGAAATCTATGTCAGCGCCCTGAACGGCGACGGCATGTTTGAACTGAAAGAACGGGTCGCGCGGCTGATGCAGTCGATCAAAACCGACAAGACGCTGCTGGGCGATCTGGTCGCGGCGGGCGACGTGGTGGTACTGGTCACGCCCATCGACGAATCCGCTCCCAAGGGGCGCATGATCCTGCCGCAGCAGAACACCATCCGCGACGTGCTCGACCACGGCGCGATCAACGTGGTGGTCAAGGAAACCGAGCTTGAGCAGGCGCTCGCCGCCCTGAAGCGGCCGCCCAGGCTGGTCGTCACCGACTCGCAGGCGTTCGGCAAGATCAAAGATCTGATCCCGACCGACGTTCCGCTGACCTCGTTTTCCATTCTCTTCGCCCGCTACAAGGGCGAACTGCAATTGACCGCCGACGGCGCGTTCGCCATCAACGAGCTGCGGGACGGCGACACGGTGCTGATCGCCGAGGCCTGCACCCACCACCGCCAATGCAACGACATCGGCACGGTCAAGCTGCCCGGGCTCCTCACCGCGCGCACGGGCAAAAAGCTGAACTTCGCCTTCACCTCCGGCACGGAATTCCCCGACGACCTGTCGCCCTACGCGCTGGTGGTGCACTGCGGCGGCTGCATGATCAATGAGCGCGAGATGAAAGCCCGCCTGCAATCCGCGCGCGACGCGGGCGTGCCCGTGACCAATTACGGCATCCTCTTAGCGCACCTCAACGGCATTTTGCAGCGCGCGCTGGAGCCCGTTTTGCCGAAGACGGAGGGATAATGCCCATATCTTGACATAATCGGGCGTAATCCGCCCCGACCCCACAAGATAAGGGAAAAATCAAGTGGTTTTTGTCATTTTTGAAACAATTTTGTAACAGCAGAGTCAGGACGCTCAAAACGCCTTGATTCTGCTTGCTTTTTCGCTGTTTTTCACCCCGTTTTCACGAAATTCACATCGGTCAAATTTCGGACTTTTCGCCCGTTTATTTTTCTCGTACGAGTCTAAAACGGTTGTTTTGCGCCGATTTGTAACCATTTGTAACTTTTTCGGTTTTTCACAAAAAACCGCGATATTTCCGAATGAGAACACGCGGAATCCAAGGCAAATTCCTGTTTTTGTGCGGATTTGTTTGTGCAAACTGCACAAAATTCCGTTTCCAAATGATTTGACAATTCGTCAAGCCATCGTTATAATTGGCAAACACCGGTTGATAATAGCCTTGACCGGGTCATAAGTTGAACAAAGCACGAACGACGATTTCCGATTGACACGCGAAGGAGAAAACACGATGTCAGAACGAATCAGAGACCGTTATTGGGTTGTTGGCATATCCAAGCGTATGCTCGCCGCCGTGCTGGTCATCACGCTGCTGTGCGGCACACTGCACGCCATGGCAAGCGACGACGCTCACTACTATGTTGACCTCTACGATGGCAAAACCTTAACAACGGTATATACGGACAAAACAACGGTGAAAGACGTGCTCGCCGAGGCAGGCGTCGCCTTTTCTGTCTATGACAGGATCGACGACAGCAGGTTCCTCCCCGGCAGCGACGAGAGCGCCATTACCATCATCCGCCCCAAGCTCGTGGGCGTGAACGATGAGCGCGGCACGGTTTACTTCACCTTTGACGGCACCGTCGCCGAAGCCATTGAGCTGGCGGAAGTGACCGTCGGCAAGGGCGATCTGGTGAATTACAGCGAGACCACCCCCGTGCAGGACGGCATGATCATTTCCGTCGCGCGCGCCTTCCCGCTGACGGTGCGCTACCACGGCAAAAACATCTCCCTGCAGATGGCGGTCGGCACCGTGGCTGACGCGCTGAAAAAAGCGGGCGTCACCGTCGGCAAGAACGACGTGGTGTCGCTCGACCTGAACGAGGCCGTTTCCGGCGGTCTGGTCATTTTTGTGGACGAGGTCGTCTACAAAGAGCGCACCGAACTGAAAACCGTTCCCTTTGATTCCGTTATCAAGAAAGACGGCAGTCTGCCCAAGGGCGAAACGAAAGTGACCACCAAGGGCGAAAACGGTCAGAACGAAGTGACTTACCGCGAAAAATACGTCAACGGCAAACTGCTCGACACGGTGCAGGTGGCGGAAAAGGTCGTCAAAAAGCCCGTCACGCAGGTCACCGCGGTCGGCACCAAGAAAGCCTACAACGTCAAAGCCAAAGGTACGCCGATCTCCAAGCTCGGCACCGTGGAACTCGACGCGAACGGCGTGCCCAAGCACTATAAGACCGTTTATTCCGGCAGCGGCACCGCCTACACCGGCGGCACCAGCACCGCCACAGGCCGCAAACCGGCGGTCGGTCTGGTCGCGGTCGATCCCAAAAAGATCCCCTACGGCTCCAAGCTGTATATCGTCGCCACGGACGGCACGGTTTACGGCTACGCCATCGCGGCGGACACCGGCGGCTTCATCTATGACGGCCGCACCATCGTGGACGTCTATATGGACAGCTACGACGACTGCGTGCAGTGGGGCAGAAAGAACGTGAACGTCTACGTTCTTGAGTGACGAAACAGAGCAAAAGGACTTGCTTCGGCAGGTCCTTTTTTCGTTCAGAGGGCAGAGGTGATGAAAGCGACAGGCGGACAGCATATATGCTGCCCCTACGCTCCTCCGTCGGCGTCAGCAGGGCAAGCATACATGCTTGCCGCAAGGTCAGATGCCGCCAACGGCGACGGAACGCCTTCCCCTTGATGGGAAGGTGCTGAACGCAGTGAAGCGGATGAGGTGGAAGCGTTATTCACAGCTGGCTGCCGTTGGTGTATATAAAAGTGCTGCTTCCACCTCAACAGTCAGCCTTCCGGCTGACAGCTTCCCCTCAAGGGGAAGCCTTAACGGCACAAAAAGATGCACCTCGCCTGCCGCCAACGGCGAAGCGCTTCTTTTTTATCTGCACAAAAGCTCTTGCAAAACAGCGGCGATTTATATATAATAGTCGTAATCCCAAACAAAGGAATGATATCATGAAAAAGATCATCGCGGCGCTTCTGGCGCTCATCACCCTCGTTTCGCTGGCGGCGTGCTCGAAAAAAGACAAGCCGGACGACGAAGCCACCACCGCGAACAACGGCCCTACCCTGCCCGGGGAAGACAGCAAGCTGTTCGGCACCGTGCCCAAGCCCGACGCGGAGCTCACGCGCACCAACACCGGCAAAGACGCCAAGGGCTACGTCTACCAGTGGGAATTCAAGGGCATGGATTACGACGCTTTCAAAGATTACGTCGGCGAACTGAAAGAAGCGGGCTTCGCCTATTACAGCACCTCCGAATACGCCATCGTCGCCAAGGAGCCGGAATTCAAAAAGACTGCCACGGAATGTAACTACAACGCCAGCTGGCTGGGCGTGCGCAGCGGGCTGTATGTGTATATCACCTGGTACGGCGACGAATTCTTTAAGAAGAACGACATCACCGGACCGAACTGCCGCATCATATTCTATACCTATAACCCGTTCACCAAGGCCGAGACCTCGACCGAGGCGAAAAAGTAAGAAGGAAGGAACTTGTCCTATGATCGCTCAACTTGACAAGCCGAAGGCGGGCGAACTCATCGCCGTGATGAACACCTCGATGGGCGTTGTTAAAATCCGCCTGTTCCCCGAAGCGGCGCCGAAAACCGTTGAAAACTTTGTGACCCACGCCAGAAACGGCTATTACGACGGGCTGATCTTTCACCGCGTCATCAACGATTTCATGATCCAGGGCGGCGACCCCGAGGGCACCGGCCGCGGCGGCGAAAGCATCTGGGGCAGACCGTTTGAGGACGAATTCTGCGTCGATCTGCACAACCTGCGCGGCGCGCTCTCCATGGCAAACGCGGGCCCCGGCACCAACGGCAGCCAGTTCTTCATCGTGCAGGCCAAAGAGGTCGAGCCGAGCCTGCTCACCCAGATGGAGCGCCTCGCCAACCGCGGGTTCCCCGCCGAGACCGTCGCCAACTATGAGGCGGTCGGCGGCACGCCGTGGCTGGATTTCAAGCACACCGTGTTCGGGCAGGTGTTCGACGGCATGGACGTGGTCGACGCCATCGCCGCCGTGGACGTCAACCTCCACGACAAGCCCATTGAAAAGGTGACGATCGATTCCATCGAGATCACCGAAGCCGAATAAAGCCAGCGCCCCGAACGAAGCCTACCGTTCGGGGCTGTTTTCTGCGCGCATAAAGTGCTTGACATCGCTTCGCATTTTTTCTATAATACGGAGTTGTGACAACCGAAAAACGGGGTGTAGCGCAGTTGGTAGCGCGCCTGCTTTGGGAGCATGTAACACCCCCCAGGTTCGGGAAAAACCCGAAAGCCCGCAACCCCTTGCAAACACTGGGGTTTTGGCGCTTTATCCCTTCCGCAAAAACTCCCAAAACCGCCGTTTGACCACATCTTTGACCACAACGGCAGAATAAGAAAATCGAATATCCGGGTGTAGCTCAGATGGTAGAGCGCGTGGTTTGGGACCACGAGGCCGCTGGTTCGAAACCAGTCACTCGGACCAAAAAGGCGGTTTTTACCGCAGAAAAGCCGCAGGGATCGCCTCTCTGCGGCTTTTCTTGTGGTGAACTATCCAACATTGTTATTTGCATTTTTTAATCAGGAGGTCCGAAATGAATATAGAGTGTAGCGACTATGAAATAAAGAATTGTTTTTGTTGTTGGTATGATTTACTGGGATATGGAAAACCTTTTGTGGATTCACATTGGAATCTCAATGACGAAAGATGCCGCCGTAATTACGAGCGAATTAAAAATGTTAGAACTGGTTTTACAAGTAGCTGGTCTGCAAAACCTGTTGGTACAAGACTAACATTTAACGATGGTTTTGCCAGCACAATCGACTTCGACTTAGCTTCTGCTGATAGTTATCAAGATGCTTTGATTTTTCTTGAGGGGGTAATTAATGATTTCGAATCGATCAATTATTATGATAAAAGAATAGGTTTTCCTGGCATACGCGGAATTATTACATTTGGTCAGCGTTTTTCATATGACTCTAGCAACTCTTCATTTGACATTTCTTCAAAACGAACTATAGCATACTTCCCCTCAGAATTTCAGATGAATACAGCATTTTCTAAAGCTTTTATCATGGAAGAGAGTGGAAGCAGAGCCAATCTTTCTGGTAATTATTTATTTATTGATGTGGAGGTTTATAATACTTTGGTAGAGGCTGCGAAAGCTTTGAATTATCCGATTCCTCAAATAGAAGCTAAAGACAACAGAACCCTTTTGAAAGTGTTTGATAAAAGCGGCTGGTTTGCAGATTTGGTTATAGATTCATCACCATATTTGTATGGTAAAAGTGAAAAATACAATAATAGGGGAATTGAAACAAAGCTATATAAATATGTATCTATCCACTCTAGAATTGATGAAATTGCAAGTGAAGCTACATACTGCCAAAGCATCCGCTACTCAAGGATTGACGAAGAATAAACCTTTATCTGGAAAAGATCCAAGTATTTGTAACTCGCTTTTTCTTTGTTTTCTGCGATCTAGTTTTTTGTACGATGTTCTGATATTTCAAAGCATAAGGTTGCACACAAAATGGGAATAATCCCCTTTGCACAAATCTTTATTCACTCCCAGATGCTTACGGTTTCATCTTCCGCTTCTCTTCCTTAATCCGCTCCCGCACCTCGACGATCATCTTCTCTAGCAGCGCCTCGCACTCCTCTCTCGTCTTGGCGTAGACCGTATGGACCTCGCGCTTACCTTGGGCATTGGTGGGCGAATAGCGGCCTTCATACAGGTGGTCGTTCAGCTCGTAGATCCCGCCGGTGCCGGGCTTTTGCACCTTGCCCTTGTACGGGGCGAACGGTGGGCTTACGGGCGGTTGTGGGAAGTTGGTCCCCTAGCGTCTCGTGGGCCTCATGCGCCTCGCTGTGGCCGATCCCGCGCTCGATTTTCTGCGCGGCCTGCCGCTGCATGGCGCCGGTGATGTGGCTGTAGATATCAATCGTCGTAGCCGACGAGATGTGGCCGATGATGGCAGAGAGCGTTTTCACGTCCATGCCGTGCTCCAAGGCGGTCGTGGCGAAGGTGTGCCCTTACGGTATAATAACGACAAACCGGAAAAGTCCCGTATTTTCAAGGGTTTTCAAGGTTTCAA
>JAFTEL010000119.1 GCA_017453685.1 Clostridia bacterium
CCTTGAGCTTGCGCTCGATCTCGAAGCAGCGGGGCGCGGCGATGTCTTCCAGGTTCACGCCGCCGAAGCTGCCGGCGAGCAGGGTGACCACGTTGACGATCTCGTCCACGTCCTTGGTGCGCACGCAAAGCGGGATGGCGTCAACGCCGCCGAACTCCTTGAACAGCACGCATTTGCCTTCCATAACGGGCATACCGGCTTCGGGACCGATGTCGCCCAGACCGAGAACGGCGGTGCCGTCGGTGATGACGGCGACGGTGTTCCAGCGGCGGGTCAGCTCATAGACCTTGTCGACGTCCTTCTGGATCTCCAGGCAGGGCGCGGCAACGCCGGGGGTGTAGGCCAGCGAAAGCGCGTCTTTGTTGTCGACCTTGGCGCGGGCCGTGACTTCGAGCTTGCCTTTCCACTCATAGTGAAGGCGGAGGGATTCTTTTTGATAGTCCATCATTTATCATCCTTTGCAAATTTAATGCGAAATTCGGAATTCGGAATTGCGGGTCGCTTCGCTCCGAATTGATTTCCTTTGTTCTTTCGCTTTTTATCTGTTTAGCCTTTCCTGAGAACGCTGCGGCTTTCGGGTTATCAATTCGGAATTCGGAATTGCGGGTCGCTTCGCTCCGAATTCATTATTCTACTCTTTGGGTTTTCTTAATTTGTTTGACTTTTCTTGGGAATGCTGCGGCTTTCGGGGAATCAATTCCGAATTCCGCCTTTCGCATTCCGCATTATTTTTTGTCCCACGGGAAAACATAGCTCAGACCGAGGTCGTCGCGCACCTTGCTGATTTCCTTCTGCACGGCTTCGTTGATCGGCACGCCGCTGTCCTTGCGGGCCAGCCAGACGTTCCACTCTTTTTCACCGGCGGAATAGATGTGATCCTGACCCGGAGCCTTCTTGGAGGCGCGGACGGTGCGGATGATCTCGCCGGCCTTTTTGCGGGCAAGGTCTTCGCCGAGGAAGTGGTCGGTGTCGATGGCGATGAAGAAGTGACCCAGATGATAGGGAACGAGCTTACCGTCGGCGTCCTTGCCGTCGAGCATCTTGCCGTAGTTGCCGTCCTGCAGGATGGAGGAGAGCAGCTCCACGACCATGGCGTAGCCGTAGCCCTTGTAGCCGCCGAGGGCTTCGCCGATGCCGCCCAGGGTGGTGAGCGCCGCAGTGCCCTGACGGATCTTTTTCAGCGCTACGCCCGCGTCGCCTTCCACGGGGTTGCCGTCGATGTCGATGACGGTGCCGGGATGGACGTCTTCGCCGATGCGCTCATAATACTCGATCTTGCCGTTCTGGGTGATGGAGGTGGCGCAGTCGATGACGAAATCAAAATCTTCGTCGGTGGGGATGCCGATGGTCAGCGGGTTGGTGCCGAACATGCCTTCCACGCCGAAGGTCGGCGCGACGGAGGGGCGCGCGTTGGTGCCGGTCATGCCGATGCAGCCCGCCTTGGCGGCCATGGTGGCATAATAGCCGGCGATGCCGTAGTGGCAGGAATTGCGCACGACGACCATGCCCATGCCGTATTTCTTCGCCTTTTCAATGGCCATTTTCATCGACTTGTAGCCGATGACCTGACCCATGCCGTCGTGGCCGTCGACCACCGCGGTGGTTTCGGTTTCTTTGACGATTTCAAAATTGGTCACGGGCTGCTGGATGCCGGCGTTGATGCGGTCGATGTAGATGGGCTTGAAGCGGTTGCAGCCGTGGGATTCGATGCCGCGGCGGTCGGATTCCAGCAGCACGTCGACCACGATCTCCGCGTCGTCCGCCGGAACGCCGACGCCCTTGAACGCATCCACCATGAAATCATGAATGGTTTTCCAGTCAACAACAATTTTTGCCATTTTTATACACTCCTTTTTATAATGCGGAATGCGGAATGCGAAATGCGGAATTAAGGGTCGCTCCGCTTTTCTAATGCGAAATGCGGAGTGCGGAATGCGAAATTGCGGGTCGCTCCGCTCCGAATATTATTTAATTCCGAATTCCGAATTGCGAATTCCGAATTTATTCTTCTTCCCAGTGCCGCGCTCTTTCCACGGCCTTTTTCCAGCCCTTGTAGAGGCGGTTGCGGGTGTCGAAATCCATCACCGGCCAGAACACCTTGTCGACTTCACGGTTCTGTTCGATCTCGTTGGTGTCCTTCCAGAAGCCGACGCAAAGCCCCGCCAGATAAGCGGCGCCCAGCGCGGTGGTCTCGACCGTCTTAGGACGGTCGACCTTGGTGCGGATCATGTTGGCCTGAATCTGCAGCATGATGTTGCTCACGCTCGCACCGCCGTCGACGCGCAGCTCGCTCAGCTCGATCTCGGCGTCCTGCATCATGGCTTCGAGCAGGTCGGTCATTTGGTAAGTGATGCTTTCCAGCACGGCGCGGGCAAAATGCGCGCGGTTCACGCCGCGGGTGAGCCCCACGATGCAGCCGCGGGCATACATATCCCAATAGGGCGCGCCTAAGCCCGTGAACGCGGGCACAAGGTAGATGCCGTTCGCATCCGGCACGCTTTCCGCCAGTTCGTCGCAGCGGGGCGCGGAATCGATCATGTGCAGCTCGTCGCGCATCCATTTGATGACCGAGCCGGCGTTGAAGGCGCTGCCTTCGAGCGCGTAGGTCACTTCCTCGCCGATGCCCCAGGCGACGCCCGAGAGCAGGTTGTTCTTGCTTTCCACGCGCTTGTCGCCCGTGTTCATCAGCAGGAAGCAGCCGGTGCCGTAGGTGTTCTTCGCCTGACCGGGCTTGAAGCAGCCCTGACCGAACAGCGCCGCGGGCTGGTCGCCGATGGCGCCGCAGATGGGGATGCCCGCCAGATTTTCAAGGCCGATAATACCCGCCGCCACGTCGCCGTAGTGCATGCTCGACGGCACGGGCTTGGGCAGAATGGACATCGGGATGCCGAGCTTTTCGCAAAGGGTCTCGTCCCAATCCAGCTTGTCCACGTCAAACAGCATGGTGCGGCAGGCGTTGGAATAATCGGTGACGTGCACCTTGCCGCCGGTGAGGTTCCAGATCAGCCAGGTCTCCACCGTGCCGAAGAGCAGCTTGCCCTCGTCCGCGAGCTTGCGGGCG
>JAFTEL010000120.1 GCA_017453685.1 Clostridia bacterium
CAAATAATCCTTGACGGCATCGTTGAGGATTGCGAGCGCGCCGTCGATTTCTCCGATCTCGCGGTCGATCCGCCGCAGTTCGTCGTTTTTCTCCATCTCCACGCGCGCACGTCGTATTTGAAGATTATTGCGTTTCCGATGTAACGCGCCGATCACGTCCGCGCTCATTTCTCACCCTCCGTCAGCCCCAGCCGCTCGGCAAGCCGCTCGATCTTCTTGTCCATGTGGTCATATACAAGCTGGTGAACGTTGTGCATGATACAAAGCTGCTCCAACATAATCTTCACGTCTGCGATCTCGTCGGCGAGCGCGTCAAGGCTTTTTGCCGGACGGCGTTGCAGCTTGCAGATTTCTTTTGCAAGCTCGCTCATTTCCTCGACGACCATCCAAGATTGAGCTTGTACGCCCCATGCCCTGATTGCGGCGTTGTAGACGTCCAGCTGCTTTTCATACGGGATCTTCCCGGCGGCCGCAAGCGCCGCCGCCTTGCGCTCCTCCTCGATGCGCTTTTTCTGCTCCGCCAGTGACGGGAACAGTCCGCTTGTTCCTCCTGCCATAGCAATAACCTCCTACTTGATTAAATGTATCTTCTTCCGCATTTCCGCGGCCGCTCTTTCTGTCCTGTTCCGCCGAAGCTCCTCCGGCTCTTTGTACTTCTCGCAATCTCTCCGCTGATTTGATTTCTTCCGGTAATCTCCGTCATAGTGCCTGCACTCGTCGCAGGTGTAGCAAAAGAAATCGCACTCACCGGGCGTAAAGTATCGCCCTGTCAGCTCCGAGCTGTTTGCGCAAAGGTTGCATTTGCACTCGTAGCAGCTCATTCGATCGCCGCCAAATGCTGCACCGCTGCGTCGCGCGCCTCCGTGATTCTCTGAAACATATCCGGCGATCCGCCTGCGTCTGGATGCGCCGCCTTGCACAACTGCTTATAGCGTGCCTCTACTTCTTCAACCGTCGGCAGGCTGTCAAACTGAAGGATTGTGAAGCACATCGGCAAGTCCACAGGTCGTGGCAACGCTTTCATGCCGATAATCCACGTCTGAAGTTCATAGATCCCGCGCTCCGTCATGCGGGCAAGGTCCTCCAACGCAAGCACAACCTGAGCGAACACATCCGACCCGTAAACGATATGTTGACCGTGCATCTTTGCGTTCTCGACGCTGTGCTCGAAGCGATAAAGCTGCCCTTTATAGCGGAACTCCACCCAGCACGCCGTCCTGCTCCAATCGAAGTTGTATTCCTCTGCGCCGAGGCGCTTCATCACATTTTCAAGTTTCCCTTCATAGGTGGAAACATCCCCGTACTGCTTAGGCATTTTTCTTTGCCCCCTTTTTCTTGATCTCCTGCGACAGCCACCACGTAATATCCGACCCGTGCGGGCACTCGCCGTCGGTAAAATCGCACGGATTTACTTCGAGCGTCCTGCGCGGCTCCTCCATCACGGTCACGGTTTCCGTCCTGCACTTGTCGCAGCACTCTTTCCCGAAAGCGTCCGCCCAAGGCGGCCGGTATTCCGCTTCTTTCAGGAACTCCGCCAGCTTCTCCGGCGTCATGCACATAACACGGTCGTAATTGTTCATGCCGCCGCGCGGCAACATGGCCGGCACTTCATACGCCAGCCGCAGCAGCCAGCCGATCACCTTCAGCATGGCGTCCTTGTTGATCCCGTTGTGCGTCGGCATCTGGACGACCTGAAAAATGGCCTGCCCCTTTTCTTCCTCCGTGTACTTGTCGCTGTCAATCTGAAGGAAGATAGCACACGCTTTTCCGATTTTCATGTTTCCACAACCTCACATTCTCCCGGTTCGACGCCGACCTGTGCGCTGCCCATTGGGATAAAATACATGAGCTTCATCGGGGCCTTTGACTTTCCGACGACCTCGTGGACGCTCCCGACCTCCGGCCGCACGATCTCAGCGACCGGCAGC
>JAFTEL010000121.1 GCA_017453685.1 Clostridia bacterium
CCGGCGCGTCCGCGACCAAGTTCAAGCCCGGCGAGCGCGTCTACTGTCGCCTCCCGCTTGACCGCATCGGTGCGTTTGCCCAGTATGTCGCCGTGGACGAATCGGCGCTTGCCCGGACTCCGGACTACTTGAGCGACGAGGGAGCGGCGGCGGTGCCGCTGACGGCGCTGACCGCCATGCAGGCGATGGAACTGATGGACGCGCAGGCGGGAAAGACCATTTTCATCTCCGGCGGCACGGGCAGCTTCGGCGCGATGGCGATCCCGCTGGCGAAGGCGCACGGCCTGACGGTCATCACCAACGGCAGCGCGAGGAACGCCGAGCGCGTCATAGCGCTGGGCGCGGATCGGTTCATCGACTATAAAAAAGAGGATTATGCCGCGGTGCTCTCCGACGTGGATTATGTGATCGACTCGCTGGGCGGCGCGGAGCTGGAAAAGCAGTTTTCGATCCTCAAGCGCGGCGGCAGGCTGGTATCGCTGCGCGGCGGCCCGAACACGGCGTTCGGACAGCGCATCGGCGCTTCGCCGATCATGAAGCTGGCGTTCGGCTTCGTCGGCAGAAAGTACGATCAGCTGGCGGCGAAGAACGATCAGACCTACGACTTCATCTTCGTCCACGCCGACGGTGCACAGCTCGCCGAGGCGTCCGATATCCTCACGCAGCACGCGATCCGTCCCTCGGTGGACGGCGTGTTTGAGTTGAAGGACGTCGACGCCGCGCTCAAAAAGGTCGCGGTCGGCGGTTCGAGAGGAAAAACGGTTCTCCACGTGCGATGAGACCGGAACGAGAGCGTTTGTTGCGAACAACGTTCCGCTGCAGCTTCGTACAGAATGCCCTCATTTTCCGGTGACAGCAGGGAAAAGATTTTTCAAAAAAATTTGATGTAACTATTGACATTACAACACGGCTATGCTATATTGTGCATGCAAGATGAAACCGCGACGGTTACATTAAATGAGGCTTGAAAAATCGAAGGAGGACACTATCATGACAAACAAAGAAAAGGCGCTGGCACTGATCGGCACATTTGTTTCCGGAGACCTTGAAAAAGCAAAGTCTTTGCTCGCCCCAGAGTATAAGCAGCACAACCTTGCGTTCGGCACCGGCGCCGACGCATTCGTGGCCGCGGTTGCGGGGCTTCAGCAGGCGCCCGTCAAATCGACGGTCAACAATATCCGCGCGTTTGAGGATGGCGATTGCGTGTTTCTTCAGACCGTTTACAATTTCGCCGGAGCCGGTGAGCAGGTGGCGTTCGACGTGTTCCATTTCAATGCCGACGGCAAGATCGACGAGCACTGGGATAATCTCCAGAATGTCGCCGCTCCCAATCCCTCCGGCCACACCCAGATCGACGGCACCTTGGAAAAGAAAGACGTTGATCGGGAAGAGACTCGCCGTATCGTTGCCGGATTTGTGGGCGACGTGCTCCGCGGAGAGCATCCCGAAAAGCTGACCTCCTACTATGACGGCGATAAGTACATTCAGCACAATATTTCCATCGCTGACGGACTTTCCGGACTCGGCGCGGCGCTGGAAGCGATGGCGAAGCAGGGCATTGCGATGGTCTACGACAAGACGCACATGGTGCTTGCCGACGGCGACTATGCGCTTGCGTGCAGCGAGGGCTCCTTCGGCGGCGTTCCGACCACCTATTACGATCTGTTCCGTGTGGAGAACGGCTTTATCGCGGAGCACTGGGACGTCATGGAAACGCTTGCCGCCAAGGAGACCTGGCAGAACCAAAACGGCAAATTCTAATGTAACCGTTGAAATGACAGGGAATATGATGTAGAATGGCAGCCGGAGGTGGTAATATGCAGATATCGAGCCGGTTTACCGTGGCTTTGCATATCTTTACCTGTGTGGATACGTTTCGGGACGAGTATAAGGTTACGAGCGACTTCCTCGCGGGGAGCATAGGGACCAACCCGGTGATCATTCGGAAAATACTCGCGCAGCTGCAAGGTGCCGGACTGATCACAGTCGCAAGGGGAACTGGCGGAATCTTGCCGACAAGAGACCTTTCGGAAATATCCTTCTACGACGTATACCAGGCCATAGAGCCTGTGGAGGGCGGAGACCTGTTCCGATTTCATGAGAATCCGAGTCCGCAGTGCCCCGTGGGGAGAAACATCCATGCGCTTCTGGATGACAAGCTGAAGGACATCCAAACCGCGATGGAGAACGAAATGAAGCAATACACGATCGCGGACTTAAGAACAGGAATACAGGATATTTTGGCAAAAGAAGCCTGACAAATGGGGCTCCGGAGCAGAACGCTTCGGAGTCCTTTTTTGAGGTAATGCCCCGCTTATATGGATAAAAAAGCGGAGGAGACCTTGAAATTTCCAATCGTGTAGATTTTCATATCCTTTTTAAGCTGATACGCAGCGGCGATTGCCGCACGACGAACCGCAAAGGGATCGAGAGAATGATGGCAGCCGCAGGATTTGCCGTTGTGGATTCCCGACAGGTCAAGGGCATGATCTATACGGTCACAGGGAGAAAGCGGGGATAGTTCTGTACGCTGCCGTTTTGTACGCTCGCAATCCCGTGGAGCGCACCCGCGGCGAATGGAGCTTTTGGTGATTTCAATCGCGAAAGGCTTGTATTCCGCCGCCCGTCGTGATATGATGTCGGATAGTGTAAAAGGGCAGTTATGCCGTTTCAGCAGAGCAACACGCATGGGCAATCGAAAAGAGGTATCCCTTTATGGACAATCACGCAAATCCTGATCGCGGTGGACTGACCCGCTACCTGTCGCCGTTGAGCGTCTGGGCGCTGTCCTTCGGCTGCGCGGTGGGCTGGGGCGCGTTCGTGATGCCGGGCACCACGTTCCTGCCGGCCGCTGGACCGCTGGGCACGGCGCTGGGCATCGTGATCGGCGCGGCGGTCATGCTGATCATCGGCGTGAACTATCACTATTTGATGAACAAGTACCCGGACGCGGGCGGTACGCTGACATACTCGATTCGTACATTCGGCTATGACCACGGCTTCC
>JAFTEL010000122.1 GCA_017453685.1 Clostridia bacterium
ATCGCCGCGCTGTCGCCGGATACGGGCGTGTTCTGCCTGGAGCTTGCCCGCGCCGCGAAAAAAACCGGCACGCTCATTTCCTTCGACCTCAACTACCGCGCCACGTTCTGGAAGGGGCGCGAGGAAGAATTGAGCGCCATTTTCAAAGAGATCGCGGGCGTGGCCGATATTTTAGTCGGCAACGAGGAGGATTTCCAGCTCTGCCTCGGCGTTCAGGGGCCGGAGGCGGGCGGCAAAGACCTCGCCGCCAAGATCGAGAGCTTCAAGGGCATGATCGAAGTGGTGCGCGCGCAGTATCCGAATGCGTCCGTTTACGCGACCACCCTGCGTCAGGTTATCAACGCCAACACCCACCTGTGGGGCGCCATCATGCTGGAAAACGGCGTGTGGCACGTGGTCGAGCCGCGTGAAATTCACGTGCTGGATCGCATCGGCGGCGGCGACGGCTTTGTGGGCGGTCTGCTCTACGCCATCCTCAAGGGGTGGGAAAGCGAAAAATGGATTCAGTTCGGCTGGGCGACCGGCGCGCTGGCGACCACCTTCCTCACCGATTACGCGCAGCCTGCCGATGAAGAACAGGTATGGAGCGTGTGGAGCGGCAACGCCCGCGTCAAACGCTGAATCAAAGAAAGGGACATTTGTGCGATGAAAGATTATATCCTCCATCTGGAAAATCCCGCCAAAACATGGGAAAACTCTTCACCCGTCGGCAACGGCTTCATGGGCTTGTCCGTGTTCGGGCGCGCCCACACCGAAAAGCTGGTGCTCAACGAGGAGACCGTGTGGGATGAAAGCGGCGATTATCATGTGCCCGCCGATTATCCCGAAAAAGTCAGACAGATCCGCGACCTGTTCGCCGCGGGCAAAAACGACGAAGCCGCCGCGTGGGCGGAAGAAAATATCGCGGACGATTTCCAGCGCATCAGTTCCTATGAAGTGGCGGGCAATCTGTTCGTGGACTTTGACAACAAAAAGCGCGTGACGAATTACAGCCGCGATCTGCTGCTCAATCAAGGACTCAGCCGCGTGACCTACCGCAAGGGCAAGGTCGCCGTCGAGCAGGAATGCTTTGTGTCCTATCCGCAGAACGTGATGGCGGTTTCCTATACCTTCAGCGAGCCGCAGTCCTTCACCGTTTCGTTTGAGCGCGAGTGCTGCGATGAAGTGAAAACCGAAAACGGGCTGCTGTTCGCGCGCTGCCATACCGCGCACGGCACGCATCATTTCTGCGTGGGCGTCAAAGCGGATTGCGACGGCGAACTCAGCGCCGAAAAAGGCAAACTCCGCGTTGAAAAAGCGACGCGGGCGGTGCTGTATGTCAGCATTTCCACCGATAACCGCTGCGCCGATTTTGAAGCGGCTTGCCTGGCTCGTCTGAACAAAACGCTTGCCGATTTTGATGCGATCAAGCAGGAACATCTCGCGGATTTCACCGCGCTGATGGAACGCTCCGACGTCGTGTTCGAGTCGGCGGAAAATACCGACGCGCTCCCCGTCGGCAAACGCCTGAGCCGATTAAAATTCAAAAAGAGCGCGCGGGACGATTCGCTGATCTCGCTCTACTGGCAGTTCGGCAAATATCTGCTCGCTTCCTCCAGCCGTCCGGGTTCGCTGCCCGCCAACCTGCAGGGAGTCTGGGCGGAACGGATGCTCAACCCGTGGGATTCGGATTATCACACCAACATCAACCTGCAAATGAACTACTGGCAGGCAGAGCAGGCGAATCTGCCCGAATGCACGCTGCCGCTGTTTGATTTCATGAATCAGAAGCTGCTTGACCCGGGTCGGCAGGCGGCAAAAGATTTTTACAACTGCGGCGGTACGGTTACGCACCATGTGACCGATATCTACGGCTTCTGCGCCCCGGCGGACGGCTTCTGCGGTCTGTGGCCGATGGGCGGCGCGTGGCTGGCGTCGCATATGTGGGAGCACTATCTCTATTCGCGCGACCTTGACTATTTGAAGAACACCGCTTATGAATATCTCAAGAGCAGTGTTCAGTTCTATCTGGATTATCTGACGGAATCGAAGGACGGGTATTTGCTCACGGGGCCGTCCATGTCGCCCGAAAACGAATACCTGTTGCCCAATGGCAGGGTCGTCTGCATGTGCATGATGCCGACGATGGATATTGAGATTCTGTCGGGTCTGTTCGATTCCTATATTCAGACCGAAGAGCTGCTGAACCTCGACCCCGAACTGGCTCAGAAAGCCAGAGCGGCGCGTCAAAAGCTGCCTCCGCTGCGGGTCGGCAAATACGGTCAGCTCATGGAATGGCTGGAGGATTACGAGGAACGCGAACCCGGTCACCGCCATATTTCCCATGCCTTCGGGCTGTACCCGGGCAGCACCATCACGCGTGAAACGCCCGAACTCTACAAGGCTATCCGCGTTACGCTCGACCGGCGCTTGTCCCACGGCGGCGGGCACACCGGTTGGAGCCGTGCGTGGCTGATTAACCTGTTCGCCCGTCTGCACAATGGGGAAAGGGCGTATGAAAATCTGCGCGCGCTCTTCACCAAATCAACGCTGCCCAATCTGTTCGATACCCACCCGCCGTTCCAGATCGACGGCAACTTCGGCGGCGCCGCCGCCATCGGCGAAATGCTGCTGCAAAGCCACGAGGGCTTTTTGTCCTTCCTTCCCGCCGTGCCGAACACCCTGAGCGGTTCGTTCCGCGGGCTGCGGGCGAGAGGGGAGCTCACCGTTTCCGCTTCGTTCCGAAACGGCGCCGTCACGTCGTTCACGTTGCTTTCTCCCGTCACACAGACCGTGAAGGCGGAGGTCAACGGCAGCTTTGTGGAATGTGCATTAGAAGCGAACAAAGAATATGTATACAATTGCTAACGCAGATGGAAGATCGTCTGCACCGCTAAGATGAGTGCGACGCCCGGCGATCCCAGCACCAGCCCCGTGCCGAGCGTATAGAAATTCACCGGCAGCGAAATGCCGATGGCAAAGCCGAGCAGCCGCACCGCGTACAGCGCGGAAACGCCCTGCACGGCGCTTGCCAGCAGCCCTTTGATCAGGCAGTGATTCCTGATGCAAACGCAAAGCAGAACGCATACGCACAGGGCGGCAAAGAGGATGACCAGGGGTTCAGCACCCATAAATATCCCTCGTTTCCGATTGAATGTTTCGCTGCTTCGCCAGACACAGCAGGTGGCGGTAGCGCGCCTTAAGCGCTTCGATCTCATAGATGGTGGCTTCCACCAGATCGCCGTCGCTGAGCAGTTCAAAGCAGTTGTAGGCGTGGTCAAGGTCTCTGTGCAGGCGGTGCAGTTCTTCCAGCAAAAGCTGGTCGTCGCTTTTTTCGTTCCTTTTTTTGAATCTGATTTCCGTGACCGTCATACGCGACCTCCCGATGATAGATATGTCAGAAGGATGGACAAATATGACAGAGTTTATGCAATATTGGGAGGCTAAGATGAAGATATTCAAGCTCAAGCCCTTTGCGGTTTCCACCATCTGGGGCGGTCAGAAGCTCAAACAGTCCTACGGTGTGAAGACCGATCTGGAAAACTGCGCCGAGGCGTGGATGCTTTCCTGTTTTCCCGATCATGAATGTACCGTCGACGGCGGCGAATACGACGGCTTCACGCTGTCCCGACTCATCGAGACCTGCGGCAAAGGAATTCTGGGCACGAGAGCCGAAGCGTTCGACGATTTCCCCGTGCTCATCAAATTCATTGACGCGGCGGACGATCTGTCCGTTCAGGTGCATCCAGACGACGCCTACGCCAAGCAGTATAATGGCGGTTTCGGCAAGACCGAGTGCTGGTATATCATGGATTGCGAGCCGGGCGCGCGCATCATTTACGGCTTCAAAAACAAGATCACGACCGAGGAATTCGCCCAAGCCATCGCGGAGAACCGTGTGGAAGAAGTGGTGAATTACGTCGAGGTCAAAAAAGGCGATTTCTTCCTCATTGAGGCGGGAACGCTCCATGCAATTTGTAAAGGGATTTTACTTGCCGAAGTGCAGCAAAATTCCAATATCACCTTCCGCGCCTACGATTACAACCGCTTTGACGCGCGCTGCAACGGTCCGAGACCGCTTCATATCAAGGAAACGCTCGACGTGACCCGCTGCGAGCCTCCCTGCCCGTCGCTACCCATCTGCTGTAAAGTGGATGAGCTTGACGGATCAACCGTGACCGAGTTGCTCACCTGCGATTTGTTCCGTGTCAAAAAGGCGGTCATCACGTCAGAATACACCGCCGCGACGGACGAGACCTCGTTCGCGCACCTCATGGTGCTCGAGGGTGAGGGCAGAATCGCGTGCGGCGATACCGTGATCGACCTGACCAAGGGCGACGGCGTGTTCGTGCCGGCGTGCGCCGGCGCGTTCACCGTTTCCGGCGACCTCACCATTTTGGAAAGCAGACTGTAAACCACGAAAGGGAAACCCAAATGGCTGTTCTCTCCGCGCAAAATTTAACCATGTCGTTCGGCGAACGGGTGCTGTTTCAGGGCGCGTCCTTTGAAATCGCCAACGGTGAGCGCGTGGGTCTCATCGGCGCCAACGGCACCGGCAAAACGACCCTGTTCAAGCTCGCCCTGCGCTCGCTGGAGCCGACCTCGGGCGAGATCCACCCTGGTAAAAACACCGTGGTTGGTTACATGGAGCAGCACGCATGCGCCGGTTCGACCAAAACGATTTACGAGGAAATATTGACCGTCTTTTCCGACCTGTTCGCCATGGAACGGCGGCTGGCGGAACTGAATGAGCGAATCAATCAGGGCGGCGACACCGCGCCGCTCATTGAAGAAATGCTGTACCTCACGGAAGAATTCGAGCGCCGCGGCGGTCTGACCTGCCGCAGCCGCGCCCGCGCCACGCTCATCGGGCTGGGCTTTCCGGCGGAACAGCATGGGCTGCGCTGCGATCAGCTCAGCGGAGGTCAGCGCTCCAAGCTGAGTCTGGGCAAGCTGCTGCTGTCCGAGCCCGATCTGATTTTGCTCGACGAGCCGACCAACCACCTCGACATTGATTCCGTCGAGTGGCTGGAAGGTTTTTTGCGCGATTATCGCGGCGCGGCGCTCATCATTTCGCACGACCGTTATTTCCTCGACCGCGTGACCGAGCGAACCTTGGAGATCGACCATCGAAAGATCACCGCCTACAAGGGCGGCTATTCCGAATATATCAAACAGAAAGAGCGCGACCGCGTGATCGCGCAGCGGCATTATGACAACACGATGGAAGAAGTCCATCGCATCGAAAAGATCATCGAACAGCAAAAGCAGTGGAACCGCGAGCGCAACATCCGCACCGCGGAGAGCAAGCAGAAATCCATCGACCGTCTGCTGGAGGGGCTGGAAAAGCCCGAGGCGGAGGAAAAAACGCTGCACTTTCACTTTGAAACGGCGGTCGAGACCGGCAACGACGTGCTCATTTGCAACGACCTGACCAAGGGTTTCGGCGGCAAACCGCTGTTCAGCGGCGTTGATCTGCTGCTCAAAAAAGGGGACAGAGCCTTTTTGCTCGGTCCCAACGGCTGCGGCAAAACGACCCTGCTGCGTGTGCTCATCGGGCAATATACGCCCGACCGTGGGTTGCGCAAGCTCGGCGAGAACGTCCGCGTGGGCTATTTCGACCAGAGCTTGGAGGGCTTGCACGACGAAAAAACCGTGCTGGACGAAGTCTGGGACGCCTACCGCCGATTGAGCCAGACCGAGGTGCGCAGCGCGTTGGCGGCGTTTTTGTTCCGCGGCGACGATGTGTTCGCCAAAATCGGCGACCTCAGCGGCGGCGAAAAGGCGCGCGTCGCCCTGCTCAAGCTCATGCTCGGCGGCTACAATCTTTTGCTGCTCGACGAACCGACGAATCATCTCGATATCACGTCGCGCGAAGCGCTGGAACAGGCGCTGCTCGATTACAACGGCACCATGCTCATCGTGTCGCATGACCGTTACTTTATCAACAAGATCGCCACCCGCATCCTGCGCCTAAATCCCGACGGCGCCGAACCCTTCGGCAGCGATTACGATGACTATCTGCGCCGCATGGAGCTGCGCAGGCAGGACGCCGTCAAGCAGGAGAAAGCCGCGCCGAAGGTGAACGCCTACAAGCTCAACAAGGAGCGCGAGAGCGAGCGCCGCAAGCTGACCACGCTTTGCCGCAAAACCGAAGAGGAGATCGCGGTCTGTGAGGAACGCGTTGAGCAGGCAAATGAAGAATTGCAGGATCCCGTCGTATCCGCGGACTATGAAAAAGTCCTTGCGCTCACGGAAGAGATCACACAATTGAATCAACGAATCGAACAGTTGATGGACACCTGGGAACAAGCTCAGCAAAGGCTGAATGAAATAGAGGAGGAATTGTCTTGAAAGAGCACATCTACAAAGCGCATTTCATCGAACTCCCCGAACCGCTGGAAAACGGCGTCGCCATCTACCGCAAGGAGATCGAGTGCAGCGACGTGAAATCAGCGGTCTGGTCGGTCTCGGCTTACGGTACCTACAAACCGTTCCTCAACGGTGAAGAGGTCGGTCGCTGGGTCATGGCGCCGGGCTGGACGAGCTACGCCAACCGCATCCAGTTCCAGAATTATGAACTTGACTTGAAAGACGGCAAAAACGTGCTGGAAATATCCGTCGGTCTGGGCTGGACGCCGTTCAACAGCTTCCGCGCCAACGGAACCAGCGCCCTGCCTGTCATTGCTTCGCTTGCCATTACCAAAACGGACGGTTCGGTGGAATATATCAAAACCGACGAAACGTGGCAGGTCTCCGAAAGCCCGATCCGTTTCAGCACCATTTATGACGGCGAAATCTATGACGCGAACTTTACGCCGAGCTTCGACAAAAACGCCGTCAAATCTCCGCTGGCATCCAACTATCTGATCCCGCAGCAGGGCGAAGACGTGATCACCCATGAGCGCATCGCGGCACAGAAGATCATCACTACGCCGCTGGGCGAGACCGTGATCGACTTCGGGCAGGAAGTGACGGGTTACGTCGAATTCAATATCTGCGGCAGCAAGGGCGACGAATGCTGCATCAAGCACGCCGAAGTGCTCGACGCCGCAGGCAATTTCTACACCGAGAACCTGCGCTCCGCCAAGCAGGAAATGCGCTTCATCTGCGACGGTAAGCCGCATCTTCATAAACCGCTGCACACGTTTTACGGCTTCCGCTTCATCCGCCTGGAGAACTGGCCGGAGGAAGTCAAGCTTGAAAACTTCACCGCCGTGGTCGTCCATTCCGATCTGAAACGAACCGGCTGGTTCGAGTGTTCCGACCCCATGGTCAACCAGCTTTTCAAAAACACGGTCTGGGGGCAGAAGGGCAATTTCCTCGACGTTCCCACCGACTGCCCGCAGCGCGACGAGCGTTTAGGCTGGACGGGCGACGCGCAGGCGTTTGCCCGCACGGCGGCGCTGATCTTCGACGTGGAAAAATTCTTCGACAAGTGGCTGGAAGATCTGATCTACGACCAGTACGCCAACGGTCAGGTACCCAACGTTATCCCCAACACTTTTTCCGACCGCGGCGGCGGTTCCTCCGCGTGGGCGGATTGCGCCACCATCATCCCGTGGCAGATGTATCTGGCATACGGCAACAAGGCGCTGCTGCTGCGTCAGTTCCGCAGCATGAAAAAATGGGTCGATTATATGGATCAGCATTCGACCGACGATCTGTGGCAGGGCGAATGGCATTTCGGCGACTGGCTGAATCTGGACGACGACAAGACGAAAAACGACGTGCTCGCTTCGGCATTCTTTGCCTATTCCACGCAGATTCTGGTCGACGCCGGTCATATCCTCGGGGTGGACGTGTCTTACTATGAAGCCCGCATCCCGCAGATCAAGGCGGCGTTCTGCCGCGCCTATATGCAGGACGGTGTGATGAAGGTAGACGGACAGACAGGCTGCGTGCTGACCCTCGCGTTTGAGCTTTGCCCCGAGGAGGACCGTCCGAAGGTTGCCGCTCAGCTCAACCGTTTGGTGAGCGAATGCGGTCACCTCAAAACAGGTTTTGTCGGTACGCCCTATCTCAACCACGTTCTGTGCCAGTACGGTTACAGCGAGACCGCCTACACCATTCTGCTGCGCCGCGAATATCCCGGCTGGCTCTACCCGATCACGCAGGGCGCCACCACTATCTGGGAGCATTGGGACGGCATCAAGCCCGACGGCACCATGTGGAGCAAGGACATGAACTCGTTCAATCACTATGCCTACGGCGCGGTGTGCGACTGGCTCTTCGGCGGCGTGGCGGGCATCAATCCCGATCCGAAAGCCCCCGGCTACAAGCACATCCTCTTCCGTCCGTATGCCGATAAACGCCTCTCCTACGCCAAGGCGGCGCTGGAAAGCCGCCGCGGCAGGATCGAAAGCGGCTGGCAGGTCGAGGGCGAAAAGATTCGCTACACCTTCGTCGTGCCGACGGGCTGCACCGCCACGGTCACGATCGGCGACGTGGTTCAGGAGATCGGCGCGGGAACGACCGAAATGCTGCTTTAATTTAACTTTTTGGCAAAAACCTATTGTCTTTTTGCCCAAATAAGGTTACAATGCCCCTGTTAAACCCAATTCACAAGCAAAGGAGAAAGACACATGAAAAAAGGCCTCATCGGCAAGATCGTTGCCATTGCGGTCGCTCTTGTTCTCGTGGTCGTGCTCGGCGTCACCATGCACGGCAGCGGCAAGATGATCGACTGCGACACCTGCGAAGGCAGCGGCGTGGTAGCGACTCTCAACGAAGAAACCCATCAGTACGAAACCGATCCCTGTGAGGATTGCGACGGTACCGGTCAGGTCCTGTCCGGCGCCTATTACTCCACCTTTATGGCGCTCGTTCCGCCGCTCATCGCCATCGGTCTGGCGCTGATCACCAAAGAGGTTTATTCCTCGCTGTTCATCGGTATTCTGGCGGGCGGTCTGTTCGCTTCCGGCTTTTCCGCCATCGGCACGGTCGATCACATCATCAGCGACGGTCTGATCGGCGCGGTCGCCGACAACGCTGGTATCTTTGTTTTCCTCGTTCAGCTCGGCATTCTCGTCGCGCTGGTCAACCGCGCGGGCGGTTCGGCGGCGTTCGGCCGCTGGGCGCAAAAGCACATCAAGACCCGCGTCGGCGCTCAGATCGCGACCTTTGCCCTCGGCGTTCTGATCTTCATCGACGACTATTTCAACTGCCTGACCGTCGGTTCGGTCATGCGTCCCGTCACCGATTCCCACAAGATCAGCCGCGCCAAGCTGGCTTACCTCATCGACGCGACCGCCGCGCCCATCTGCATGATCGCTCCCATTTCCTCCTGGGCGGCAGCCGTCGCCTCCTATGCGGATGAAGGGCAGGGCATCGCGCTGTTTGTCCGCGCCATTCCCTATAACTTCTATTCCCTGCTTACGCTGGTCTTCGTCGTCGTCATCAGCCTGATGAAGGTCAACTACGGTCCGATGAAGCGCTTTGAAGCCAACGCGCTCAAGGGCGATCTCTTCACCGTTGCGGCTGACGCCGACAAAGCGAAAGACGCTGAAGAAGGCAACCCGAAGGGCAAAGTCATCGACCTGCTTCTGCCCATCGTCGTGCTCATCGGCGTGTGCGTGTTCGCTCTTGTTTATAACGGCGGTATCCTGAACGGCGCCGGCTTTGTTCAGGCGTTCTCCGACACCGACGCGACCGTCGGCCTGCCGTGGGGCGGTCTGATCGCGCTGATCTTCACCATCATCTTCCTTGTCGCGCGCCGCGTGGTCAGCGTGAAGGAAGCGATGGAATCCATCCCCAAGGGCTTTGTCGCCATGGTTCCCGCCATTCTGATCCTCACCTTTGCGACCGCTCTGAAGAACATGACCGGTCTGCTCGGCGCGAAGTATTACGTTGCCGATCTGATGGAAGGCGCGGCGAGCGGTCTCGCTTCCTTCCTGCCCGCCATCATCTTCCTGGTGGCGTGCGGTCTCTCTTTCGCCACCGGCACCTCCTGGGGCACCTTCGGCATTCTCATTCCGATCGTCACCAGCATCTTCAACGCTGATTCCGAGCTGTATATCATCGGCATGTCCGCCTGTCTGGCAGGCGCCGTGTGCGGCGACCATTGCTCGCCCATTTCCGATACCACCATCATGTCCTCCGCGGGCGCGCAGTGCGACCACGTCAGCCACGTTTCCACGCAGCTGCCCTATGCTCTGACGGTTGCGGGCATCTCCTTCGTCGGCTACCTGCTCGTTGCCATCCCGGCACTGCAGCACTGGTACATCGTCACCCCCGTCATGATGGCTGTGACGGTCGGCGTTCTCGCCGTGATCAAGGTTGTCACCGGCAAGAAACAATCCGCATAACCAACCCACAGTATTTCACCCCGCTTGCTTTACGGCAGGCGGGGCTTTTTCATGTGCGCGATGATCTCTTTCCGCAGGAATAACAGCGCGGTCAGGTTCGGCAGCGCCATCAACGCGTTGAAAACGTCCGCCAGCGCCCAGACCGTTTCGGCTCTGACGCACGCGCCCAGCACGATGCACGCCAGATACACCAGCCGATAGGGGAGGACGCCTTTTCTGCCGAAGCAGTACGCCGCGCCCTTTTCGCCGTAGCACGCCCAGCCGATGAGCGTGGCGAACGCGAACACGGCAAGCGAAACGCTGACGAACGCGCCGCTGAACCGCCCGAACACGCAGGAAAATGCCAGCACGGTCATCTGCGCGGGCGCTGCGGCACTCTGCGCCGCGCCGGAACACAAAAACACCAGCGCCGTGACCGCGCCCATGAGCACCGTGTCGATGAACACCTCCACGCTGCCCCAGAGCCCCTGCCGGAACGGCGAATCGGTCTGCGCCGAGGCGTGGATGAGCGGCGCGGAGCCTAAGCCCGCCTCGTTGGAAAACACCCCGCGCGACACGCCCACGCGAACCGTCTGCGAAAGCGTGAAGCCGAACGCGCCCGCCCCCGCGCTGCGCAGGGAAAAGGCCTGTCTGAAAATCAACCGAACGCTCGGAATCAGTTCGGCGCGGCATTTTACCAGCACGGCAAAGCAGGCAAGCAGGAACACGGCGCACAGCGGAGGGATGAGCTTTTCCGTCAGGGCGGTGATGCGTTTCGCGCCGCCGAAGATGACCAATCCCGTCAGCGCGGCGAACACCAGCCCACACGGCAGCGGCGAAAACGGCTGCTGCTCCCGCAGCGCTTCCGCGGCGGAATTGACCTGCGCCATGTTGCCCATGCCCAAGGAGACCGCCGTGCAGCACAGGGCGAATAAAAAAGCAATTTTGCGGCTGCCGAACGCCGCTTCGATATAGGCGATCGAACCGCCCGACCATTCGCCCGTTTCGTCCTTTTTGCGGTGCAGCAGCCCCAATATGTTTTCCGCGCAGCTCGTCGCCATGCCGAGCAGGGCGGAGACCACCATCCAGAAAATGCTGCCCGCGCCGCCGAGCAGCAGCGCACCTGCCACGCCGATGATGTTGCCCGTGCCCATGCACGCCGCCAGCGAACAGCTCAGCGCGCGGAACGGCGAGATGCCGTCGTTGACGGGGCGAAACATCTGCCCGAACGTGGCGCGCAGCACCATGAGCGGATGGCGCAGGATGAACAGGCGGGAGCGCAGCGTGAAATACGCCCCCGTGAACAAAAACAACCCTAAAAACAGCGGGTTCCACACCAGCGATTGCAGCCATGCCGCCATGCGCGCTTCACCACTTTTTTCAAAAATTTGCATGATTTCCTTTACTAATCGCAGAGAATTGTATTATAATTATTTTATTACAAGTCTGTTCGCCAACGGAGGAAGCTGTTATGCGCGCCAAGATCTACACCGTCGCGACCGCCCATCTGGACACGTCCTGGAACTGGGATTTTGAAACGACCCTGCGGGAGCATATCCCCAACACGCTGAAAGGCAATTTTGCCCTGTTCAAGCGGTTCCCCGAATACCGCTTCAGCTTTGAGGGCAGTTACCGGTATGAGCTGATGGAGGAATACTATCCCGCTCAGTTCGAGACCCTCAAAGAGCTGGTCGCGCAGGAAAGATGGTTCGTTTCCGGCAGCTGCTACGAAAACGGCGACGTCAACGCGCCCTCGCCCGAGGCGCTGTTCCGCAATATTCTCTACGGCAACGGCTATTTCCGCAAGACATTCGGAAAAGAGAGCCTTGATATCTATCTGCCCGACTGCTTCGGCTTCGGCTGGGCGCTGCCGAGCGTGGCGGCGCACTGCGGTCTGCGCGGGTTTACCACGCAAAAGCTCATGTGGAGCTCCGCCTACGGCATCCCCTTCGATCTGGGGCGCTGGGTCGGGGTGGACGGCAAGTGGATCTACGCCGAGCTGGACGCGGGCGATTACACACGCGTGTTCGATAAACCCGTGCGCGACGTTGCGGTCGTGCGCAAAAAGATGCGCGACAACCTCAAACGCTACGATCTGCCCTTTTCCGAGATCCTGCACGGCGTGGGCGATTGCGGCGGCGCGCCGAAGGTGGATTCGGTGCTCAACGCCTGCATCGAAGAGCGGCAGAATCAGTATTGCGACGAGGACGTTTACTGCGCGTCCACCGATCAGATCTTCCGCGACATGGATGAACAGCTCACGCCGGAACAGTTGGAAAAAATGCCGGTCTGGAACAATGAACTGGTCTTTTCGGATCATGCCGTGGGCGGCTATACTTCGCGCGCGCAGGGCAAGCGCTTCAACCGCCGCTGCGAAAT
>JAFTEL010000123.1 GCA_017453685.1 Clostridia bacterium
CGTCGCTCTACCCGAGCGACGGCGCCGATATTCTTTCTGCGGTTTAATACCAAAGGAATCCCAACAATACAATGCGGATGATCCGCTGCCACCACAAATATTGAACGGTGACGGTGAACTGCGCGGTTTGTCCTTCATACGCGACGGTGATCGTTTTGTTGCCCGCGGGCTTGGCGGAATAACCCGAGATCGTGCACGCGGCAGGATCGATCGGCGTTTTTGATCCGTCGGAATACGTCGCTTCGACTTCCAGCCCGGTGATATCAAGGTTCTTGTCTCTGCGGTAGGTGTAGACCGTCTTGCTGGGCGCCGCCTTGATGGCAATGCCGGTCAGCGTAGCGGCTGCGGATTTGACCGTTACGGTAAACGTTGTCGTCTTGCCCTGATAAGTGACCGTGATGGTTTTCGTGCCTGCCGATGAGGAATTGAAGCCCGAGCAGGTAAACCCGCTCGAGATCGTCTTTGAGCTGCCGTCGGAGTAGGTCGCCGTGAGCGTCAGACCGCTCTGGCTGAAGGAGTCGCCCACATTGTAAACCGTTTTGGAAGGCATGGTTTTGACGGCAATGCCGGTCAGCGCAGCGGCTGCGGGGTTGACTGTGACGGTAAAGGTCGTCGTCTTGCCCTGATACGTGACCGTGATGGTTTCGTGCCTGCCGCTGCGGAAGAGAAGCCCGAGCAGGTGAAGCCGCTCTTGATCGTTTCCTTGCTTCCGTCGGAGTAGGTCGCCGTCAGCGTCAGACCGCTCTGGCTGAAGGATTCGCCCACGTTGTAAACCGTTTTGGAGGGCATGGTTTTGACGGCAATACTGTTCAGCGTGACGCCGGCGTTCAGGTTGCCGATCTTCATGGCAGGGCAAATGCCGAAGTTCACGTGATTGGCGGCAATGGTATCATTGATATGACCGTCGTGTTCAACACCGCAGACAAACACGGGAGACCACGGCGTGCGCAGCCACCAGCAGGAGAAATCAATGTATACGCTCTGCACATCCTTGCAATACCACAGACCCTGACATTTCGCGTAATCGCTTCCCTCCATCAGTTTTCTCATATCGCAGGTTGCTGCGTCTTCAGAAAAGCCATATGCTTTTTTCGTTGCCTCTTCCATGGAGAGCAGGAAGATCTTGTCGTTCGTTGACGGCGAGTCGTAATCGGGCGAAAGCGCGCTTGGGGTGGTGAGCGCCGTAGTCTGGATCGCGGATTTTTCGGTCGCCGTAAAGGCCGTGTTGTAAAAATTATTGTTGAGCCAAGTCCGGATGGTGCTTCTGGCGTAGTTGCAGGGGTTATAGCCGCTGGTTGACAGAGAGGTGCTGAACGGCTGGCTGTCGATGATGCTGTCGCACAGAAGGAAGCCGGTGGACGGATCCAGCACGCGCCAGCGGATCGGCTCAATTTTGAACCAGTAGACGTTATTCTTCAGGTAGCCGTTGTCTTTCTGGGTGTTCGAATAGGAACCGGTGATCGGTCTGTTGCTGGTGATGACCACGCCCCTGTACTTCGCGTTGTTGTACGTGACGTCCCTGTACATCATACAGTCCGAATCGTTGTAGCCGTAGGAAGTCCATGAGCCGCTCATGGCGTTGAGCGTGTCGCCGAGCGTGTCCGTTACTTCCGTCTGCGGATAGCTGCCGTATTCCAGCGTGTCGCCGACCTTGTATACGGCGTTTGCCGGAACGCACAGCGCGGCAAGCCCCGCCAGCGCGATGATCAGCGAAAGCAGGACGGACAGAATGCGTTTGGTTCTTTTCATGACAACAGCCCTCTTTCTCACCAAGTATTTTGGATTATTGTAAATAAAAGGAATGGTTTGACAAGAGATGATTGGGCTGAACGGGCAACTTTCAATCACTTAAGCGTCTTCAGATATACGCTGCGGTAGTTGTTGAACGCCGTTTTGAATGCCGCGCCGTTGATGACGCTGTCGGAGAATTCGTGTTCGCCCACTTCGGTCTTCGTGCCGTGGATGACGCAGTAGCCGAGGTTGGAGCAGTGGTCGGAAATACGTTCCAGATTCGCCAGCAGATCGTTGAAAACAAAGCCTGTTTCAATGGTGCAATCCGAGCTTCTGACGCGGGAAATATGCGCCTGCCGCATGACCTTGCACATTTCGTCGATCACTTCTTCCAGCGCCTCGATCCGATCGCAGTTTTCCGCGCTGCGGTTGATCAGCGCGGTCTGCGCCATGTCGAGCACTTCCAGCACGGCGGTGGTCAGCAGCTCCAGCTCGTTTTGAGCCTGCTCGGAAAAGACGATCTTCTTTTCGTAGATCTCAAGCGCGGATTCCGCCACGTTCAGCGCGTGGTCACTCAGGCGTTCCAGATCGCCCACGGCGCTGAGCAATTGCGACACGGCGATCTGCTGCTTGCTGTTGAGGGAATGTTTGCCGATCTTGACGACAAAGGTGCTGATCTTGTCTTCATATTTATCGGCAAGCGCCTCTTTATCCTGTACCTTGGCGAACTGCGCTTTGTCGAAGGCGGTGAGCAGCTTGATGGCGCGCCGCACGTTTTTGCATGAAAGCTCCGTCATCTTGTCGACCGCGATGGTCGCTTTTTCGATGGCGATGGGCGTGAATTCCAGCAGCCCGTCCACCAGCGAGTCGATCTCTTCCATATCCTCGTTTTCGTCCTCGTCAGGCTTGACCAGAAGGAACAGCAGTTTTTCCATGAGTTTATGGCAGGGGAGGAGCACGAAGGCGATGAGAATGCGGATGGCGGAGTTCATGATCGCGATGCCGACCTTGTTTGACATCGCCGCCATGAACGGCAGATCGAAAAGAAGATTGACAGGCAGATAGATCAGATAAATGATGAACAGCCCGAGCACGCCCGCGAGCAGATAGGTCAGCGCCGCGCGCTTGCCGTTCTTCGAAGAACCGACCATGGCGATCATCACGGGCGCCGCCGCGCCGATGTTGATGCCCAGCAGCAGCGGCAGACAGGCGGAATAGGGGATGGCGCCGGTGACGCTCAATGCCTGCAGGATACCGATGCCGGCGGAGGCGGACTGCACGACCGCCGCCACGACGATACCCGCCAAAACGCCCAGAATGGGGTTCGAGAACATGACGAGCACATTGCGGAATTGTTCGCTTTCCTTCAGCGGATCGACGGATTCGCTGATCATGGACATGGCTGTGAGCAGGATCGCCAGACCGACGAGGATCATACCGACGTTTTTCGTGGTGTTCTTCTTCATGAAGGAGCGCATCAGCACGCCGAAAATGGCGAGCAGCGCCACCAGCGTGGCAGTTGAAAAGATGCTGGCGGCAGCCGAGCCGCTGCCCGAAAGCGTGAGCAGCCAGCCCGTAACGCTCGTACCGACGTTCGCGCCCAAAATGATGCAGACCGCCTGGCTGAGCTTGATCATGCCGGCGTTGATGAAGCTGACCGTCATGACAGAGGTCGCGGCGGAGGATTGGATGACCGCCGTGACCGCCGCGCCCAGCGCAAAGCCCTTGAGCGGGGTCGACGACAGCTTCCACAGATAGTTCTCCAGTTTGGAGCCGGCGACCTTTTTCAGCCCGTCGCCCATGGTCGACATGCCGAACAGGAAAAACGCCACGCCGCACAACAGCGACAAAATATTGGTAAAGTTCAATTTCTTCCCTTCTTTTTTAACACACTACGCGTATTATACCCACTTCTCCCGAACTTTGTCAACCGCGCGAACGGGCGAGATTGCGTTATTTCTTTCTTGACAGGTCCACGCAAAGCATAGTAATATAAAAGCAACGAAATGTGGAGGTGCAGTATTGATGACAGATGTGTTGGAATACAAATGCCCTGCCTGTAACGGAACGCTTGCGTTCGACTCCGTAACGCAGAAGATGAAGTGCCCGTTCTGTGACAGCGTTTTTGACGTATCCGAATTAAAAGCGCAGGATGCGGTTCTGGATCAGCCGGCTTCCGATCTCGGCGAAGTCCCGCAGGATGATTTTTCATGGGATGACAGCGCGGATCAGATGTGGAGCGAGGAGGAGACCGCAGGCATGGCGGTGTTTTCCTGCCAGTCCTGCGGCGGTCAGATCGTGGGCGACAGCAACACCGGCGCGACGGCGTGCCCCTATTGCGGCAACAACGTCGTCATTTCCGATCGGTTCCGCGGCGATCTCAAGCCGAACTACGTGATCCCGTTCAAGCTCGACAAGAACGCCGCGAAAGAAAAATACAAACAGCATATCAGCAAAAAATTCCTTCTGCCCAAGCTCTTCGCCGCCGAAAATCACATCGACGAGATCAAGGGCATTTACGTGCCGTTCTGGGTCTACGATTCCAAAGTCAACGCCTTCGCCCGTTTTGAGGCGGAAAATACCCGCACCTGGAGCGATTCCCAGTATAACTACACCGAAGTGACGACCTACGACGTCTACCGTTCGGGTCAGATGGGCTTTGAGCATATCCCGGTGGACGGCTCCAGCAAAATGCCGGACGATCTGATGGAATCCATCGAGCCTTACGATTTCCATGATGCGGTGCCGTTCCAGACTTCTTATCTGGCCGGTTTCTTCGCCGATAAATACGATGTGGACAGCAAGCAGAGCGAAGCGCGCGCCAACGAGCGGCTGCGTCAGAGCACCATCGACGTGCTGCGCGGCACCGTGCAGGGCTACGACAGGGTGACGTCGTATAATGGCGAGAGTTTCCGCAAAAAGCTCGAAACGCTTGACGATTTCACGGGCTATGCCGATCCCTTTGCCGCCACCAACGATTCCGCCAGCGGCGTTCAGATGCTCGAGGGCAGGGTGACTTACGCGCTCTATCCCGTCTATCTGCTCACCACCACCTATCAGGGCGAAAAATACACCTTCGCCATGAACGGTCAGACGGGTAAATTCGTCGGCGATCTGCCGATCGACAAGAAAAAGAAAACCGTCACGTTCGCATCCGTCTTTGCCGGCGCCACGGCAGTCGCCACGCTGCTGCTGCACCTGTTTATTAAGTGAGGAGGGTGATTGAAATGAAGAAAACGATCGTTGTTTTGCTCTCCGTTTTCCTGCTGCTTCCGGCGCTCGTTCTGCCGTGTCTGGCGGAGCCGTCCGTCGCCGATTTCAGCCTGCCTCGCGTGGTCGACGACGCCGACCTGCTTTCCGCCGAGGATGAGTCCCTTCTGAACGCGAAAATCGTCGGGATCGGCTCGGATTATCTCGTTGACGTTGTCATTGTCACGACGACCGATCTGCAGGGCAAAGATCCCATGGAATTTGCCGACGATTACTACGACTATCATGGCTACGGCTACGGTGAAGATCACGATGGCTGCCTGCTGCTCATCCACATGGACGCCGACCGCGGCTATTGGCTCTCGACCACGGGGTCGGCGATCGACGCTTTGAGCGATGATGATATTGACGCCATCGGGGAGAATATCGTCCCGCTGTTTTCCGCCGGCGAATTCTTCAAAGGCTGCTGCGCTTTTCTGGATGACGTTTCGGCTCAGTTTGATCCCGACAGCGGCGCGGATATCGCGACGCCGCCGGAGGGCATCATCACCTACGGCGCTGCCATCGGGGTACTCGACCTGCCTCACGTGGTGGATGAAGCCGATCTGTTCTCCGTTGACGAAGAGCTTGCGTTAAGTGAAAAGATCGCTCAGATCGGTACGGAATTCTCGTTTGACGTGGTCATCGTCACCGTGACCGATCTGCTGGGCAAATCCGCCATGGCGTTTGCCGATGATTACTATGATTACAACGGCTACGGTTACGGCGAAAATCACGACGGCGTTCTGCTGCTCATCCATATGGATGAAGACCGCGGCTACTGGATCTCGACGACGGGTCTGGGCATCAAGGCGTTCACCGATTCGGAGATCGACTCCATCGGCGACGACATCGTGCCGAAGCTGTCCGCGGGCAATTACGCAGGCGCTTGCGACCTCTTCCTTGACGACGTTTATGAACAGGTCAGTATCGAGATCAACGGCAGAGGCTTCCAGCCCAAGCTTCTGGTCATCGGCGCTGTGATCGGTCTGGTCATTGCCCTGATCGTCATTGCGATCCTCAAAGCTCAGCTCAAATCCGTCAAATCCAAACCCAGCGCAAGCGATTATTATATCGACGGCAGCCTGGCGGTGACGGGCGCTTACGACGTGTTGGTCGGTCACCACGTGACCCGCACCAAGCGCCAGTCCGAGTCCTCGTCGTCCGGCTCATCCACCCATACCGGTTCGTCCGGCACCAGCCACGGCGGCGGAGGAGGTCGCTTCTGATGAAAAACACCTTTACGTTTTCAGCAATCCCCACTTCGGTCGAGCAGCTTCAGACGCTGCCGGAGCATTCGCTGGATACGCCCTTCAAAACGGCTGCGCTCACGCTGCTGGCGCTTTGCCATTATCAAAACGATCCGGCGGCGGTCATCGAAATGCTCAACGACCTGAAGGGCCCCGACAACATGTCGGTTTTTGAGCAGCAGTTTTTGCGCGACCGCCTGTCCGGCAAGGGCTATAAGCCCGCGTCCTATTTCGCCGGCGCGACGGTCGAAAACGGCTACACGCCGTCGGTTCCCTACACCATCACGGTGGAGGATAACCCCTATTCTTATCCGGACGCCAATTACGCGACCATGTGGGTGCGCTCGGCGGGCGCCGATTCGCCGCGCTCCCTCCGCCTGCGCAAAAAGCCCAGCACGGGTCAGTGGTTCCTCGTTGAGATCCAGTGCCTGTCCGATATCCGCATCCCCGCCGCGGAAGACCCCTGGGCATAAACAAACAAAATATCCAAAGCAGCCGGTCGGAAAAGACCGGCTGTTTTGTGTTTATGATTCGATTGACTTTTTGACTGAGATGCTATATACTGTATTCTGTAAAATTATATCTATATAAACAGATATGCGAGCCGAAAAATGCGGAATATTTACATGCTCCAAGTGAATTACCCCTATGGCAATACGGCGCACCTGCCCTATACGGCGGGAGCGTTGCTGTCGTATGCCATGGCGGATCACCGAATCGGGCAAGCGTATCGTTTGAAAAAGATATTTTTTTTGAGAGAGGACCCTGCTTCCCTGCTCGAAAAGATCGAAGAACCTGCCGTGATCGGCTTTTGCTGCTATATCTGGAACTTTGAGTATAACAAGCATATCGCCCGCGAGGTCAAAAAGCGTTGGCCTTCCTGCGTGACGATCTTCGGCGGGCATCACGTGACGCCCGGCGGCGGGCTGCTTGAAACGGCTCCGTACATTGATTATCTGATCCACGGGGAAGGGGAGGAGGCCTTCCGCCGGCTGCTGCTGCATGCGGCGGGCGAGGGGACGCTTTCCGATATCCGCGGGATCTCCTATCGCGCCGAAAGCGGCGCCGTCACGACGCCCAGCGCACCTCCTCTCGGGGATGACGTCATTGATTATCCGTCGCCGTATCTCAACGGCTTCTTTGACGATATTCTGGCGGAAAACCCCGATAAAACGTTTATGGGATTGATCGAGACCACGCGCGGCTGCCCCAATTCCTGCAGCTACTGCGACTGGAGCGAAATGAAATCCCGCATCCGTAAGTTTCCGTTAGAGCGTGTCTTCGGCGAGATCCGATGGATCAGTGAGCACCGTATTTACGGTCTCGGTTCCGCGGATTCCAACTTCGGCGTGTTTGAGCGTGACGAAGAGATCACGGATTATATCATCCAAATGCATCTTCAAAACGGTTTCCCGAAAGCGTTCCAAACCTCCTACGCCAAGAACAGCAACGAGCGGATCTTTCGCATCGGCTGTGCGCTTGAAAAGTATCAGCTCAGCAAAGGCATCACGCTCTCTTTTCAATCCATGAACGAGGAAGCGCTTGCCAACGTCGGCAGGAAGAACATTTCTCTTGCCAAGTACGAGGAACTGATGGATCTCTATAACGCGGCAGGTATCAGCACTTACACCGAGCTGATCCTCGGCTTGCCTGGGGAAACGTATGAAAGCTTTGTTGAAGGGATCGACCGGCTGCTTCGCATGGGACAGCACAATTCGATCTATATCCACAACTGCGAGTGGCTGCCCTGTTCGGCGATGGGAAAGCCGGAATACGTTGAAAAATACGGAATCCGCACGGCGAAGATCCCGCTGAACCTGCCCCATATCGAAGGGGATCATTTCGATCCGATCCCGGAGTATTCCCGATTGGTGATCGCGACCTGTTCCATGCGTACGGAGGATTGGATCGCCATGAATCTGTTTTCATTTACCGTGCAGTGCTTTCACCATATGGGCGTTTTCCAGCTGCTTTCCCTCTATCTTTATCAGGAACACGGTGTCGGATACGCCGCGTTTTATGAAAAAGTGCTCCGCTGGCTGCTGGACGCCGACAATCATGTCGGGCAAACCATGCGAGAGATGAAACGGCGGCTGGAGGATATTGCCGCGGGCGTGCCCGGCGCGGGATTTGTCATCGCGGATGATCGGTTCGGCAGCGTTCGCTGGCCGTTTGAAGAATATCTCTATCTGTGCACAGTGTGGGAGCTGGACGCGTTTTATGACGACGCCAAGAGCTTTTTATCGGCTTTTTTTGCAGAAGACGCTGTCTTTGAAGATTTGATGGCTTTTCAGCGGGCGATGGTCAAGCGCCCGTTCGGCGCGGGCGGTCAGCTGACGATGCCATACAATTTTGAAGCGTATTTTCTGAATGCGCTCGGCAACCGGAAGATCCCGCTGGAACAAGGTGCCTATAAAATGGAGATTCCGGCGGCAAACTATGAAAGCTGGTCCTTTTACGCCAAGAAAGTGGTTTGGTACGGCAGAAAAGATAACCGCAACCTCTACCTCGGCGGGACGGGCGAGCGAAGCGAAACCTGACCGCTTATTCGAGATCATTTCGTAATGATAGAAACACAACAAGAGGAAACCATGAAAAACGTTTATTTTGTTCAAGTAGACGTGTCCGCCACGCTCGGCACGCAAAACGCATATCTGCCCTATACGGCAGGTGTGCTGGCTGCTTCTGCGTGGACAAGTGAGATCGTAAAAGAACACTATACGTTCCGGGAATTCATCTTTTTGCGCGAGGACGTCGACCGCGTCATCGGGCGAATGGAATCCCCTTGCATCGCCGCATTCTGCAATTACTGCTGGAACACGGAATACAATAAGCTCCTTGCTTCCCGGATCAAAGAGAAGTGGCCGGACTGTGTGATCGTTTTCGGCGGACACAATGTTCCCAACGATTTTTCATTCCTTGAAACCTGCCCTTATATCGACATTCTGTGTCACGGCGAGGGCGAGGATACGATCCGGCAGCTCATGGAAGCCTTTGCGCTGGATTCGCCGCTCGATCAGGTGGAAAACATTTCTTTCCGCAGCAGGAACGGCGGATATGTCCGCACCGCCTCCTCCTGCCCGAAATCCCTGTCGCTCTATCCGTCGCCCTATCTCGGCGGATGGTTTGACAACATGGTGGCGGAGCATCCGGAGATCACGTTTAACGCCATTCTGGAAACCTCCCGCGGCTGCCCGAACAAGTGCGCCTATTGCGATTGGGGGCTGCTCCGTTCCAAGGTGCGGTTGTTCCCGCTGGAAAGAATTCGCGATGAGATCCGCTGGTTTTCCGATCACAAGGTCGCGTTCGTTTGGGGTGCGGACGCCAATTTCGGCATGTTCCCCCGCGATCTGGAGATCGCCCGCATGCTGGCGGACGCCAAAAAAACCACGGGCTACCCCGAGCGCATGCGGATGAACTACGCAAAGAACAATTTTGAAAATGTCTTTGCGATCGTGAAACTGTTCAAGGAATGCGATTTTGACCGCATCGGCGCCACGCTGTCCTTCCAAAGCCTCTCGCCCGTTGTTCTGGAGAACATCGGCAGAACGAACGCCGATATTGCTTTCTACAAGAACCTGCTCACCAAATATAACAGCGAAAAAATGAAGACCTATTCGGAACTGATCCTCGGTCTGCCCGGGGAAACCTATGAGAGCTTCATTCAGGGCATCGGCAAGCTGTTTGAGATCGGCCAGCACTTCGTTTTCGAGGTGTACGGCTGCATCATCCTGCCCAACGCGCATCTGGGGCAGAAGGAAACGATCGAAAAATTCGGCATCCAAACCGTGCGCAACGAGATCATTCGTCCGCACTTTGACAACACCGCCTTTGACGTGCCGGAGTACAACGTCATCGTCACGGCGACCGATTCCATGCCGCGGGAAATGTGGGTGCGGTCCACTGCGTTTTACTATCTGGCAAAAACGTTCCACGGCAACGGTCTGCTCAGGGCGTTCGCCATTTATCTGCATTATCATCAGAACGTGCCGTATGAATCCTTTTACGACGGCATTCTCGATTATTGCGAGGAGTTCCCGGACCTGCACCTGTCGCAGTTCTACTTTGAACTGAAAAAGCATTTTGAGGAGCAGAGTCTCGGCGTCAACAACCGCAAGCTTCAGTTCCCGCCCACGGGGGAAGTCGTTTGGGACGATCACGAGTATCTTGTGCTGCACCTGCTTTACGATCTGGATCGCTTTTATGAAGAGATCGGTCCCTATCTGAAGCGCTTTGCCATTCCCGATGATGTTTTCGATGATCTGCTGCGTTACCAGCGCAATATCCTGCGCGTTCCGAACGATCCGGAGCGAACGGTCGATCTGCACTACGACGTCCACGGTTTCCTCACCGACGTTTACGTGAACAACGTTCATCCGCTTCAGCCCAAAACCCATACGCTGGTGATGCGGGATTCCGACGTGCAGCATGATTGGCCCTCATTCGGCAAATACGTGATCTGGTACGGCAGAATGGGATGGGCTTCTTATAAAGATGATGTCAGAGAGCAATAAGAATATGAAAAAAAAGCTGTATTTGGTTCAGATAGGCGTTTCCTATTCTTCCCCTGCATTCCTGCCGTATTCCGCCGGATGCATTGCCGCCTATCTGCAGCACGATCCCGAGATCATGGCGCACTACGAGATCCCCGATATCGTGGTGATGCGCGAAAAGCCGGATGACGTTATCCTGCGGTTTAACGATCCCGGCGTCGTCGCATTTTCCTGCTTCACGTGGAATTATGAGTATAATATTCTTTTAGCGCGCAGATTGAAGGAGAAGTATCCGGACGTCACGATCGTTTTCGGCGGTCACAGCGTGCCGCACAGCGGCAGCATGCTTACCGAGTATCCGTTCATCGATTACCTGATGCATAACGAGGGCGAAGAGACGATGGCGCTGTTCTTAAAAGCGCTCATCCATAACCGCCCGGTCGCTGACGTGCCGAATCTCACCTACCGCACGAAAGACGGTACCGTCACGACGCCGGACTATCACCCCTGCGATATTTCCGCCTATCCGTCCCCTTATCTGGAGGGCGTTTTTGACAGCATCCTGCGTGAGTTCCCCGAGGTGGAGTTCCATGCCACGCTGGAAACGAATCGCGGCTGTCCGTACACCTGCGCTTACTGCGAATGGTGCTTCACCCGCAAGGTGCGAACTTTCCCCATGGAAAAAGTCAAAGCGGAGATCGAATGGATCGCGAAGCACAAGCTGAAATACTGCTATTGCGCCGACGCCAACTTCGGCATCCTTGACCGCGACGTGCAGATCGCGCAGTACGTGGTGGATATGAATAAAAAATACGGCTTCCCCGACGTTTTCAAGCCGTGTTATGCCAAAGAGAGCGATGACAACGTTTTCGCGGCGGGTTATATCCTGAACAAGAACAAGATCGACAAAGGGGTCACGCTTGCCTACCAGTCTTTGGACAGCCGTGCGCTCGAAAACATCGGCCGGCAGAACTTGACGCTGGCTCGCTTCGCGGATCTTGACCGCCGCTATACCGAAGCGGGTATTCCCACCTATACGGAACTGATCCTCGGTCTGCCCGGTGAGACCTGCGAAAGCTTTTGCCGGGGTCTGTGCAGCTTGCTGAAAGCCGGACAGAATAACTCCATGACGGTTTATGAATGTCAGGTCTATCCCAACACCCGCATGGGTGATCCGGTCTATCAGGCGCAGCACGGGATCAAAACGACCCGTATCCCGCTGCTCGGCATCCACTACAATCCGGAATTTAACGGCGTAGCCGAACATTTCGATATTATTTATGAGACCGATACCATGCCCAAAAGAGACTGGGTGCGCGCGTATCTGTTCTCGGTGATCCTGCAAACCTTCCATCATCTGGGGCTGCTGCGTTACGTTGCGCTTTATATTAATCGGGAAAAGAACGTTTCCTATTACGATTTTTACAACGCCCTGTATGATTTTATCTTTGACGAGAGCGACGGATACCTCCACGCGCTTTTCAGCGAGCTGTACGAGCGCAAGAACGATATTTCCGGCACGCGCTGGACGTATCAAAAAGATGAATTCAGCTCGACGGGCTGGTACTTTGAAGAAGGCGCATTTCTCGAACTTGTCTATCATTTTGATGAATTCAAAGAGGAGATCCTTCCGTTCGTTGAAAAGTATGACCTCGGCGACGAGCTGACGCGGGAGCTGCTTTACTATCAGTTTTCCCTGATCCGTCTGCTCAACACGAGGGAAGTGACCGTTCGCTCGGCATACAATTTCTATCCGTATTTTGAAGATCAGACCGGGACGGTCGCTTTGAAAAAACAGCCATCCGTTTTGCACGTCAGCACCGATAAATGCTTTGACAACTGGGCGGATTACGCCCGCAACGTCATCTGGTTCGGCAAACGGTATTCTGCCACGCTCTTGGTCAACCCGCGGGAGCAGATCCGGTACACAGAGGAGGATGCAGCACGATGAGGGTCCTTTTGATCCAACCGCCGCAGTGGTATCCCGTTTCGCCGCATCTTGCCGTGCCGCTGCTCAAGGCGCAGCTGGTGAAGGCGGGCTTTGAAGCGAAGGCACTGGATCTGAACGTGCGATTCTTCAACGATATTCTCACGGATGAAAAGGTGGCTTCAGCGGACAGAGCTGCGCGGGCTGATCTCGCACGGCTGAAAAACGAGTGCGAACCCGTTGACGTGGAAAAAACGATCCGCGAAGGCAGTTACGAGGAAAAGACAAAAGTCAGCAAATACTATTCGTTAGGTCAATTCTATGCCGAACACGGGGACGAGGTCCCCTATATCTCGACCCATACCGATTGGGCGATGCGGGCGCTCAAAACGCCGGAAGAGTTCTTTGTGCCGGAAAAAATGATGGAGGCCATGCATATCCTGCGTCTGGCGCTGCGGATTCTTTCCATGCCCTTTGCGCCCAATGAGCTCGACCTTGACAATTATTTTGCCAATCCGCTGTTCCAATTGGAGTGGAGCGACATCCGATCGCAGGTGCACGACAAATCGGTCAACATGTTTTACGATTATATGGAAAACGCCGTTAAACAGTTCGCGGCTGATTCCTATGACGCCGTTTGTCTCTCGCTGACCGATCTCAGCCAGCTCATTCCGGTTTTTACGCTTGCTTATCTGATCAAGCGGCACACCACCTCGAAGGTGCTTCTCGGCGGCAACTATGCTACGCAGATCTATGAGGATATGATGAAATATCCGGATATTTTCACGGATTATATTGATTATCTCACGATCGGCGACGGAGAGCTTTCCGTTGTCGAATTGTGTGAATACCTGGCGGGAAAGCGTCCGCTTGACAGCGTGAGCAATCTCGTTTATTACAGCGAAGAGCAGGGCAAAATGATTTCCAGCGGCTTTTCCTGTCTGCGGATTCAGATGGACGAGGTCGCCTATGCGGATTTTACCGACTACGATCTGTCCCTGTATCTCACGCCCGAGCCAACCTTTACCATCCAGCTGTCCAAGGGATGCTATTGGGGCAAATGCAGCTTCTGCGATTATCACTACGGTCAGCAGGGCTATCACCCCAAAAGCATCGGCCGCATCATCGACGAATTGCGGTATTATATTGACACCTACGGCGCGACGAAATTCATGTTTGTGGATGAGTGTATTCCGCCCGCTTTCTACAATAGACTCGCGTTGGCCATCCTCGAAGCGGGGCTGAAGATCAACTTCTACTCCTTTGCCCGGCTGGAGGACGGCTTCACCCCCGAGGTGCTCAAAAACCTGTATGACGCCGGCGCAAGACTGTTCCTCTGGGGTTATGAGTGCGAATCCCTGCGCGTGATGGCGCTGATGAATAAAGGCATCAACGCCGAGCGGCGCATGGAGATATTGACCGATGCACGCGACGCCGGCATCTGGAACAACGGGCTCTTCATCTTCGGCTATCCGACGGAATCGCCGGAAGAGATCGAACGGACGATGGAAGTGATCCGTCAGAACCGCCGCGTCATCCCCAGCGTGACGCTCTCCAATTTTGCGCTGAAAAAGCACTCCGCGCTCAAGGAGAATATCGGTGAAAACGGCGTGCTCGGCTATGAGAGCAACGGCGCGTTCTACACGGTGTATCGCGACACGATAGAAGGCGTTGCTTCATCGGAACGGCGTGCCTACCGCAGAAACTTTCAATTCGCTTTTCTGGATGAGAACGCGAACGCCCTGTGGGCGGTCGTCTTCTCCGATTTTGACCATCTTCTTTTGTATCTCTCAAGATTTGGCTGCGATTACGTGAATGATTATCGTTCGGAAAAACGGATCGCGCCGGAATTCAGGTAACGTTATGGGTTTCAGTTCAATCACAGTGGTCGTCGGCGCGAACGACGAAAGGCAGAGCATGATCCCCACCGTTGACGCGCTCATGGAAAACGGCGCGGCGGATATCGGGAAGATTCTGCTGGTGCGTCCCGCAGTCGTTTCGGAGGAATGCCGCGAGGTCATTCGCATTCTGGAACAAAAGTATCCCGAAAAGGTTGTCGATTTCGTTCAGACGCGTCCGCATATCGGCGGCGCGATTCGCGACGGCTTCGATACGGCGGACACCTCGCATATCATGCTGCTGCCGGGGGATATGGCGATCGGCCTGAGCGTCATTCCGGAACTGATCGCCGGCGTGAAACAGGAGCCGGACGTGATCTTCAAAGTGTCTCGCTGGCTCAACAAGAACAGCTTTCACGGGTACAGTCCCGTCAAAATGGCGTTCAACGCGTGCGGACAGTGGTTTCTGCGGCTCACGTTCGGAACCGCGATCACGGATCTGACCTGTCCGGTCCAGGTCATGCCGACCGCGCTTTACCACTCTATCGACTGGCAGGAACTGAATTTCCCGTTTCTGGAGGAAATGGTTCTGGTTCCCCTAAGACTCGGCGTCGGAATCAAAGAGATCCCGGCGGAATGCTTTGAACGCCGCGAAGGCCGTTCCAGCAATTCCGTCAAACAGACGGCGCTCTACCTGAAAACCGCGCTGAGAATCCGCTTTGCGCCGAAAGAAAAACTGCTCAAGAGGTAACCCTTTCATGAAGTCTTTGTTTGTTTCCGTACCGCAGTGGTACCCGGCCAGTCCCTACCTCGCCTGCGCGCTGCTGGCGGGTCAGCTCAACGCGGCCGGTTATCCCACTGATACGCTGGATCTGAACATTGCTTTCTTTAACGATATTCTCACGGGCGACGCCGTGAGAGAGAGCTTTTCGCTGGCCGAACGCCGTTTCGCGCAGGAAGAACCGACGCCGCCCGAAGGGATATCCGAAGCGGTGAAAAGAAAGCTGAAGACCGCTTTTGCGCTGCGCAGGCAGATCATCGGAGAGCGCCTTCCGTCCGGCTGTGAAAAAACGGCGGCTGCTGTTGACGGCGCCGTTCGGGTCATGAAAACGAAAGAACTGTTTTACGATCCCGAAAAGCTGTTTGAGGCAAAGGATATTCTCAGCGACGCGCTGGAGATTATCTCGCTGCCGTGGGCGCCTTCCAGAATCATGCTGGACAACTATATTGCCAACCCCGTCTTTTCTTATGATTTTTCCGATATTGACTTTCAGTGCAAATCGCATGAAATCAATATGTTCCTGCCGTATTTCGAGAAAAAGCTCGAAACGCTGGACTTTTCCGGCTATTCCCAAATCGGCATTTCCATCACCGACCTGAGTCAGGTGATCCCGGGCTTCACGTTGGCCCGTCTGCTCAAACAGAAAACCAAAGCGAGGATTTGTCTCGGCGGCAATTATATCTATAAGATCAAGCCGAACCTCATGCACATTCCAGCCGTGTTCCGCGAATACTGCGACTGTCTCACGATCGGCGACGGCGAGATTTCCGCCATCGAACTCGCGGAACTGATGAGCGGAAAGCGGACGATCGGAGACGTTCATTCCCTCGTTTACATGAACGCAGACGGCGTGATTTGTGAGAATGAACCCGCCCCGCTGCTGCATTTGGATTCTGTGGCATATCCGGATTTTGACACCTATGATTTTTCTCAGTATCTTTCGCCCGAAACCGTCATCCCCGTGCAGCTCGGCAAAGGCTGTTACTGGGGCAAGTGCACGTTCTGTGATTTCTATACCGGTCAGCAGAAGTTTGATATGAAATCGGTCTGCCGTGCGGTGGATGAGGTGGAATATCTTTCCCGAAAGTATCAGACGAAGCTGTTCAATTTCGTGGATGAAGCGGTGCCGCCGAAGTTTTACCATGAGTTTGCCAAAGAGGTGAAGCGGCGCGGGCTGGATATCGCGTTTTATTCCTTCGCCCGTCTGGAAAAAGCGTTCACGCCGGAAGTCCTTCAAGCTCTGTATGAGAGCGGCGCCAAGTTCTTTATGTGGGGCTACGAAGCGGAATCCCCGCGGGTCATGAAACTCATCAATAAGGGCATCGACGTGGGCTTTCGCAAAAAGATTCTCCGCGACGCCGCCGGGGCAGGGCTTTGGAATCTCTGTACCTTCCTGTTATGTTATCCCACCGAAACGCCGGAAGAGCTGCAGGCGACGATCAACGTGATCTATGACCACGATTTGGTCAATACCTGCACGCCCTCCAACTTTGCGCTCAAAAAGAACGCCATCCTGAAGGACGATACCGGTTCCGTCGGTATCACGGACTTTCAAGAAAACGGCGAGCTGCATATCTCCTACAAGTATGAGTCCACCGTTACAACGATGGAGGAGATCAAACGCAAACGGAATTCGTTTGAGCGGCAATACCTCAAAGATACCGCGGACAGACTGTGGGCGCATACGTTCACCGACAGTGATTATCTGCTGATGTATCTCTCGCATTACGGCAGGGATTACGTCAAGAATTACCGGTTGAAATACCGGAAGAAGCTCCGATAGGCTTCAGAGTCTGTACGCAAGAATTGATTCTGATTGGTGGTGGTGCAGCCATAAATGTTTTGCTGATCAATCCCGAAACGGAACGGTTTTCCCGTTCCGTCACCCTTCCTTTGGGGCTGCTTTCTATTGCGAGCTATCTGTCCTTCCATGGCTATTCCGTGCGGTTGTATGACAGGGTGGTCGAGAAAGAATCCTTGGAGACGGTCGCCGAAGCCTTCGTTCCGGATGTTGTCGGCGTGTCTCTTGTTTCTTATAAATCCATCGCAGATGTTTGTTTTGTTTCGGAATTCTTCAAAAAGCAGGGTATCCCCGTGATTTGGGGCGGTCCGCTGGCGTCTGAACTGCCGGAGGTCAGCCTGAAAAACGCGTGCGTGGACGCCATCTCGGTCGGGGAAGGCGAGCAGACGTGGCTCGAACTTGTGCAGGCTTGTCAGCGTCATGAAACAGACTGGTCGAAGATCCCGGGGCTGGTGATCCGCGATCCCGACGGAAACGCTCTTTATACACCCGATCGTCCGTTTTTGGATCTGGGCATACTGCCGGAAACGGATTGGAGCTTTATTGACGTGCCGAAGTATTTCCAGAGTTCTTACGGCTGTAAAAGGATGCTCTATCTTTACGCAGCAAAAGGCTGTCCGCACAACTGTAGCTTTTGCTACAACAAGGATTTTCATAAATGCCGCTACCGCAAGCGCCCGATGGAGCACGTGCTGCATGAGATCCGCTTTCTTGTTGAAACCTACGATATGGACGGCATCTATTTCGCCGATGAACTCTGGTGCAGGAATGTACGGGAAATGCATGAGACCTGTGATAGCCTCAAGTCACTCGGTTTGAACTTTGTGTGGGGATGTCAGACACGGATCGGCCTGTTTGGCGAAGAGGATTTCCGTTATATGTATGACGCCGGCTGCCGCTGGATCTTCTTCGGCGTGGAAAGCGGCTCTCCCCGGATCTTGGAACAGATGAACAAGCGGATCGCTTACGATAAGATTGAGCAGACCTTCATTGACTGCAAGGCCGCTGGTATCGTCGCGATCGGTTCGTTCATCATCGGCTATCCCGGCGAAACGGCGCAGGACACGAAACAGACCATCGCGCTGATCGAACGCCTGCCGACCAAACTGATCAATTTTAACTATTTCATCGCAATTCCGGGTTCCGATATCTACCAGCGTCTGGTTGATGAGAAGCGCCATCCCGGCATTTCGGATTTTCAAACGCTGGAAGTGCAGGATCCGATGGGAACCCTTCTGTATAACTTTTCCGAACTCACCGACCGGGAGATCAAGGTGATCTATTCTCATTATATGTGGCGCAGCTTTACAACTTCGGATCTGGTCGTTGACGGTGAAAAAAGCTCCTTCACCAAAAAGGTGATCCTGGATGCGCTGCACACCGCTTTGTTTTCCGTCAAAAACGGGGAATTCGGCGCTTTTTTGTCTTATCTTTGGTTTTCCGGCGTCAGCTTTTTGCGCATTCTCTTTTACGCAAAAGCGTTTCCGTCCGTCAAAAAGAGATTCGGGATCAAACATTAAGAACAGAAAATGTCCCTCCGAAGTTCGCCTTCGGAGGGACATTTTTGATTGTTCAAATGTGATGGTATTCGCTCACGGCGTCGGCGCTTTCCAATCAAACGCGGGTTCCATCGGTTGGAACGGCAGGTGGAAGAAGCGGTCGCTCAGGGGTTCGCCCTGCCGCTGATGGAGAATGATATTGACCAGCATGCCCACGTCGAAAACGTCGTGGGAGTGGAAGCCCGGGCGGAACGACCAGAACAGGTTGTCTTCCGCGCC
>JAFTEL010000124.1 GCA_017453685.1 Clostridia bacterium
CGAAACCTTGCTTTTTGTGTTACAGTTTCCGTGACGAATGACCTCCTGTTGCTTTTTGGTCTAGCAACTTAACTGTAACACTTGGAGTCCCCATTCGTCACTTCTTTTTTTACCCTGTAACACATCTATTGTAAACCTACACTTCGCCTCGAAAATTTCCTGCTTTTCTGTTGCAAGTATTCCCTCCGTGTGCTATCATGAATTTGCCAAGCAATTGAATACGGAACTATCCTTTTGGGTTTGCTTTTTGTCTAGGCAAAAATGCATACTCTATTTTGGCTTACTCATAAGTATAGTTCAAAAATTGCGTGGCAGCATCGGAGCTATGTGTTTTTCGTGCGTGGCTTCATGCTGCGCACTTTTTTATTTCAAGGAGGAATGTCAATAATGTCAAAAACAATCCAGCGCGTTTTATCAACGCTTTTTTGCGTGGCGCTGCTGTTCGGCGCTGTGCCGCTGACGGCGGTTCACGCAGAGGATAACCCGACCTCCGGCACCTGCGGTGACAATCTGACGTGGGAATATGACACTGCTACCGCCACCCTGACTATCAGCGGCACGGGTGAAATGACCGATTATTCCAATCCCGATTACAATGAGGTCAATTCTGCGCCGTGGATTCAATACAGTGATTCAATAAAAAACGTCGTGATTAACGAGGGTATTATTAACATCGGTAAGTATGCATTCATCGGATTAGATGGTTTATTAAATATAGAAATACCAGATAGTGTAACAATTATCGGTAGATGTTCATTTGAAGCGTGTGACAGCCTGAAAAGCGTGGTCATCGGCAAAAGCGTCATATGCATTGATGATTATGCCTTTTTTGGGTGTTCTGGTCTTTCTCATATTGTAATTCCAGACAGCGTAACAACTATTGGAGAGGGCTCCTTTAAATACTGTGAAAGCTTAACAAGCATAGAAATCCCCAACAGTGTAACGAGTATCAATATGGATGCTTTTTGTTGTTGTAATAGTCTTGCGAGTATAACAATACCCGATTGTGTAATGAGTATTGGTGACAGTGCTTTCGAAGGGACGGCGTACTATGCGAATGCTGACAATTGGAAGAACGATGTATTGTATATTAATAGGCATTTGATAAAAGCAAAAAAGACTGTCTCAGAAACGTACACTGTAGAAAGTGGAACTGTAAACATTAGCAATTGTGCATTTTTAGATTGTGAAAACCTAAAAAGCATAATTATCCCTGATAGTGTGACAAGCATCGGTGCTGGCGCCTTCGGTTCCACTGGTCTGACGAGCGTGACCATCCCCAACAGCGTCACAAGCATCGGCGAGGAAGCGTTTGGTTTTTGCACCAAGCTGACGAGCATGACCATCGGCAGCGGCATCACTAGCATCGGCGATTATGCCTTCTTCTACTGTACTGGGCTGACCGATGTTTATTACTCCAGCACGCAGACGCTATGGAACGCGATTGAAATCGGGGAAGAAAACGATGCTCTGCTGAACGCGACTATCCACTTCCTCAATGATGAACCACCGCACGTTCACGCATACAATTCCTATGTAACACAAGAGCCGACCTGCACGGAGGACGGCATCAGAACCTTCACTTGCGAATGCGGCGACACATACACCGAACCCATTCCCGCCGCTCATACTTGGAGCGAATGGCATACCGTTGTTTACCCGACCACATCAGCAGACGGCAGCAGCGAGCGCAGTTGTGAAAAATGCAGCGCGATGGAGACAAAAGCACTTCCGGTAACACTGTGCGGTTGTATTGTTGATGAAAACAGGATCACAGGGATTGCTGCCGGTTTGACGCTTGAAAGCTTCCAATCACTGTTTGTTTCAAGCCCCGATATTACCGTTGTTGCCGATTCACATATGCTCGGCACTGGTACCAAGGTAACAATTCTCTATGATGACATTGAAGTTGTTTATGAATTTCTGATTTTCGGTGATATTGACGGCGACAGTTGGTATGACGGCACGGATGCATATTACGTTTCGCTGTTGGCGAACGGGCTGATTCCGCAAACGGCTTTGACCGCCGCGCAGTTGGCGGCGTGCGACGCGAATCACGACGGCGTAATCGACAACACCGATGTTTCAATGATTGAGCAAGCCGGTTTGCTGCTTGCACAGGTTGACCAAACTGCGCCGATGGAAGAACTGCAAATCAACAGCGTTTATCTCGAATACTGCGGTCTGATTGACCAAAGTTTAGAAATCGTCGAATCCAATCAGCCGACAACGACCGAAGAAACGCCCGCAGCACAAACCGTTTTTGGGTGGCTCAAGGCGCTGTTCACCATCGTACTGAATTGGCTGCTGCGAGCATTCTGATTCCCAATAACAAGCAAAGCATAGGCTTCTCCGATCGGAGTTGCCTATGCTTTTGCAATTATGGCTTCCCCTCTGAGGGGAAGCTGTCAGCCGTAAGGCTGACTGATGAGGTGGAGACGATGAAAGGATATGGCACCAACGGCTGACATCTGCAAACAACGCTTCCACCTCATCCGCCCCTGCGGGGCACCTTCCCCTCAAAGGGGAAGGCTTTTTTGCCGATCTTAGCAGCATCTGACTTAGCGGCAAGCATATATGCTTGCCCTACGGGTTGAACCCACCGACGGGTTTTTCGTAGGGTCGGCATTCTTGCCGACTGTTGGCGTTGAACCCCTCCGAGTTGCCTACGGCAACCCACCTGTCTCGCCTGCTGGCTCGGTCGGTGCTTCTGCCTGCGGCAGAGGTCGCCACTGGCGACCCGCACCCGTGCAGGGGAGGCAAGAAAGAGACAATGATCCTTGGCTTCCCCTCGAAGGGGAAAGCTGATTCACGGCAAGCATGGTTGCTTATCCTGCTGTAGAGAAAAGCACCGGCTGACGGGCAGTCAGCCGGTGCTTTGATAATCAATTGGTTACCAGTTGATGGTGTAGTCTTCTTCGATGCCGAAGTACATCGAAACGTCAAGACCGACGGTGGTGGAAAGCGCCAGACCCCACTGGATGTAGTAATTGGCGGAAATGAGGCGGCCGGTCGTTTCATCGATCTTCGCTTTGATCACGGCGTTTTTGTAACGCAGCTCAATGGACGGCTCTTTGATGAACGCCATGCCCGCGGAACCGGCGCCGTCCACGATCTGCTGCTTGGTGACCAGCGAGAACGCCTTGCCGGTGTGGGTGCCCTTGTTCGGGGTCATATCGTCCTTGACCTTGATCGTGATGGTGCTCACGTCGCCGTTCTTGGTGATGGTCGCGCTCTTCACGTCGTCCGCCGTGAGCTTGGAAGCCCAGCTCTGACCGCTGACGGGGAAGTTCTTGACCTTATCCGCGTTCGAAGTGTAAACAACGCCGTTCTTTTTCTTGTCGCGGCCCATGTTGGATTCCACGAGCTTGTTGGCAATGGGCTTGAGGATGGCGTTGTTGACCTCAAGCGGCGTGACCTGCGTGTTTTCGCAGTAGTTCTGCTTGATGGACTTGCTGGAAGCCTTGGCCTCATTGGCGGCCTTGTTGTATTTTTCAACGATCTGCGCCGTGGTCAGCTTCGTAACGTCAAGCGTGGATTCTTCTTCGGCGGTCGTTTCTTCCGCCGCGGTGGTCTCGTCGGCCGAGGTTTCTTCAGCCGCCGTGGTCTCATCCACTGCGGTGGTCTCGTCAACGGTGGTTTCGTCGGCAGCCGTGGTTTCGACCGCTTCGGTCTGTTCTTCAACAGTGGTTTCATCCGCTGCGGTGGTCGCGGCGGTGTCCTCGAACTGTTTGCCGCAGCCGCTCATGACGACGGTGAGAAGCATCATCACGCAAAGGATCAGGGCAATTTGAGATTTCAAACTTTTCTTCATGGTTGATACCTCCTAATGAATTATCTGCATTATACAACACAAATCAGCAAAATACAATAGGTTTCCCGATGGATTCGGGCGTCCGGCAAAAAAAATCCGCTTTCGGTGCGTCCTCATACTTTTCGGGCACAACACACGGAAAAAGAGTTGATTGCCCGCTCAAAAAGCGTTATAATGAGAAAACAAAACCAATATGGAGTGTTAGACATGAAAAGAATTCTCTCTGTCATTCTGGCAGCGACCCTTCTGTTTTTGACCCTGAGCGTTCCCGCCGCGGCGCAAAGCGCTCCTGCCGCCGCACCGGCGCAGGTGGAAAACGCGCGGCCGGTGGTGATCGTGCGCGGGCTGTATTTTGACGGGCTGACCGTTGACGCCGGCACGCCGAACGAACGCAACGCCATCGGCGAGATCAAGGTCACCGATATTCTGAAAACGCTCGGGAAGGTCGGGTTCCAACTGGTCGCCAACGGCAAAAAGGCCGCGGTCAGCGAGCTTTGCGCCTACGTGCGTCAGATCTTTGAATGTTTCACCAACGACAAAAACGGCGACCCGCTTTATCAAGCGAGCGTGGACACCTACCCGCTCAGCCTTGACCATTATCCCGATTCCGCTTTGGCGGAAGGAACGGCGCGGGAGGAAGGGCTCGCCCACGCCGTGATGGACACGGTCGGCGGCGACAGAACTTACTACGTCGGCTACGACTGGCGCAAAAGTCAGCTTGACGTGGCGGACGAGATCAACGAGATGATCGAGCGCGCGCTCGCCGATCACCCGGAATTTGACAAAGTCACCATCATCAGCGCCAGCATGGGCGGCATGGAAACGATCGGCTACCTCACCAAATACGGTTATGATAAGATCCAGCGCTGCGTGTTCCATTCCTCCACGTTTTACGGCGCCTACGTCGCGGGCGACTGCCTGACGGGGCGCATCGTGATCGACCCCACCGCGCTGTGCCGCTTTGTCGGCTACCACGTTCCGGCGCTCGCCAAGCCGCTGGATCTGCTCAACAAGGTCGGCGTGGCGAAAGCCGTCTGCAAGCTCCTGCAAAAGTTTGTCGACAACAACAAGCGGCAGGTTTATGATGAAGTGCTGGTCGATACCTTCGGCACGATGCCCGGGCTTTGGGGCGTAACGCCGACCGAATACTACGAAGACGCGAAAGCGTATGTTTTCGGCGATCGGATCGGCGAATACGCGGGGCTGATCGAACGCGCCGACGCGCTGCAGGAAATGGCAGCCGGCGTTCCCGCCCTGATCAAACGAATGGAAGCCGAGGGTGTTGAGCTTTGCGTGGTCGCGGGCTATAACGCGCCCCTTGCGCCGACGTATGAACACGCGGTGGTCAACGGCGACGACACGCTCGAAACCGCGCTGATGTGCGGCGGCGCCGTCGTGGCCGATCTCGGAAAAACGCTCGGCGACGATTACGTACCCGCCAATCCGGAAATGATGACGGCAGACCGCGTTGCCGATCTCTCCGACGTCATCCTGCCGGAAAACACGTGGCTCGTCAAGAACGCGCCACACGTCGCCTGCAACTACGGCTCGGATTGTTCCGCGTTCGTCATGTGGCTGCTCACGACGCCCGAAGCGCCGAACGTCCGTTCCGACCCGCGCTACCCGCAGTTTATGCTGGCGGATTCCGAACAGAACCTGTCGCCCTTGAAATAACGAACCAAACAACAAACCGCTGCCATCCTCAAACGGACGGCAGCGGTATTTTTATCGAATCAGTTTCCCTTTGAAATACTGTTCCTGAAAGCGGATCAACGCGAGGATCTCTTCGTCGGGATAGTCCGTTCCGTCGAGGGAAACGATCCACTTGTCCTCCACGTCGTCAAGCCGGTGATATACGGCGATCACCGTTCCCTCAAACGCGGCAAGGGGCTGGTCCGTGCCGAGCACGTAAACGTCCTGCTCCTCGCCGTCCTCGGCGAAAATGCCCTCTACGTATCCGTAGTTAATCGGATAGATCACGTCTTTGTACTTCGGGTGGCGGCTCCCGATTGGTCGGTCGATCACGCCGCGCACGGTTTTGCCGATGATGTTCTGCATGGGGGTCTCCTGACTATTGTTCATAGTTATAAGGATGTACGGCTGCGCCATACGGCGTTGGGGATTCGATTCGCGCGTCTGCGGGCGCTTGGTTGTTCCAGCCAACTTAGCCTAGTCTTCCATGTCTTTGAATGCAGCGCCCAAACTCTCTGCAAGCGCTTTTGCAAACGTGGATTTTCCGCTGCCGTTTAACCCGCACACCAACACATGATTCTTCATTGTTCTTTGGGCCTTTCTGGTTTAATAGAAGCAATCCGTATTCTTCGGAACGTTCCAATCCGCGAATTTTCTTTCGTGAAATATCTTCACCTGCGTCCGCTGGCAGATTCCACTCGTTCCGTCAGGAACGAATTTCATTGGTGCGAAAAAGATGGATTTGCGTTCTTGACAGATGGATTTGATCACTCGGAAATCATTTCGCATCAAAAACAAATACATCCCCGGCAGTGTTCTCATAAAACAATCTCTTTTTGTCTTCGCTGACGCCGAAAAGAAATAAGTTGGAATGCAATCGTGCCCATAAAACCTTTTCCTGCTCTGAAGAGTTGATAATCAAATTATAGCCAACGTCACATCGGTCTTCCCATAATCGTTTGTATTCAGAACCGCTGACGATTCGTCCCGCAAGATCGCAAACTGACTTCAGGTTAAATCTGTCACACCAGGCAATATCATTCTGATACAGTTTAATACCCTCGTCACTTGCAACAATATCATCGCTATCATATTTGACGGGTATTTCGCTTATTCCGGATTGCCAGGCAACATATGCTCTGGTATGCCCATCCGTCAAGGTCAAACGATCATTTCCGAAATCATGCACAGGCAGCGGAGCATAATGAGAAAAGTCATTTTTACGAAACCAAGCCAGAACGTTTTTTATTTTATCTTCACTTATGTATAATTGACTTATTCCGAGCAAATAAACGGGAATGTTTCGTATCCCTGAAAAAGCCAGATCACTTGTTTTCATTGTTTTTACCTTTTGCCGTATTGATGGATGCAATCAGTATCCTGCGGATCGTACCGCACTGATCGACAAGCGGTTTTAACATGAATTGATCGATCAATTCTGCTTTGCCAAACAGTTCAAGCCAGTATTCCGTTTCATAGCATTCTTTCAGAGCAATCTGTAACTTGGCGACGAAATCAACTTTGCCGTGAGCATAATTGGCTTCGTGGATATTTGCACCGATGGAAGTGGAGGAACGTTCCAGTTGGTTGACAAGCGAATAATGCCCTTTTATCGTTTCGCATTGCTTTAATATTTTAACAGAGAAATCCATCGATAAATCAACCAGCTTATTCTCTTTCATCCGAATCACCTCCGATACATTATAGCATACGAAATGAAATATTGCTGCGCAATATGAAATAATCCTTCGGATTATGAAATAAAATTCATTCCTTCATGTGCGAAGCACATTTCATACGCGAAGCGTATTTCATATGCCGCAGGCATATTTCACTCGTTCCGTCAGGAACGAATTTCATTGAAAAAAGCACGCCGAAGCGTGCTTTTTTCTGGCGGAGAGTTAGGGGTTCGATTCGCGCGCCTGCGGGCGCTTGGTCGCTCGCGGTCGCAACTATCCACTGGACAGTTGCTCTGTGCCGCTCGTCCTTCGAATCCCTCCCTTTTTCGGAAAACAGCAAAGGACGCCACGCGGGCGCCCTTCGCTGTTTGGCGGAGAGTTAGGGATTCGAACCCTAGGTACTTTCGTACACAGCATTTCGAGTGTTGTAAGGCTTTGGCAGATTCACGTCTGGAGCAGGTCGTTATGGGCAGCCTCGTCAAATGCTGGAAACCCAGGCGCCGCAAGGGGTTGCGGACGTTTTGACCTGTATCGGCCAGAGCTGATTTGAACCAGCCCAGAGTTCAAATAAAACCGCGTTCTTGCGGAAAATGCCTCCGTTCTTGCGCGTTTGCAAGAAGTCAGGCAAGAAAACAGAGACCCCGGCAGCGTCAATGAAGCACCCTTTCGGACCGCAAAAACGGAAAGGAGCTTCGTCATGACATACGATGCAAAGGAACTCGCCCAATACCCGGAGATCATGAACAAGGAGCAGCTGCGCAAGGTCTGCCATATCAGCAAGCGAACGGCCCACTATCTGCTGCAGTTCAATCTGATCCCCCACGTCTGCACCGGGAAGAAAACCCGCTGCTACGCCATCAAGAAACGCGATGTCATCGACTTTATGATCAACCGGGAGGTCAATCCCAGCCGGTATATCGTACCCACCAGCTGGTACAAATACGGAAATGAGGACGTGAAGCCCTATAAGATCCGCATTCAGCCGCCCCTCCCCAACGATCCGCAGAAGACGCGGCGCTACTATAAGAGCAAGCTTGCATCCTATCCGGACGTGATCGACGTGGCTGCTGTCGTGGAGTTCACCGGCTACAACCGCCACACGGTCTGCGAGTGGATACGGTTCGGAAAGCTCCGTGCCCTGGCGCTGCAGCACAAGTACA
>JAFTEL010000125.1 GCA_017453685.1 Clostridia bacterium
ATGAAAAGGCGTGTGAGTGTTATCTGAAAATGGCAGAGATTTATTCTTCGCGGGGCTTTGACGTGGAGGCTGAAAGAATGAAGCATCTGGCAAAAGAGGCTTCGGAGCATGCGGCAAATGAATGACAGGTTTAGGCTTTCCCCTCCTGAATGATGCGGTCAGGGCGGTTGAATTTTAGGCATAACGACACAAAGGAAAAGGCACGCGAAAGGATGCCTTTTCCTTTGGATTTTTCTTTGAACTGACCGGGCCTGCTCAACAGCTGTATCCGTGAGAAGGAAGAAACAAGAAGGATAACGACGCGGTTTTTTAATACCGCTTCACTCGTGTATAGATTTATCTCATGTTCAGCTTGTCTGACGGCGTTTTTTATCGGCCGAACCCTTCCAGCGCGTCGTAAAATCCCGCTTTTTTCATGTTCTCAACGTACTGTTCAAAATTCAGGCCGTGATAAATATCAGCGGCGTAGTGGTTCCTGCCGGTCTGATCGCCGGTCCATTCGATGAGATAAAACGCACCGGGAACTTCTATGATCCCGTCAAGCGCAACATTGCCGTTGGCGGGGACGGAGCACTCGCCTAAGAGGACGGCTGTTCCGGTTGTAAGATCCGTCACTTTGAATTCGACCCTGACGTCGGACTGCGTGTCGTTCGCGGCGCGCAGTTTTATTTTTCCGCCCGCAGGCTCATCGAACATCATACAGAAGGCCTGCTGGGAGCGTTTGATATAGGAATACGCCAGCTTTTTCACGCCGTACCAGTCCACCACCGCATCGGAGACCTGCGGCCAGCCGTCGATCAAGTTCCACCAGATGATGCCGGTGCGGCGCCACTTGCCGCAGCGGAAATGCTCGATGAAGAATTTTTTGGCCTCTGCCTGGGAGATCTGGCTTTGCAGGGCGAAGGTCTCCAGATCCTTCGATGCTTCACCGAACAGCCGCTCGACCTGCCGGATCATCAGCGAGGTTCTGTAATTGTACGGCGCGACGGAATCGGTGCGGAAGGTGCTGGAATGCAGCATCCACTGGGGGTCGTCGCTCTTTTTGCCGTCTCCCATTTTGTCAAGATGCTCCGGCGAGATGAATCTTTTCAGTGAGTCCGGAGACGGACAGCCGTGATAGCCGGTTTCCGACGCGAAATGCGCCGTGGAATCCACGTAAAACGGTCCTTTGAAAAAATCACGGGGACCCCAGAGGTGCTGCTCCGCCTGCTGTTCGTTGCCGGAGAGATCCTGCGCGAAGGCGTATTGATCCACATAGGGCGAGCTGGGGAGGTAGGGCCTTGTGAAATCCTCGTTGCGCAGCACAAAGGGGATCAGCCCGCGGGTCAGAAGATTGCTGTTGGGGTCGACGGCGTTGCAGCGGCGGCCGTTCCAGAACTGCTTATGCTCGTGGCTGTCACACTCGTTGTCGCCGGCCCACACCGCGAGGGACGCGTGATTACGGAAGCGCCGGACGATCTCAACGACCTCTTTCTCCAGCAATTCTCTGGTGTGCGGGTCCTGCGGATACCTTCCGCAGGCCATGGAGAAATCCTGCCAGACGAGAATGCCGTGCTCGTCGCAGAAATCAAAGAACGCTTCGTCCGGGTATATGTTTCCGCCCCAGCAGCGCACGATGTTGCAGCCCAGATCTGCCAGCATCTCACACTGACGCATGGTATAATCCTTCATCCGAGAGGGGAACGCATCGGTCGGCACCAGGTTCGACCCCATGCAGAAGATTTTTTGGCCGTTGACTTTGATGACGAATTCGCCGTCGTCGCCCGCGAGGCTGGTGCGGTCGATCTCCGTGATCCGCAGACCGACGCGCAGCTCCTTCACGTCGCAGACCGCGCCGCGATAAAGCAGGCTCACCCGCACGTTATACAGATTCTGCTCCCCGTAATTGTGCGGATACCACAGATACGGATCAGGGATCGCGAAGCCGTCCAGCGCGTCCACGCTCATCAGCGGACGGTCGAAAACGAAGGATCTGCCGCGGCAGGAGCCTTCCACCCGATAGGAATAATCCGACGCGAAATCCTCCTCGATCGTCACCGAGATCCGGCAGCGCATATCCGCGTGGGTTTCGGAGAGGGAATGCGGATAAAGAAACACGTTCCGGATCCGGTTCTTTGGGCGGTATTCCACCGTGACGGGCTTCCACAGGCCCGCGGAGACGATGCGGCACATGATATCCCAGCCGTACATATAGGGTGCTTTTCGGAGCTTGAGCGAGTCGTCGTTGAAGCTGTGGGAGAAGGCCGCGGCGGAGTTTTCACGATCCCGGGCGTATATCATGGCGGGAATGATGTGCACCACAAGCGAATGCTTTTCGCGCGCTTCATCCTCCAGGCGGTAAACGAAGGGGACGAACATGTTTTCCGAAAATCCGATAAACTTCCCGTCGAGGAAGATTTCGGCGGCGGTGTCGATCCCCTCAAAATTGAGGAATGCGTCGCAGTCCTCGCGGGGCTCGCTCTCGAATTCCGCGGCATACCAGAGGTGCCGATTCTCCAGCTCCTGCGCCTTCAGAATATTATCGCCGTAATAAAGGTCGGGCAGAAGTCCCGCCCGCATCATATCCAGCTCAAAATTGCCGGGCACGACGGCGTCGATCACGCCGTAGGGATTGTTACGGACCTCCTCGGCCGTGACAAGCTCGATCTTTTCCTGCTTTACGGTCTTGTTCGGAATGATCGCAAGCGACCAGCCCGTGACCGGGACAGATTCTTTCATTTGTATGCGCCTCCCAGAGCAATTCATTTTCGGAATTTTGCTTTCAAAAACCCGCTGCGTGTATGCGCCGTTTGCCGGGGCTATTATACAACAAATCGCCGCCGTTGTAAATTTTTCGATCAATCTTTCAGCAACGTCACGATGTGGGATATCAGTTACAATACTGAATCGGACGGCTGAGGCGCCGAACCTTTCGACGAGGACGTTGGGACGATGCCTTTTGGATGCAAAATATCAATAGCCTTCAATCACAGAAGGCTTTTTATTTTTGTATCAAAGAAAGTGTCTTTATATACCGTGACTGGAAATACAACAACGACTACGTCGATGGAAACGACCAATACCGTCACAGCAAATGGCTTTCCATGATGCAAAAGCGGCTGAAAATTGCTAAAGGATTACTCAATCCTCACAATTACAATGTCCACGAACCGGGTTTCCAACAATTAAAGTGTCCAGTTTCTGGGGTACATTTTAGACCATATTCATCTCGCACACGATTACCCCATCTTGCACACAATTACCCATCTCGTACACAAATACCCTATCTCGTACACGAATACACCCATCTTGCACACGAAAACCACCTATCTCGTACACAATTTAACCTATTTCGCACACGATTACTCCCCTTCTCGTACACGATTACTTTTTCAACAATAGTGTGAAATTGGAATTAAAAGCAAGAAATCCGGTTCAGCAGAGCAATCTGCCGAGCCGGATTTTTGTTGTAATCGTGTGCAAGAAGTCGTAAAGCCCTCTATATCAAGGGATTTTTGAACGGGTGGGGTGCAAATGAAAAAGGACTCTGATCGTATCAAAATCAGAGTCCAAGTATGGTGCGGGTAACAGGACTTGAACCTGCACATCGGAGATACCGGATCCTAAATCCGGCGCGTCTGCCAATTCCGCCATACCCGCTCATCAAGAATGATGCTGCCATCATTATAGTGTTGTGCGGGTGACCTGTCAAGTCCCGCTCTGCTTCGTTCAATGATTGATCTGAGGGGTTGTCAATGCTATAATAAAGGTGCTTTGAACAAAAAGCGTTCGGGTATAGACAACTACGTCTTACCCGAACGGTTTTTTGTGTGATTTGTAATTCTGTTTTACTCAAACATGGCTTCCGCCTGTTTTAAGTGATCCGTGATCGGCAGATGCTGCGGGCAGGCGCCTTCGCACTGCTTGCACCCGATACAGTCGCCCGCTTTGCCGCTGTCAACGACGGTCTGCGCATAGAGCTCCTTCGCTTTGTCGAGCTGCCCGTCGCCGAGCTGCTTGTTCATCGCCGAGAAGATCTCGGGAATGTTGATATTCATCGGACAGCCCTCCACGCAGTAGCGGCAGGCCGTGCAGGGAATCGCGGCGGAATGACCCATAAGACGCTGCGCCTCGCGGATGGTTTCCTGTTCTTCCTCGTTCAGCGGCTGAAAATCCTTCATAAAGGAAATGTTATCCTGCATCTGTTCAATGTTGGACATGCCGGAAAGAACGGTGATGATCCCGTCCAGCGAAGCGGCGAAGCGGATCGCCCAAGAGGCGTAAGACATGTTCGGATTGGCCGCGTCAAACAGCTTTTTCACTTCTTTCGGCGGGTCGGCGAGCTTGCCGCCCTTGACCGGCTCCATGACCGTGATGGATTTACCGTGTTTGCGCGCCACTTCATAATTGGCACGGGAAGCAACGGACGGATTCTCCCAATCGGCATAATTGATCTGCAGCTGAACGAAATCGACCTCGGGATGCTCGGTCAGAATTTGATCCAGCAATTCGGGACCGGCATGATAGGAAAAACCGAAATGTTTCACGCGGCCTTTCGCTTTTTGCTCCTGCACAAAATCCCACAGATGGAATTTATCGTATTTCTTGTAGTTGTTGTCCATAAACGCGTGGAGCAGATAATAATCAAAATACTCCGCGCCGGTGCGCTTCAGGCTGGTGTAGAATTGCTGCTTGACGGCTTTTTCGGTCGGCACCACCATCGCGTTGATCTTGGTGCAAAGGGTGTAGCTGTCGCGGGGGTGGCGTTCGACAAGCGCCTTTCTGGTCGCGGCTTCCGATCCGACGTAGACAAAAGCGGTGTCAAAATAAGTGAAGCCCGCTTCCAGGAACATATCGACCATCGTCTTGACCTGTTCGATATCCGTATGGATGCCCTTATGCGGCAGACGCATCAGACCGAAGCCGAGCTTCGGGACTTCTTTTCCGAAATAATCTGACATGGTATTTCCCCCTTCTTGATCGGCAACTCAAAAAGCCAACATAATGATTATACAATGCTCTTGAAATCGGTAAAGAGCGTTTTGACCCCAACGCCGATAATCGGGAACAGGGCGATAAACATCCTGCCCACGATCACAAAGCTCCAGTCGTGTTTGCTTTCAAGCGCGCCGTTCGGCGCCAGCTCCTCGCCGGCATAATCCGAAGTATAGCGGCACAGCCACGAAACCACGCCGTCGGGGCTTGTGAGCTCGATCTCCCTGCCGGTCGCGTCGGTCGTGACGGCGTTGGGATAGGCGCCGCCGTCATAGGTGAACAGATCGTTGGCGAGCGCGAACCAGACGTGATGGTTGCTGGAGGTGTTCTTCCCGTCCGGATATTTCACGCGATCGAACAGCGTGAGCCTGCAATCCTCGGGCACGTTGGTCTTTTCACAGAGTTTGTTCCAGAAGCCTCTGGAATAGGTGTAATAACCCGCCAGAAGATCGAAACGGCTGACGATCAGCCACACCGGCAGATCGGCAAGCGCGTCGACCTGCTCGTCTGACGGCGCATACGCCGGACAGAGCGGGAAGGCAGCGGCAAAAAACGAGGGATAGCTCGACGCCATTTTCAGCGTCATCTTTCCGCCCATCGAAAAGCCGCCGACGTAGATCCGTGTCAGGTCGATCTCCGACTCGTGCTCGGCGATAAAGGCGTCGATCATCGCCTTGGCACATGCCACGTATTTGTCGCTCCAGCACTCGCCTTTTTCCTCGTGACTTCTGGGCATGAGCAGAAACGCACCGCCGCCGAAACGCTGCTGGATCTCATCGCTTGCCCAGAGTGCAAAGTTATTGTCCTCGATCTGCGAGCGGGGCTTGCGCCCCTGCCCTGCCCCGTGGAAATAGATCACGAGCGGCAGCTTTTCACCCGCCGTGTTCTCGGGAGCGAACCAGACATAATCGATCGTCAGCCCGTTGACCTCGGGACTCGAGCCGTCCAGAAACTTTTCCTTCAGTTCCGGCAGCTCGTTCGGATCGGCGGCAAAGCCCGTCATGCAGACGCTCATCAGCATCAGCACACTGAGCAGAACGCATAAACCTTTTTTCATCTTCCTGTTCCTTTCGCCCACGATCTTATTCAGACAGCGCGTTTTCTTCTTCGAGCGCGACGTTTTCCGCGTGACGTTCCGCGCGCATCTGTTCGAGTTCCAGATACATCTGCGCTTTCGTTTCACCCTCAATGTTATACAGCGTTTTGAGGATAATGGCTTTGAACAGATTGGCAAACGCATAACCGAACAGCAGGAACGCAAGCAGCCACAGGCAGGTTCTCAGATAAGTGGGCTGCGCCTGCATCGTCTTGACCAGATCGCCTTCGGCGGAAGACTGATAGCCGACCCAGGCGATCAGGAACGGGATGGCAAGCTCTTTGAGGTAGTTGATGCCCGTATTGATCCAGCCGGGCACGATGCCCTGGATCGCTTCCATACGGTCGCCCGTCTGCCATTCCAGATAGTCGTAATACTCGACTTCAAAGTGAGACTTGGAAAGCTCCTGAATACCGATACCGACGCCGAACAGGAAATAGAACGCATAGAAGAACACGCTGTTCCACCCTGAGAAGAACATCAGCCCCATTTTCGCCTCGACGAAGCAGATGAGGAACAGAACGCCGGCGGAGATCATGGAATACGGGCCGCAGAATTTGAGAAGCTTGGTCGGTTCGTGCTTTTTGGAAAGCTTCGCGGTCAGCACGTTGCCCACAACGGTGCCCGCGGCGGTGGGGATCGTCAGCAGCAGGTTCTTGGAGGAACCGACGGTAATGGCGGCAAGGAACGTGCTGAACTTGCCGAGTGCCGCCAGGTTGTTGACCCACACCATATACTGAAAAGCGCGGTAGTTTCTGTATTTGAAGAGTGAAAACAGCGCTTTGGAAACCTTGACTTTTTCTTTCTTGGGAAGTTCGATGCGCTCCTTGCAGAACAGGCCGCACATCAGATTGCCGAACGCCGTCACGGTCGCGGCAACGATCGCAAGAGTCATATACATCTTATTCTTGTCGTCGCTGAACAAACCGTAAACAAAGGTGCCGAGATAAGCGCCGCCGTAACCGATATAGTACGAAAGCTGCCAGATGGTCGCAACGGTCTTCTTTTCCTTCGGATTGGGCGAGATCACCTGAGCCACGTTCTGACCGACGTTATTGAACGCGTTGAAGATCGTCTGGCTCAGCGCGATACCGTAACGGAAGAGGATCATCTTCCGCAAAGCTTCCGCCGCCTCGACCTCATTGCCGGAAACAACGGCGGCCGACCAGCCCCTGGGCACGTAGAAAAACAGCACTGTCAGCGTAAAGATCGGGACAAGGCAAATGATGTACCATTGGCGGTATCTGCCCCAGCGGCTCTTCCATTTCTGAACAACGATGCCGACTAACAGACCGATGAGAATACCGGCGATCGTTGTGATGGTCGTCTGCACAGCCAGAATCTTCGCGATCTGTGCGGATTCCACGCCGACGGGACCGAAATAGAGCTCATGCAAAAAGGCGGCGGCGAGCGTACCCGTGAGCGTGGTGCCGAACATGCCGCCGATGCGCGCAAGGCTCAGGCAGACGTACTCAAACGTCGTCACGTTTTTTCCGACGTCGGACGGCAGCGCGTTGTCGGGTTTGCGCAGCGCGTTGGTTTTGCTCTTGTCTTTCATACTCATAACCCCTTATCGAACAGATTTGCCGAGGAAAAAACGAATCCGAAAACCGAAGCTTGTCAACTCACACATCTTTTTCATGCGAAAACAGCATCAAGACAAATCGGTATTCAGCTTTGATAGTGCAATATTATCATATTTTTTTCTCGATTTCAACAATCTATTGTAAACCTTTACAAGGTTTATTTATCGCGGTTCTTTTATTGACAACGAAGAATAATCTGTGGTAAAATGTTAACAAATCATTAACGGAGGAAGAACATGAAACCTGCCAGAACCACTTATTTCGGGATTCAGCGAAAGATCGTCGCCAATATGACGAGTGAAAGCTGGTTTGCCGTTCCTCACGCCGGCCCGGTCGCCGAGTTTGACGTGACCGATCTGCTTGACGCTTTTGAAAAGCTCCGCTCTTCCGGAAAACTGCAATATAAGCTGAGCATCAACACGCTGATGCTCAAGATCATCGCTGAAGGGCTCAAGGCCGCTCCCTCACTCAACGCTCATATCACCTATGACCGTCGCTTTGTAAAAGGCAAGGTCGAGCAGTTCGACGAGATCCATTTTTCCATTCCCATGGCGCTGCCGAACGGCGAAATGATGACCATCAATTTCCACAACTTTGAAAACAAGAGCCTGGACGAAATGTCGGCTTATATTGACGACGTGCGCAGAAGGCTTGAAAAGACCAACCTGACCGAAGCCATGTTCGAGGTCTCGATGGATAACACGATCACCGCGCTCAAGCACCTGAAGTTCGGCACCGTGCTCGGCAGACTGGCCGGCGCGAAGCTGGGCAAGAACAAGATCAAGACCCTTTCCGGCAAGGAAAAGCGCGATTATCAGGCGATCCCGGAAACAGACCGCATCACCAAGCACGATATTGAACAGGGCACCATCACCGTGAGCAATCTCGGCGCGGTAGACAGAGGCAGAGTCGGTCACTGCTCGCTGCTCGAGATCATTCCGCCGCAGGTCGCCGTGATCGCGCTGTACGCGGTCACCGAACGTCCGTGGGTCATCACCAACGAAAACGGTGAAAAAGAGATCGCGATCCGCAAGATCCTGCCTGTCACCGTCATGTTTGACCACAGAGCCTGCGAGTATTCCGACACGCTGCCGCTGCTGAACAAAATCCAGGACGTCTGCTCCCATCCGGAACAGATCATGAATTGGTAAAACAAAATGATTCAGGGGCAAAGCCGCCGCGCTTCGCCCCTGTGTTTTTTCTATCAGCATAATATCATCAAAAGCCGCCGGTACCATAAAGGGAACCGACGGCTTTTTTAGATTCTATCGTATATCAGCAAGCGCTGAACTCATGGGTGATCCGCGTGTCGACGTACAGAATCTCGGCGGCCTTTTCCAGCTCGTTCGGGCAGAACATAAACTGATCGATCCGCGCCAGCACGTCGGGTTCCAGCCGATCCGTCTGATCGACCAGATCGACCATGACGCCGAGTGAGAGGAAATCTCTGCCGTAGAGGAACAGGCACTGCAGGTCGGAATTGCCCTGCTCAAAGATGTAGCCGTTCAAATCGGAGCCGTCGGTCGGGCCGAGCTCGGTGACTGCGGCACGGCGGTAAAGGGTTTTGACCATTTTAAACAGCTTGGCAAACGGCTGCACCTTGCCCGCGATGAGTTCAATGGGCTTGGTCATTTGCATCACGGTGTTGCCCAGACGGGACATCCAGTAGTGCATCTGCAGTTCCCGCGCCGCGCCCTCCGGCGAACGGCCGACCATATCCCTGCCGTAAGCATTGCGGTAAAGATCAAGGCCAAACTGCGCGAGTACGTCCCAAAGCTCCTGCCGATAGACGTGATCTACGCCTAACTGCGTGTTGTCAAAGGAATAACAGAATTCGCTCAGGTGCGCCGTGATCGGGACGGGAACAGAGTCGAAGACAAACGTGATGTTGTATCGGTCGCCCTCTTCCTCTTCCACATCTTCCTCCCCTTTCGGGCTCAGCACAGCGGCAGCGGAGCAGATAAACTGCCTGCCGTTGAAGGAATACGCGATCTCTTCCTCAAACACGACGTCCGCCGCAGCGCCGATCAGAATAGCAGAAGCGGCGACGGAAAGCGCAAGCACGACGGCGATCAGCCGAACAGCGATTCGTTTCATGATAGGAACCTCCAAAACCTCACCTCACGCGATAACAGAGAAAATGGTAACAGGATTTTCCGCTTCTGTCAAGCGTTTTGAAAGATTTGATCGGCGCTTGACGATGGGGCGCTGTTTGTGTTACAGTGTTCGCAAAGAAACGATCAGCAAGGAGAAAAAACAATGGACAAGACCATGAAGATCGGCTTCAACACCTTTGACGGCGACGTTCTGGAGGCGCGCCCGTCGTTCACGCTGCCCGCCGAGAGCGGAAAGGGCGTGGACTTTGTGCTGTGTCACTTCGACCCGCAGCGGTTTCCGCTGGCACAAGCGACCAAAGCGGCCGAACAAGCAGCGGCGATCCTCAAAGAAAAAGGCATCGATTTCATCGCCAACTTTGAGTTTCAGAACTTTGACCGCGTCAGCAATTACGGCGATTACGACTGGGCGAACCGCCCCGACGGCACGCATCGGCTGAACCTGCCGAAGGAATACGTGCAGGCGCTCGCGTCCGCCGGCAACCTGATCGGCGTGATGCACGATGAATTTGAACACGCGATCATCAATCGGAACCTGTCCATCATCCTCGCTACCAAGGGCAAAACCAAGCTCTCGGTCTTCCCGCTGAGCGAAAGCAGCGACCCGAAGGCGCAGGCCGATCTGCTCGACCGACAGCTCAAGGAGTACGCCGACGACGTCAAAGCCAAGGGCGCGAAGCTCTTCACAGGCGAACACGTTTTCCCCGTGTTTTATCACAAATTCGCCCGCAGCGGCATCATCCCCAACTTCAAATCGCAAAAGGAATGTTGGTCGAACCTGCAATTCGCCACGGCCGCCGGCGCAGCGCTGCAATACGGCACGCCGCTGTTCAACTGCGTCGACCTGTGGTTCATAAACACGAACCCCGGGCACAGCCCCAACGAAATGTATCACAACCTCGTTTTCGCCTATTATGCAGGCGTCGACCGCGTTTACGTCGAAAGCGCGCACTGCTTCACCGACGACGAGCCCGCAACGCTCAACGCCTACGGCGAAAAATTCGCGCAGTTTTCCGCAGAATACCGCGGTAAACAGCGCGATTATGATATCGCCGACTACCGCCCTGAGATCGGCATTATCCGCTTTGACGACAGTTTTTGGGGGCAGGGCGACCCGGTCATGTGGCGCTATATGCTCTTCGGCAATCCGGAGATCAAACCGACGAAAGAATCCAAAGAATGGATCAGGGCGTTCCGCCTCATCACCCACGGCGAAAGCGGACGAAACACCTTCTGTTGGGACAAGGTCGCGCCCTCCATGCTGAAAAAGCACCGCTCCTTCGCCACGATGAATTCCGCGGCAGTCTTTGACGAAAACGCCGACAAATCAAGCCTTTCGTCGCTTAAGCTCTGCTTCCTGTGCGGCAGCTATATCAGCGAAGAAACGCTGAAAGCCGTCGCCGAACTGGTGCGCGAAAACGGGCTGACCGTTGTCGCGCCCGCGCGGTTTGCCCCCTCCCCCGCCGAAAAAAAGGCGTTTCGCGTCATCCCCGACGGCAAGGGCAAGTGGATCGTCTGCAACAATCTCGCGGACGGCAGGCTGCAAAAAGAAATCGCCCCGTTCCTCGGGAACAAGGGCGAGATCAGACTCACCTTCGCAGGGGATAAAGAGATCAGACTGAAAATCAGCGAAGACGGTGAAGCGTTCACTGTCATGCAGGGATAAAGATTCGCGTTTTCTCTGTCATTTCAGCGTACAAAGAAACTCTGTTCTAATTCAAAAAGCAACGGCATCATTCGGTGATTTCTGCTTTGCAGGACCGTAAATGATGCCGATTTTATTATTTTCTTTTCTGTGTCTTATCTCTCAGCCAAAAAGCAGCTTTTCTGCCGAAAGCCTGAATCGGATATAAAACGCTCAGCGCCGGTGAATCCTTTTTCACCGTCCAATCCGTCAGTTTTGCTTTTCCGGCAGTCACTCCGCCCTTCCACCGGATAGGAACCATCGCCGGCGTACAATAGGCGCAGAATCTATGAGTATGCGAAAAGCTATCGAGGATCTCGTCTGCAGTAATATCGGAATAAATGTCAAAGCAATCATCCTCGGGATAATCCGCACCGAACGCCGCGTTCAGCCTGTGCGCACAATAGGCATAGGAACACGGAGCAATTTTTCCGTGGCCGAGCATATGGCAATGGGAAAAGAGGCAGTTCTTGAAGGATTTCTCGCCCGTTTCCATCGGTCGATCGAGCATTGTTTTAAAGAAAAAGTTGATCGGCGGGCTGAAACGGTATCCGAGCCCGACTTTCTGAAGCTTCTTTACAATTTCCGCTTTGTGCTTTCTCGTCGGCGGATAGTTTGAAATATCAAGAAAAGCATTGCTGTTCTTCAGCGCAAGAAGCGTCTCATCGCTGATCTTCGGGATCAGCAGACCGTTGGTCACGATCCTCAGATCCGTTTCGGGAAAAAACTGTCTGGCAAATTCAGCATATGCAGCGATATCGGGATTCAGAAACGGTTCGCCGCCCATAAGCCGAAGCTTTTGGATATTGGAAAAAAGCTCAGACATTCTTGACAGATCGTTTTTGTATTCGTCAAGCGCGTAGAATTGCTTTACTCTCGTAAGGTTGCAGCCATCACTGCACGAGCGGCAATTCAGATTGCAGGATTCGCAGATCTCGATTTCCAGATAATCCAGTTCTTTTTTCATCACGATTCAACCTTCAGAATGTATCCAGCTTTGCCCTGCGTAACCGAGCAGTTGAAGTGCGTTGTGAAATAGTCAAACGCGTCACTGACGTCCATTTCGGTTCCGGCAGGACCAATGAAAAAGCTTCGGTTGATGATATAAATATACGAAGGGTTTTCACCAACGTAGTCGTAGTACTGCATATAGGTGTCATTCATCCAGTTCAAGTACCAGAGTGTGAAGGTCAGAGGCGCTCTGTCCGATGAATAAAGATACCATGAATCATCGGACATAACGGTGTATTTTCCTGACGAGCTCGCTTCGATCAAGGCGATATCGTCAAGGACAGCGCCATAGACAGCCTTCTGATCCTCTCTCACCCGGATTCCCTTTAAACCGCCGCGATCAAGCACGACCACTTCCGTCAATTCGCCCCGTCCCATCACGTAGGCGCCGGGATCGCCGACCGAAAGAATAAAAGCGCTCGCTGCCAGTGAGATTACAGCAACAACGCAGACCAGTGCCAATGAAACTCCTGCTGCAAGTCTTTTTCTGCGACCTGCTTTTTCACTGCTTTCCTCTTTGCTTTCGCTCGCGGCGGGTGCGATCTCCTTTATCAGATTCAGAATAATCGGTAAAAACACGACGTTGGAAAGAACGAACCCATAACTGCCGATGTACTCCAGCGCCTCGCTGTTCAGACCGATCAGAATAAGATACAGAAAACCGGTCAGCCAAACGGCAAGCAGCTTTTTGTCTTTATTATCTGTCAGCACATAGGCGCAGATGCCTAAAAAAGCAGCGGCGTAAGGGATGTGGAGCAAGGGCAGCATATCGCCTTTGAAAGCCGGAACCGTAAACATCACGGTCAGAAAAACGGCGATTGCAACAGAAAGCGAAAGCCAAAGCAGCTTGCGTCTAGATCTGTTTCTGTCCACGAGGATGGCGGCAATGCAAACAAGCGAAGCGACAAAAACAACCGATCCGTAATGATACAGCGCAGCAACCAACGAGCCATATAAGAACATCGTTTGGGACGAATACTCTCCGCTGCGGAAGATGTTTCCGATTGCCGCAAGCGTTTTCTGCAGCGAAGCGCGGGAAAGCAGCAAAACAAAAAACGGAACGGCCGCCGCCAGCACGCCCGCCGTGATCTGCAGAAAACGTTTGGGAAGAAGAAACGCGTTGGTTTTTTTCTTTGCGATAAGCGCAATGATAACGGCGGCAAAGTATGCGAAATACAGAAGCGATAGCAACGGCTCAGCCAAAACAGCGCAAGCAAACAGGAATCCGCAAAAGATATCTCGAACGGCAGACGGCTTTTCAGCAAAGAACAGCATCAGCACAATGACTGTCAGCGGGACAAGACTCATTGTATAATAATTCGGAAAAACCAGCGATTCCGGCGCATACAATTCAAACATCAGCGCGGACAAGAGCGCAGGTAAGAAGCCGTATCGGCTGATTTTTTTGAATACAAAGCAGGAAACGACCGTATGGCAAAACACGTAAAGAAGCCGAAAAAAGAGGATGATCCCCTCGCCAGAGCCAAATACTTTCACAAAGAACAGTACCGGCAAACACTGCAAGGCGCCGGAAAGCTGAGCAACGTGCCATTCATTGATGAAGAAAGCGTCGCCCTTCAAAAAACGGTAAGGGATCGTCAGGTAAAACGATTCATCCGGCGTGGCAATACCGAACAAAGCCCGGTGAATCAACAACCCCGCTGCGGCAATAATGATTGCCCAGCCGATGATCATCTGCTTTCCTCCGGGCTTGGATGTCAGCTTCTCAATGCAGTTTTTCTTTTCTTTTGTTTTTTCCATTTTCTTCAAAAACGATTGATCGCGTCGATCACGTAAGTTATCTCGTCGTCTGTCATTCCGATATACATCGGAAGTGATAAAATAGATTTATGAAGATTGGCGGAAAAATCGGATAGGGCCGCGTCCTGCCCATCCTGCGCATACAGGCTTGAAAGAAACGGCGGATTCTTATAATGGATCTGTGTCTGTATTCCGCTGGTTTCAAGGTAATCTTTCAGCTTATCCCGCTCTTCGCATCGTATCACAAACTGGTGAAATGTATGTTTGGAAAACGCCGCCGTTTTCGGCAAAAGGATCGTAGGATTATTGATTCCGGACAAATACCGGGACGCGATTCTGCGCCTTTCTGCCAGCATATCATCCAGATACTTGAATTTGGCGTTCAGGATCGCCGCCTGAAGCTCGTCTATTCTGGAATTGACGCCAACCGCTTCATATTCACCTTTTTCATTGATGCCGTAAAACCGCATTGCCCTGAGTCTTCGCGCCATTTCATCGTCATCAGTCAGGATCGCACCCCCGTCGCCGAAGGCGCCGAGGTTCTTGGTCGGGTAGAACGAAAAACAGGAAACGTCGCCGAAGCTGCCAACTGGCTTCCCCTTGTATTCCGCGCCGAAAGCCCGAGCACAGTCTTCCACGACGACCAGGTCGTGCCTTTCTGCAACGGCAAGGATCTCATCCATATCCGCCGCCTGCCCGTAAAGGTGCACAACGAGAATCGCTCTTGTTTTCGGCGTGATTTGCTTTTCAAGCTGCGCTGGATCAATGCTATAGTACTCGTTGACGTCAACGGCAATCGGCGCCGCACCGACGTTAGCGACAGCCGCGTAATCGGCAACAAACGTGTTGCACGGAACGAGGACTTCATCACCCCGACCGATTCCGAGATACCGAAGCGTCAAATACAGTGCGTCTGTGCAATTTTTGACGGAAACACAATTGTTTTTTCCGATCGAATCGGACAGTTTTTTTTCAAATTCTTTCGTTTCCGCCCCATAAAGACAAACGCCGCTCTTCAAAACGGCTGAAAGCTTAGACGAAGCTTCGGCTTCGTACCATTCAATTTCTCTGTCCAGACGACGACATTGTATTTCCATATTATTGCTTCAAAAAAACCGTCTTGTCAAAAATGATCTCATCGGGGTCATAGTGCATGTCTGACACCGCTAAAATGATGCTACCCTTTTTGAAATTCGACATTTTCCTCCATATCATTTTCGGTATATACAGCCCTTCGTTTTTTTCAGTCAGGCAGTAGCGGGAAACTGAATTATTCCTGTCCGTCAGTTCAATATCACACGCGCCGGAGAGGCAAATCAACACCTCAGCCGAAAGGAAATTGGCGTGATTCGCCCGCACGGAGTCTTCATCAAGGCCATAAATATAGAACACCCGTTTGATCTCAAAAGGAACGTCCTTTGCTCCCTCAATCGGTGTGAGCACCCCTCGGTCGTCGATATTCTCTTTCAATCGAATAAGATACGGCTTATCGTTTTCCATGGCTTTTCCCTCGTATATACTGAACTGTGGTCAACAACACCGCCGCAGAAAGAGCTGCCGTCTCAAAAAACACGGTGTATTCTTTCATTGCGGTCATGGCAAGTTTCGTCAGGGAAAGATAATTATACCCCGAATGCCCAGCAATTCGCGCTTTACGCGCGTAATAGACCTTGTCGGACGTTAAACCGAGAAGCGGGATCTCGGCCTGCAGGAAGGGGCTTTCTCCGCATCGTGCCTGAAGCAGCATAACCGCATTTCTTGTAACAAGCCGATACGACGAGGAATTAGAGACGATCTTTGATCCGAATGCCCTCATCAGGAAATAAAAGCTTCCTGCACAAATGCGGTAAAAAGAAGAGTCCTCGCTCCGATCCGATCGGCAGCCGTAAACGACCTCGGCGCCCTTGCTGTGTTTATCAAGCATTTCGTCGATCCGCGCCAGATCGTCCTGAAGATCACAGTCGATCGTAACGATGATATCCGCGTGTTCCGCCGCCGCTTTCATTCCGGCCATATAGGCATGCATTTCACCCGCGTTGGTTTTAAAGCAAAGAGCCTCGATTCTTTTTGGATACGTTTCCTGCAGCCGCAGGATCGTTTCCCACGTTTTGTCAGCCGACCCATCATCAACGAGCAAAAGCCTGCTGTCAGTGGAAACTTTTCCATCGCGAACAAGGCGGTCGAGCGTCTCAACCATTACCGGAACGCTGTATTCAATCGTATCCGCATCATTGTAACACGGAGATACGATCCATAGAGTTTCAAGCGTTTTCGTTTTCATAATTCAAGACCGTTATTGTTATATCTGTTTCAAGCACTTGCGAATCTGCTGCTATCTGTTATTATTTAATGATCAATTGTATTATAGCATATTTTTCATTGAATGCAATAGTGAGTCTTGCTGCTTGAAATTCGACCGCTGACAGAGGTTCTGCGCGCCATGGGACACGACATCCCGCCATCATGCAAAAGCACTACCCCATTTCGCCAAGACGATGCTGAAGAAATTAGAAGCTGTTCTCAATCTTGCGAATAAGGAGATAGAATTTTTATTAGTCACTTTGTTGTCACCAAGAAAATGATATCTACACATGACGCCTGAGGTATACCGTGCACATACGACAATATATATTGTGAAATATATAATCCACTCACCCGCCGTCGAGGCGGCGGATATCACCGCCCGCAGGGCAATTTCACCTGCACAGCAGATTTCATCCACCCGCAAGGGTGGATTTCATTGAAAAAAGCACTTGCCGAAGCAAGTGCTTTTTTCTTGGTGCCGGTGACCGGGGTCGAACCGGTACGCTGTTGCCAGCGAGGGATTTTAAGTCCCTTGCGTCTGCCTATTCCGCCACACCGGCAAAGTCAGCGGAAACTGCTTCATCAATATAGCACGGAATTCCGTCAAAGTCAAACATTAATATCGATATCCTTGCATTGAAAATCGCGCCAGGCCTTGTCGTTGGCGAGCTTGCCGTTATCCGCAAACACCTTTTTCGCGGCGGGATCGTTTTTGAGGAAAGCGTCAAACCAGGCCAGCGCATAGCCGGACACTTTTTTCGGCTGCGTCATGCACGTTGTGTGAACGGCGCCCCTGAGCGACGCATAAGCCGCCGCGCCGGCGACCGCTTTATAAGAAGGCTTGCACCACTGTGCCGCGACCACGATCAGATCGCAGGAACCGGCGATGAACAGGCTGGGCGTTTTCAGACCGCTCGCCTCTTCCACGCTGGACGCGCCCGCGATCGACACGACGCAGCGGATCCTTTCATTCGCCTGCGCGGCGTTGACGCAGCTGCGCCCACCCTGCGAGTGACCGCACACGCCGAGCGCGGCGGTATCCACCTTGCGATAAAACGGGCTCGCAGGATCGCCGTTTCGGCGGAGCATATCATTGAGCGAGTCGATCTGCGTTTTCCCGTCGCCGGACATCACGTCGGCGTCCGCGATCACGATATATCCTCCGGCGGCAAGCTCCTTGAGCAGCGCGGTATACGTAAAGGTCGGGCAGCCCGTTCCGTTCGCCCACGAGATCACCGGCCAGCGTTTGGACGACGTTCTCAGCGACGACGGGAAGACGATCGTCTTGTCGCCGTCCCTGATCGTTTCGATCTCGCCGATCTCGAGCGGCTCGGTGGTCGCTTCTTTCTTTGTCTGCGTCTGCGTGACGACCGCCTTGGTCGTTCTTACTGTTTGCGCTGTCGTTTGCTCCGTCGGAACCGTCGTCTGCTCCGGCAGCGCTGCGGTTTCTTCTGCCAGCGGCGCTGTCGTCGTTTCGGGCTCGGTGACATACGCGGTCGTCACCTCGGCCTGCGCCGCGACGGTCTCCTCATTTTTCGAGCCGCAGGAACAAAAGCCGAAGAGCGCTGCCGCGGCGAGCAGCAGCGCTAAAAGCTTCTTTCCGTTTTTGGATTTGTTCATCTTTTCGTCCCCTGCCCTGCAGCGGTTATTTCAGCAAAAGCGTTGCATCGGCGTCGGGGATGCCGTCGTTATGCAGCAGCGGCAGCAGGATCGCACTGATGCTTTCAATCCCCTTCGCCTGCAGCTTTTCGGCAAACGGCTTGGACAGCCGGTCGAGCTTGGCAAACAGCGCCGAAGCCACGCGGTATTCCACGCTATCCTTGGGCAGGTCGGCGTCGCCGCGGTAGAGGTTCGCGGCCAGCGACACCGCGAACGGCACCACAAGCCGATCCCACTGCGGTTTCATTTCCTCCTTCGGCACGCCGTTTTGGCGGCGCGTCCATTTCCAGACCTTGCCGAACGTCAGGCGGTTGAGCCAATGCGCGAGCGGGTGGATCACGGGCTTGAGCTTGCGCGCCTTGGGTTCGCGCAGGCTGAAGCTGTTGGCGAGGCGGATGAATTCTTCATAATCTTGATCCGCCGCGTCGAGAATATCCGTCACGACGCCGAGAAACTGCTTTTCGGTGAACTGCGGCAGCGTTAAACCGCCGAGATCAAGCCCCGGGACGGTTTCGACGCGGATCGTTTTGATATCGATCGAGCCGCCGTCGGGGTCGAAGCGCACGCGGCGGTAGTTCGGCGGGAAACCGACCGTCGCCGAGGTGGACACGTCATAGAACGGGTTGCCCGCTTCGGAGTCGATGCGCGTGATATTGTGGATGTGGCTGTGACCGGTGAACATGACGGGCACGCCCATATCGGCAAACGCCTTGGCGCGGTTTTCACCGTCCTCCAGCATATCGCCGGACGCGATGAGCTTGTAAAGCGGCGACGGAGACAGAATGGGATGGTGCGTCATGGCGATAATAAACTGCCCCTTTTCGCGCGCCTGTTTGGTCTGCGCCCGGATCCAGTCGAAGCACTCCTCCGTGAAGCCGGCGTGGTCGTAGCCCTTATCGTCGTTGAGCGCGAGCAGGAGATATTCCGGCGTCAGCTCCGCCGCGTAGCACATCGTCGGCTCGTGAACGCTGATCGCCTTGCCCATGCCGAATTCGCGGTAGAATTCGCGCAGATCGTCCCGCACGAAAGCGGGCACGTCCACCCTGTTGTTATTCTTATCGAAGCCGTAGGACACGCCCTCGCCGCGGTAATCGTGCGTCGCCGTGGTCACGAACACGCGCTTGCCGCGCTTTTCCAGTTCGCGCAGCAATTCGCGCATCTCCTCGTGAGAGGTCACTTCGCCGTTGTTGGTCAGATCGCCGCTGATGAGCACGATCTCGGGCATATCGGGCGCGCAGAGGTCGTCAAACACCTTGCGCAGAATTTCCTCACTGCCCAGACGGTATAACTGCTCCCGCTCCGGCGGGAAGGCGTAAGGATCGCCGTCGACCCAGTTTCGTTTGGAATAGTAATGCGTATCGGTCAGGACAAACAGATCAAGTGGCTGCATCCAAAGCCATCCTTTCCGCCGAGTAATTCATCGGAACCTTCTTTTTGAAGAGCATATAGTCATATTCGGGTTTCCACTGGTCGCCCGTCTCCACCTGATCCTTGAATTGATCGTGGTCAAGCGCGGTGTTGATCTCGGCAAGACCTTTGATCTCGCCGCTGTCTTTATACACCGAATCCCAGAACGCGTGGTGACCGATGGAGGTCACGGACGCGGGCAGGTAGATATACGTGAGCGACTGATCGTAGCTGAACGCGTCGGAGCCGATCGTCTCCAGCCCTTCGGGCAGCGAAGCATAAATCTCATCGCCGCGGAACGAATAGATATTGCGCAGCGCGGAGCAGCGGAAGAACGCCATGGTCTCGATCGACTTGACGCCTTCAGGCATCGTCACATCAGCCAGCGCGGCGTAGTTGAACGCCAGCATGCCGATCGTCTCGGTCTCGGCGGGCAGACGGTAGGTCATGATATCGGCGATATACTGCTCGGTGTAATCCTCGCCCCACCATTCCGGCTCTTCGGCGTAGCCCTTGACTTCGCGCAGATAGGCGTCATGGTCGATCGGGTAGCAGATGACCGTTTTGAGGTCTTTGGTGAACAGCACGCCGTCAATGTCGCAATAGGCGGGATTCGCCGGATCGACGTGGATATTGCGCAGCGCCCAGCAGCTGTAAAACGATTTGCCGTCGATCTGCGTGATATCCTTGCCGAGGGTCACTTCCAACAGCTTTTCGTCGCAGTTGAGGAAATATTCGTGCAGCACGGTCACGGGCTTGGTCGGGTCGCCGTCCACATAGTCGACCGTCAGCTGCGTCACTTCGCCGGGGTTGCTGTATTTGACCAGTTCATAGGTGCCGTCGTCCAGCGCCTTGTATTCATAGGTGTCCTTATGCACGGCGCGCACGGAGAAATAGATCGACAGCCCGATAGCGACCAACAGGGTGAGAACGACGCCGAGCCTTTTGCCGAGAGAATGCTCGCGTCCCTTTTCGATATGCGGCTCCTGCAGCCCTTCGATCTGATAGGTCCAGATCTCGTTTTCGGGGATATCCAGCTTGACGGGCTCTTTGGCCGCCGTTTTCTCTATCTTACCCTTTTTCATTGCGGTACCGCCTCCTGTTCCATGTCGCTTTGAGCTTGTTCGGCGTCAGACTCCAATCCGAGCGTGCCGCCCGTCACTTCTTCACGCCGCTGCAGCACCTGCATGACCTTGCTCTGCTTGTCGTCGTCGTAATCCCAGAACAGGAAGGGAATGGTCATCAGAATATAGCCGACGATGTCGATAATAATGGGAATGACGATGATCTTGATGCGCGAGGCGTCGACAAACAGCACGTCCCAGTTGCTGTTGAAGCCGTATTTCAGCAGCATCAGCGGAATGATGAGACCGACGAAGGAAACGATGGGACCCGTGAACCAGCCGAACACGCCGGAAAAGTTTTCCAGCCGCTCGCCGGACAGATACATCTGATAGTCGTTGATACGAACCTCCATATCGTAGGAGGCGGTGGCGGGCACGGTTTTGCACATTTCCAGGAAGAACAGCGTGACGACGCAGATCGTGCCGCACAAAACCAGCTTGTCGCCGAGGAAGAGCAGCGCCAGAACAATGATCGTATTGCCGATCGCGCGCGAGAGCTGATAGAAGATTTGCAGCTGTCTGTAGGTAAAGCGCTTGAGGAAATAAGGCGCGAGCAGGTCGGGCGGCGTGCCGGCGAACGACACGAGCGCGACGATCAGGCTGTAAAGCAGACCGCTCAGGCGGAAGGTATAGAGATACAGGATCGTGGCAAACGGAAGCATACCGTTGCCCAAAGCGTCGAGCAGGTCGACGATCGTTTTGATCCACTTGTATTTGTTTCGCATGACGCCGAACATGCCGTCCCAGAAATTGATCTGCACCTTTTTCTCAAGCGGCGGCTGCGGGATGCGTTCGCGCACGCGGCTGGCAAACACCATGGTCAGACCCGCCGCCACCACAAACGTAACAGGGATGACGAAACGGAACACGTTGATATCCGCCCACTCATAGCGCAGCGCGCCGATGATGACCGGCAGAATGATCGCGAGGATCGAATAGAAGATGTGGGAAAGCTTGATCGGATAGGAGCGCACGAAAATGCGTTCGCGGACGTTGGGGCTGATGTTGCGGGTGCAGATCTCCAGCCGGTTGTCAAAGCCGTAGAGATTGAAGACGGCAAACATCAGGTTGGCGACCCAGACGCGGGTGACAACGTCGGGAATATTGTAGAACGGGAGCCAGCCGATGAGTATGGTCATGATGCACTTGGGGATGCAGTCGCTGTAAAGCATGTACTTATAGCGCCCGTACTTCGGGATGAGCTTTTTGCGCCAGAAAATACCGCGCGCGCCCGCCCAGCCGTTCCAGAGCAGATGGGTGCCGAGGATTTTGATCGCCGAGGCGAAGCTGATCCCTTCCAGCGAATTCATATAGGTCACAAAGCGGTTCGCCGGATCGAAAAACGCCGCCACGTTGCCGAAAATGAGAAAGAGTCCGACGGCAATGAGCGCGAAATACAGCCCGTAGAGCTTCCGCTCGGTCTTTTTGACGAGCATGCCCAGATTGTCCGCGACCAGCCAGCCGATCAGCGTCCAGATATAATTGAGGGGCATGTTGATGATGTTGATGACGGAAAACGTCAGATACGGCAGCTTGTAGTGGTACATCATCAAGTAACACGCCGCGCCGAAGTAGATGTATTCCAGCACCTTCGAGCCGGTGTAGTTGCTGCCGACGGCGATGAAAATATCCTTGTATTCCTTGTAAGGAACGTATTTCCCCTCCGCCGGTGTTTTCCAATGGGTCTTGATCTCGGTGAATAAGGCTTTCACCTTGCTGCCCGATTCTTTTGCCACACGGATCCTCCTATCTTCAGACAGCCCCGCTCGGTTCGCGGCGCGTGCCTTGCTTATTTACCAAAGTTTGATGGGACATTTCTGTGTGCGGAACGCCGCACGGAATTCGGGATAACAGCCGCATTTCAGGCAGGTGCCGCCCGCGAGATGCTCGCACGCTTTGCAGACGGTCAGCCTCTGTTGGTAAACCTCCTGTGCGGCGCGGTCGCGCTCGGGCAGCCGCGCGATATGTTCACGGATACTCGCCAGCACGTCCTCCCGCCCGCTCTCAAAGAGCAGGCAGCGGCGGCACACTCTGTCCTCCGTCATTTGATCTCAAAGCGGGTCACGCTGCACGGCGGCAGCGCGGCGGTGAAGCCGTCTGCCGTGGTCGTGAAATCGGTGAAATCAACGGTTTTCACGGCAGTCGGAGCGTCGAAGGTGTTGTAGTCATGGGGCGCTCCGGTCAGAATCTGAGCACGCACTTCCTTCACGGCGGTATCCGCCACCTGGCAGGCAATCTGCGCGCCCTCGTCGGCGGAGGTGTTGACCACCGTCGCCCAGATCGTGCCGTTCTCATCGACGGAAGCCGATTCGATCAGCTGCGGCAGCGGGCAGGTGCCGCGCCCCGAAGCGTCCTTGCCGTCGGGGATATCGCGCACCGAAGTAGTGATATAAGAACCGAGAAGCGTGTTGTTCTGATGCTCACGGAACATTTTGAACACGTGATAGGTCGGCGTGAGGAGCATCTTTTCGCCCTCGGTGAGCACGACCGCCTGCAGGACGTTGACCGTCTGGGCGATGTTCGCCATGCGGATACGGTCGCTGTGCTTGTTGAAGATATTGAGCGTCAGCGCGGCGACCATCGCGTCGCGCATGGTGTTCTGCTGATAGAGGAAGCCCGGGTTCGTGCCCGGCTCCACGTCGTACCACGTGCCCCACTCGTCCACGATCAGGTCGACGCGGTGCTGGCGGTCATGGCGGTTCATCACTTCGATATGGCGTGTGACGATGCCGTCGATGCGGTAGGCCTGCGCGAGCGTCTGGTCATACTGCAGGGGCGTGAACTCCGTGGACGATTTTTTGGACTGGGTCTCCCAATCCCAGATGTCGGTATAGTAATGCAGCGACAAGCCGTTTGCCTTGTGCTTGACCTTGTCCATCACCTGATCCGTCCAATGATAATCCTCGTTGTTCGGACCGCAGGCGATGCGGTAAATGCGGTGATCGGGGTCATAGTTGCGGATATAGGTCTCATACTGCTTGAACAGGCAGCCGTAGTATTCGGGGTCCATATTGCCGCCGCAGCCCCAGTTCTCGTTGCCGACGCCGAAATAGGTCACGACCCAAGGTTCTTCCCTGCCGTTCTCGCGGCGCAGCTGCGCCATGGGCGACGTGCCGTCAAAGGTCATGTATTCGACCCATTCGTTCATCTCGCGCACCGTGCCGGAGCCGACGTTGCCGTTGATGTAAGCGTCGCAGCCGAGCTGGCGGCAGAGTTCAAAAAACTCGTGCGTGCCGAAGCTGTTGTCTTCCACGACCCTGCCCCAGTGGGTGTTCAGAATCTTTTTGCGCAGTTCTTTCGGACCGACGCCGTCCTTCCAGTGGTATTCATCGGCAAAGCAGCCGCCCGGCCAGCGCAGCACGGGAATGCCCATCTCGCGCAGCGCCTGCACCACGTCGACGCGCATGCCGTTGACGTTCGGGATGTCGGAATCCTCGCCGACAAACAGCCCCTCATAGATGCATCTGCCCAGATGCTCGCTGAAATGACCGTAAATATCCTTGGAAATGCGGCTGATTTTCTGATTGGGATTGATCAAATATTTTTCCATATTCCACCCGTTCCTTTGCTTATTTTAACAATATAAAAATATAATAGCAAACTGCACAAAATAATGCAACTGCTTCGCGATATTTTTATTCTCTTTTTAATAAGATTTTTTATTATAACCGCGCAAAAACGGACGTGCCGCAAAAGGACGGCACGTCCGTTGAATCCGCGTTATTCCAACGACGATCAGAGGAGATCGCCGGTTCTGAGTTTTCTGATCCAGTCGAGGATCGTTGTTTTGATCGCCAGCAGTTTTTCGCTGCGCATGGCCGAGCGCTGCGCGCGGGTGCCCGCCGTATTGATCAGGCCGAAGGTCTTCAGGCACGGTTCATCGATGAACCCGCCCGCAAAAACGGCGCAGTAATCGGCAAAGTTGTTCTTTTGGAACTTGCCGCCGTCGGTGCGGAGCACCTCGCCGAATTTCTGCATAAGGGTCTCGTAGCTGTCGTTTTCATAATCAATCTTTTCGATATCCGAGGAGCCGTAGAGGAACCACGGAGAAGCGTCCGCGTCGGGACCTGCGCCCTTATACGTCCACGTCGTCCAGCTCAGATCATTCTGATTGAAAATCGAAAGCAGATAACCGAAGGTGGTCAAGCCTCTCGGATAGAACTCACCGATATAAAACGGCGCGTTATAGTTGGCGTTTTTGATCTCGTTGACCTTGCGCAGGATGGTGGGGTTGGTCACGTCGTAAAGATGCTCCTGATACACGATATTTTCCCAGCCGTAGACGTCGGGCGACGCAATGGCGGACGGGTCCCAGATTGCCTCCATGCAGATGATGTGATCGGGATCGACCGCTCTGACAGCCTCATAGATATCGTTGCTCAGATCCCAGAAGGTCTGCTGGAAGCTGCCGTCTCTGGTGATATTGGTGCCCAGCGGCTCGTTCATCAGATCATACATCGCGATGGTGCTCTCGCCCGCGTAATGCTTGGCGAGCTCGACCCAGAAATCAATGACGACTTCCCTGTAGCGCGCACCCTGCTCGGTGTCGTCAAACAGCGACATGGATTTGGACTGACCGCAGTGGTCGTAATCATTCTGATAGCCGGGCAGACCGTGCAGGTCGATGATGAGGTAAAGCCCGTATTTCTTGCACAGAGAAACGGCGGTATCGAGTTCGCTGAAATCAATGCTGCCATCCGCCTTGCGGTACCATGTGCCGTTGTCGTCCGATTGGAAATTGCGGTACCAGATCGGCAGACGGATGACGTTCATGCCCAAATCGGCAACGTTTTGATAATCGATCTCCGTGATCCAGTTGCTGCGGTAGGTCTTGAACAGCTCGCGGGTCGCTTCGCTGCCGAACCTGCTTTCCAGCGTTTTATAAACAGGATCGAGCCCGGCGGGATTGGTGTAAGGGCAGAACCAGTCTTCCATGATGCCCCAGCCGCCGAAATTGGTGCCGCGCAGCAAAATCTCTTCCCCGTTGGCGTCCATGATCCTTTTGCCCTCGGTGTGGAGCATCGGCAGCGCCGCGCCGTCGACCGCGAACGCGGGCAAGACGGAACACACGGCAAAAACGAGCACGAAGAGAAGCGAAACAAATCTTTTCCTATTCATATTCCCGATTCCTTTCTGAAATCAATAACTAACAATAAAACTGTATCAAAGATTCCCGTTCCTGTCAATTCCCGTTTTTCGCTTTTGACCAATTATCATTGAAAACACCGCGCGTGTGTGCTATATATGGAACGAGATCATCAAATAAACCCGAAAGGTGTGACAGTATATGATCCGAAAACCGTTTCTCGGCTGCGCGTACTATCCCGAGGATTGGGCGGACGAGCAGCTTGACTATGATATCAGCATGATGCAAAAGGCCGGGATCACCTGCGCCCGCATCGGTGAATTTGCCTGGCGGAAAATGGAACCGAAGCGCGGGCAGTATGAATTCGGGTGGCTCCATCGGGTCGTTGACCGGCTGGCGCAGGCCGGCATCGCGGTCATCTTAGGCACCCCGACCGCCACGCCTCCCATCTGGCTGGGTGAGGAACACCCCGACGTGTTTATGCAGAACACCAACGGCACGCGCGCGCAGCACGGCGGGCGGCGGCATTGCTGCGCCAATAATCCGCATTATCTCGAAGCCTGCGACCGAATCGTTGACGCGATGGGGCGGGAATTCGGCAGCGACCCCAACGTCATCGGCTGGCAGCTCGACAACGAGATTTTGTCCTGGCAGACGGGCTGTACCTGCCGCTACTGCATGGAAAACTACCACGCCCATCTGCAAAAGCAATACGGAACGATCGAAGCCCTCAACGCCCGCTGGAATCTGAACCTGTTCAGTCAGGCGTATGACCGCTTCGACCAGGTGCCGGGCGACTGGAACGCCTGGCACAATCCGCACCTGAAATATGAATGGGCCGACGCGCACCATCAGGCGGATATCGCGTTTCTGCACCGGCAGGCGAAAATTCTAAGAAAGTATACCGACGCTCCCATCGGCACGGATATGATGCCCACCAATTTCATGGACTATGAGGAAATGTGCGGCAAGCTGGACGTGGTCATGTATAACCACTACAACACGCGGGAAAACCTGGCCGACGCAATCTTCTGGTTCGACTATCTGCGCACGCTGAAAGACCGTCCCTTCTGGAACACGGAAACCAACGCCACATGGAACGGTTCCACCGAGATCGGCATGGTGCTGCAGCCGGAGGGTTACTGCCGCGTCAATTCCTGGCTGCCCGTCGCGTTGGGCGGCGAGAGCAACCTGTATTGGCTGTGGCGCCAGCACTGGGCGGGACACGAACTGATGCACGGGTCACTGCTGTCACCCGAGGGCCGACCGACCCACACCTTCGGCGAAGTTCAGCAAACCGCGGCGGATTTCAAACGGTCGTCGGATTTTATCGCGGGCACCAGGGTGCAAACGCCTGTCGCGCTCCATTATACAAGCAGAGCATATCAACTGTTCGAGCAGCAGAAAATCGTCAAGGGCAACCGCTATGAGGAGAACGTGCGAACCGTTCACAAGGCGCTGGTGCGCGGCGGCGTGCGGCCGGACGTGATCGGCGTCAATCGCGTGCTTGACGAATACAAGCTGTTGTTCTCCCCCTGTGTGATGACGCTGGAGGACGGCGATCTGGCGGAAAAGATCCGCGCGTTCGTGGAAAACGGCGGCGTCTGGGTCGCGGGTCCGATGACGGACGTCCGCAACGCAATCGGCGCGCATTACACCGACCGCGCCATGGGCATGATCGAGGATTGGCTCGGCGTGCGGCTCGATTACGGCATCCCTACCGACGGAGCCGTGCTGAAAACGGCGTGGGAAAGCGGCGAAGAACTGCACGCGCGCAGTTGGGCAGAGCTGTATACGCTCAGCGGCGGCGAACCGCTGGCGAGCGTGACCGGCGGTCATTCCGCGCTGGTCGGGAAAGCGGTGATCTCGCGTCACAAGGTCGGCAAGGGCGAAGTGATCCTCTGCGGCACGCTGCTGACGGAAAACGACCTCGACCATCTGATCCGCCTTGCGCTGGCGGACGCGGGCGTGGAAGCCTACCGCGTGGAAGGCACGCTGCAGGTCTCGACCCGCTGCGGTCAGGCGGGCAAAGGGCTTGTGCTCTGCGAAACCGGCTGCGAACCGGCGTCGGTCGAGATCGACGCGCCCATGACCGACCTTTTGACGGGCGAAACCTTCCGAACGGTCGTTCCCGTGGAGCCCTACGGCGTTCGGGTGCTGACGGAAGCCCCGACCGAATAACGCCATCGAAATCAAAAAAGATAAAAAACGTGCCTGAACTGTGGAAAGCTTCCATCGTTCGGGCACGATTCTGTTATGTTGCAAAAAGGATCATCTGGCGGATTTGGCCATGCTTTCCCGCTCGGCGATCAGCGTCAGCAGTTGGTCGCCGACCGATTCGGTCATGGCGTCGTCGCCGCGGGAAACCGCGTCCGACAGGACGGTGAAATTGGCGTAGATCTTCGCTTCCACCTCGTCCAGCGCGGGCGTGCTGGTTTTGTCGGCATAACGGAACGCTTCATACACCTTGTTTGCCATCGCTTTGGTCTCGTCGGTTTTCGCCTTGGCGATGAGCCCTTCGGCCGCCGTCGTCATCTGGCGGATAAACGCGGTGTTGACGGCAACCTTCTGCCCGATATCCGTGACCGCGGTCGCGGCGGTATCGGCTTTGACGACAGCGATGGCAAAGAAGCCAAGGATGAGCACCGCCGCCAGGATCGCCACGAAGAACGGCACGCCGGGGATGAAGGCAAGCGCGGTGCACACGAGCGCCGTCACGATCACGCAAGATTTGCCCAACGACAGCAGCGGCAGATTCAAGAAGACTTTTTCTTTGTTCTCTTCGTTCAGGCATTTGTAACCCAATCCGAGCTGGATCAAAAAGGCAGCCAGCACGGCGACGTAGCAAATGATAAAGGTCGCGTCGATTTTTTTGCCGGGGATGAACATGGCGGCAACGAAAGCGAACACACTGAACATGACCACGGCGATCGCCCAGATGATCGCAAAATTCTTAAAATACTTTTTCATAATTACCTCCAACTAACTTAATGCGGAATGCGGAGTGCGAAAGGCGGAATTATGGGTCGCTTCGCTCCGATTTCATTACGCACATTCAGTTTGAAATGCTCTTTTGCGTTTTTGTGATAGCTTTTAACAATTTCATCAATTCATTACAGTCGGCATAAATGCTTTCAAAGGATGATTTGTCGATATAATTACTCTCATACAGAAGTTCAAGCCAATAACCCGTTTCGGCTGCTTCTTTGAGAGCGATATTCATTTTGGCATAAAAGTCGGCTTTGGTCTGCCCACATTCTGCTTCGCAAATGTTGGCTCCGATGCTTGTGCCGGAACGGAGAATTTGTTTGGACATAACATACTCATTCTTCTCCGCAGTGAGAAACTGATAAAGACGAATTGTTCTCAAGGCAAATTGTTTTGCCTTGTTAAGAACAATGTTTTCGTTTTCTTCATTCCGCACTCCGCATTCCGCCTTCCGCATTAGATTTTCTCGCCGCATTCCAGGCAGAACTTGCCGCCCGCGGGCACGTCGGCGCCGCACTTCGGGCATTTATTGCTCAGCGGCGCGCCGCAGGCGATGCAGAATTTGCCCTTGGGCGTGGCCGCGCCGCACTTGGGACAAACGACTGTATCCGCGGAAGCCGCGGCGACTTTTTCACCGCAGATCAGGCAGAATTTCGCGTTGACGGGCAGATCCGCGCCGCATTTGGCGCATTTCACACCCGGCGCAGCGGTATTGTTCGGCTGATTGCCGGTCATGCCGCCGAAGATGCCGCCGATCTGGCCGCTCATCGCCTGCGCGGCCTGCAGGCCGACGCCCAAACCGAGGATGTCGCTCATGGTCGAGCCGCCCGCGCTGCCACCGCCGCCGGAGCCCATGTTGCCGATGCCTTCGGCGTAAGCCTTCTGCACTTCCGCCTGAACGTAGTCTTTCTTGGTGATGCCCTGCGCCTGCATGACCTGCGCTTCGGCAAAGCCCGCCTGACGGGTCGCTTCCGCTTCGGCCTGCGCGGCGATGATCTGCCGTTCGGCGGCGCGTTTGGCGACTTCGGTCTGCGTGGTCTGTTTTTCCAGCTCGGCCACGCGCTGCGCGGCGGCGATCTGCGCCTGTGCCTGCGCCTGCGCCGTGCGCACCTGCGCTTCGGCAGCCGCCATTTTGGTCTGCAGCGCAATGGTATGTAACTCGCGGATGCGCTTGAAATTCGGATCTTCCTCGGGCAGAACAACGGTCGTCAGATAAAAGTTCGGTACCGTCAGCCCGTATTCCGCAAAGCCGGGCTCGATCTTCGCTTTCAGCGTGGCGGAAAGCTCGTCAAGGTGTTCGTCGACCTCAAGAATATTGATGCCGTTCTCTTTGATCGCGGCGGTGAGATTGGATTTGACGGCGGTCGAGATCATGGGGCGGAACGAGTTTTGCAGCGACTTGGTGAAGTTCGCGCCGCTCTCGCCCCAGGCGATGCCGTTCATGGTGCCGACCAGCTTGATGAGCAATTTGAGCCCGTCGCTCACCTTGAGGTTGAGCGAGCCGCTCGCGCCGATGTCGAGCGGGATGCCGTATTCCGCTTCGAGGTAGCGCACCTTGCTGTCCGTGCCCCATTTCAGGTCCATCTGCACGGTCTGATTGATGAAATAGACCTCGCAGTGGAACGGCGTTTCGTCGCCGGTGGCGCGGTTGAGGTATTTGCCGATCTTGGGGATGTTCTGCGTTTCCAGCGTGTAACGCCCCGCGCGGAACACGTCAAGCGCCTCGCCGTTCATGAAGAAAACAGCCTCCTGGCTCTCGTGAACGATCAGCTGCGTGAGGGCGTTGAAATCCTCACAGGGGTGCTTCCAGATAAAGGTGCTGTTGTCGCCTTCATATTTGATGATATCCGCAATTTTTGCCATGGTTGCCCCTCCTTATCTTCAGTTGATTTCAATGTTCTGAACTGCGTATTCCAGGCATTTGAGAACAATGTCGTTTCGGGTGCGCTTGGTGTCTTCCGCGATCTCGTCCAGCCGCGAAACAAGGTCGTTCGGCAGGCGCAGAGAAAGCACACTGCTGTCGCCGCTGAACTTTTTCTGGCTGATCACAAGTTTTTTGTCGTCCATCGTGCTGTTCTCCTTCTTTCAGATTTGATACAATGATACTACAACTGTAATGCATTTGTCAATAATTTTTCGATTTTTGTTGAAAACGCGCTTTTGGTGTGGTAAGATGTTGGCAGAATCATCGGCGGTAAAAAAGGAGAAGAACATATGGAAGACTTCAAATGTCCGGTCTGCGGCGGCACACTGGAGATCAGCCTGTTTTCCGCCTCGGCGGTCTGCGAATCGTGCGGCAACCGCTCGCAGGTCGACTTCAACCAAACCAAAGAATACCGGCAGGTTTACCACGAAGCGGAAAAGCTCGCCTGCCTGAACACCGTCGACGGCTATACGAAAGCGATCGAACTGCTGGACTCCATCCCGTTCGTGAAAGAGGCAAAAGAGAAATCGGCGGCTTATCACAAGCGCATCCAGGAAATCCGCGAGAAGAAGGAAGCGCAGCAGGAAGCCGAAAAGACGAGCGGCAAACATGAAACCGTGTTCGGCATAGCGCTCATCGTGCTGGTCATCCTCATCGTGCTGGCGGCCGTTGCGGCGGGCGCGGTGATCTTCGTGCGGCTGGTGCGGGGCGAGCTTTCGACCCAGACGACCATCATCCTCGTGATCGTCATCGCGGTGCTGGTCGTCGGCGCGATCGTCGGCAAAATCAAAGGATAACAAAGCAATCATCACAGCAGGAGGAAAAGTCATGCTGGAACAACTGAAAAAAGAGGTCTGCGAAGCGAATCTGCAGCTGCCGAAGCACGAGCTGGTGACGTTCACCTGGGGCAACGTCAGCGGCATTGACCGCGCGAGCGGGCTGGTCGTGATCAAGCCCTCGGGCGTGGCGTATGACGGTATGACGGCGGAAGATATGGTGGTCGTGGACTTGAACGGAACGGTCGTTGATGGCAAATGGAAGCCCTCCAGCGACACCGCCACGCACCTGGCGCTCTACAAGGCGTTCCCCAACATCGGCGGCATTGTGCACACCCATTCCCGCTGGGCGACCTCCTTCGCGCAGGCAGGGCTGCCGATCCCCGCCATGGGCACCACCCACGGCGATTATTTCTACGGCGATATCCCCTGCACGCGCCCCATGACCGAGGCGGAGATCAAGGGCGAATACGAAGCGGAAACGGGCAAGGTCATCGTGGAGACCTTCCAAGGCGTCGACCCCGACGATATCCCGGGCGTGCTCGTCTATTCCCACGGTCCCTTCGCGTGGGGCGGCGACCCGATGAACGCGGTGCACAACGCGGTGGTGATGGAGGAAGTGGCGTTCATGGACTACCACGCGCTGACGCTCAACCCCGAGCATCGTGATATGCAACAGGCGCTGCTGGACAAGCACTACCTGCGAAAGCACGGAAAAAACGCCTATTACGGGCAAGGATAAAACCAAAGCGGTCGGTTTTCACCGACCGCTTTTTTATGCGTTGTATTTTTCCATCAGTTCTTTTGCCACCGTCAGGGTGTCCTCTTTGGCGACCATGTCATATTCGGGCGCGTATTCCGAGACCCAGTTGCGCTCCAACTGCGCCAACTGGCGGTTGAAATCGCTGCCGAGGAAAGCGTCCCTGCCCAGCGATTGCTCCTTTGTCCGCTCAGGCAGACGCTTTTTGAACGAGACCGCCAGATACTCAAACAGCGCGCGCCACCGCATAAGGTAGAAGGTTTTGAGCAGACCGCCCCACTCCTTCCAGCAGCAGTCGTACAGATCGTTGTCGCGTACGGGACCGAAGAGGGTGATCTGCGCCAACTGGTTGATCTCAAAGTTCTGTTTTTCATCGTCGGTCGAGCCGAAGTTCCGCGCCTGCTCCAGATAGTACGGCAGCGCGAATTCCTTTTTGGTCAGCAGCAGCCGATCCAGATCTTCAATGAGCTGCAAAAAAGCGTTGGTGTTGGTTTCAAACTGCTCCACGTTTTTGTTTTTGAAGCCGCTCAGCGCCGCTTGGCACAATTCCCCTGCCCGGTTGCTCAGCGCCTGCCGCAAACAGTCGCACACGTCAAGCTCATATTCGTAGCCCTGAGCCCGAACGGTCAGCATTTGCTTCACCGCGTCAAACAGCGTTTGGTTGTCGTAGCCGACGTCACAGCCGGCGTCGCCCACCGCGGTGTGGTTCGGCGCAAGGGAAGGACGGGCGCAGATGACGCTGCCGCTCTCGCGTCTCGGCTGATCCGCTCGGTAGCAGGTGGCAAGCAGACCGCTGACGATCGCGGTCAGATCATCCGCCGTATTCCAACGGTTTTTTAAGTGTTGCTTCATCCAGACGGCGGGCTCCTGCGGTTCGCTCAGCGTGGAATAGGCGAAGCGGCTGAAACATTCGTTGCTGCCGCTCCCGTCCGTGCAGGCGCCGACGCCGCGGCACAAGCCGCCATTTTGCGCCGCTTCCCGAGCGCTGAGGGCGGTCATATCGCCGTGCAGCGCGGTCACGCCGCAGCCGTTGTAGCGCGTGGTGAGAATATAAGGCACGCCGTCCGGCACGTCCTGCGGATCATCGCACAGAACGAGCAGCCTTTCGGCGTCCAGACTCTTCAGCATGGCGGGTTTCGCGGAGGACGCGTGCATGACCCAAACCGCGTTTTCGTTGTGCGCCGTCATGGCGTGAAGGATCGCCGTGCCGAGCCCCGCCAGATACGCGTCGCCCTTCTTGGCGGGCGCGTGGGCGTAAAACGGATCGGCCATATAGAAATCGGAATCGCCGATGAGCAGCGACTGATTTTTGAGATAAGCGCTGGCGATGCGCATGAACGACGGATCGCGGGTCCAGACCTGATACTGTTCGCCGAACTTGCACCAGGCGTCCGTCTTGATCAGGCGGGCGCGGAGCTTGGCCTTGATATAAAGGCGCGTCACGTAGCCGGAAAAGGCGTGGAGGATCGGCGTCATACCGAGTTCTTTTTCCCGCTCGAAAATGCGGCGTCCCAAAACGATGCGCGCCTCCACCGTCTCCTTGCGGATCTGCGGCACGCAGCCGTCAAAACAGTTGGAAAGCTGCCAGCCCCAGTAGGACGGGCCCGAAATCTCCGTGAGCGCAAGCGCTTCGCTCATGCCGGCGTCGACCATGGTGCGGAACCAGACGGCCTCCGACCCGACCGCGCACAGCGGCAGATTGACGCCGTTCATCGCCATGTAGTCGATCTCTTTTTCCCAGCGTTCCCAATCCCACCAGCAAGCGCCGCAGGAAAAGAACGTATCTTCCATGCAGGTGCGGTATTTCGCGGCGATGACAACACTTTTGGGCTTTTTCGGCAAAGCGAAGCCGCGGGTGAACAGCGCGTGATCCGCCGTGAACTCGCCGCCGCACCAGTCGCGCAAAAACGCGAAATAGCCGACCGCCATGCTTACGGCGCAATCGGCCTGCAGGCAGACCTTCCCGTCTTTGGCTTCATAACGGTAAAAGTTCTGTCCGTTCTCGCTTTCGGCGGTTTCGAGGATGAATTTGTCCAGATATTCGGGCGTGTTCCGCTCGATCAGCTTCGTAATCATATCATTTTCCTTTTGTCATCTGCATTTTCGCCGCCGTGACCGTGTTTTTCATCAGCATGGCAACCGTCATCAGCCCGACGCCGCCCGGCACCGGGGTCAGATAACCCGCCTTTTCCTGCACGGCGGTAAAGTCAACATCCCCGCATAGTTTGCCGTTTTCGTCGCGGTTCATTCCCACGTCGATCACGACCGCGCCCGGCTTGACCATATCCGCCGTGACGAATTTCGCCTTGCCGACGGAGCTGACCAGAATATCCGCCTGGGACGTGATGCTCACCAGATCAACGGTTTTGGAATGGCAGACGGTGACCGTTCCGTCAGCAGCCATGAGAAGCATCGCCATCGGTTTGCCCACGATGTTGCTGCGCCCGATCACGACACAGTTTTTGCCGCTCGGATCGATGCCCTCATACCGCAGCATTTCCATCACGCCCGCGGGCGTGCAGGGCAGTAAAACGGGGTCGCCGATCATGATGTGACCGACGTTCACGGGGTGGAACGCATCCACGTCTTTTTTCGGATCGATCGCGTTGAGAACGACCTTTTCCTCAATGGTCTTCGGCAGCGGCAGCTGGCAGAGGATGCCGGTCACGCTGTCGTCGGCGTTGAGCTTTCGGATGAGCGAGAGCAAGTCCTCCTGCGCCGTCGCCGCCGGCAAGGCGAATTCCAGCGAACGGATACCGACCTGCTCACAGACCTTCTTTTTATTATTGACGTAAGTTCTGGACGCCGGATCGTCGCCGACGATGATCACGGCAAGGCACGGAAAGACGCCGCCTGCCTTCAGCGTTTCCACTTCGGCGCGCACCTGCGTTTTGATGTATTCGGAGATTTCTCTGCCGTCAATTCGTTTCATTCGGATCACTCTTTCTCAAGGAACAGATGAAAAGGGCGCACAAAAGTGCGCCCTTTAAGGCTTGAAATTCGGAATTATTTGCCGCCGTCCTTGAAGAAATCAAGGAAATCGAAATAATCATCGTCGCCGTTGCCGACGGGAGCCGGCGCGGGGTTATTGTTGACGGGAACGGGCGGCGCCATGGTCGACGCAGCGGGAGCCGGATTCGCGGCGGGCGCAGTCGTCGAAGTGAGCGAATCGTTCAGGTTCGCCTGATGAGAAGTGAGGGAAGAATTGAAAATATCCTCCACCTTCGGCGGCGCGTCGATCGCACCGTCGGTGCCGAAGCCGAAGCCGGTGGCAATAACGGTAACGTAGAGTTCGTCGTTGAGGGAATCGTCGAAGGAAAGACCCCAGATGATGTTGGCGTCGGGATGCGCAGCGTCCTTGATCTTTTCGCTGGCGATCTCGATATCTTCCAGACCGATGTCGGGCGAAGAGGTGATGCTGATGATGACGCCCTTCGCGCCCTTGATGGAAGTTTCAAGCAGCGGGCTGGAAATCGCGGCCTCGGCGGCGACTTCGGGCTTGTCCTTGCCCTTGGCGTAGCCGATGCCCATGTGGGCATGACCGGCGTCTTTCATGACGGAGAGAACGTCGGCAAAGTCGAGGTTGATGACGCCCGGGATCTTGATGAGTTCGGAAATGTTCTTAACACCCTGCAGCAGAACGTCGTCCGCCTTGGCAAACGCGTTGCTCATGGTGATCTTGGTCTCGCTCGCAAAGCGAAGACGCTCGTTGGGGATGATCACAAGGCTGTCCACGTGCTCGGTGAGCATGTCAATGCCGTTTTCCGCCTGGAGCATTCTGCGCTTGCCTTCAAAATTGAAGGGCTTGGTCACAACGCCGACGGTGAGGATGCCCATATCCTTGGCGATCTGAGCAATGACGGGAGCTGCGCCGGTGCCGGTGCCGCCGCCCATACCGGCGGTGATAAAGACCATATCGGTACCCTTGAGGGTATCGGAAATGACGTCGCGGCTTTCTTCCGCGGCCTTCTGGCCAACCTCAGGCTTGCCGCCCGCGCCCATGCCTCTGGTGACTTTTTCACCGATCTGGATCTTATGGGTCGCCTGAGAGTTGAGGAGCATTTGCTTATCGGTGTTCACGGCGATGAATTCCACGCCGCGGATACCGGTCGTAATCATGCGGTTCACGGCGTTTCCGCCGCCGCCGCCGACACCAATCACTTTGATCTGTACGACATTTTCAGCTTCGTTATCGATTTCAAATCCCATAAATATCGCCTCCGGAAAAATTTCAATGAATTAAGTAAAGAGAAGAAATGATGACAAAATCAGTTATTGAAATAATATCATACCGCGTCAAAAAAAACAAGGGAAAATGCAAAAAAAGCGAAATATCAGCAAGATTTTTTCTTTCGTTCTCACCGACAAGACAGATAATCAACACTTTTTTGCAATCTGCTCTGCTCCGAGGGCAAGCGCGCGCAGATTCTGCTCACAGAATTGCGGCTTCATGGCGGTGCGGATGACGGATTCCAGTTCGTCAAGCGAACAGGGAACCGCGCCCAGCGCGCTCGCCGCGCCGAGCAGAGCGACGTTCAGCGACTTGGCGCTGCCCAGTTCGGCGATGATCGCCGCACCGTCGACGGCACAGTAATCTGTGCCCTGCGCGTCGAGAAAAGCGAACATCTCCTTCGCGTCATAGGAAGCTTTCGCCAGCGTGTCGGTCGTGGGCTTAACGGGGAGCGTATTGACGATCATCCTGCCGCCACTCTTCAAATAAGGAAACACGCGGACGCCTTCCGCCGGTTCAAAGGCGATCACCGTGTCGGCGCAGCCCTGGGGGATGAGCGGAGAAAACGCGTCCGCCCCGATGCGCACGTGGCTGACGACGCTGCCGCCGCGCTGCGCCATGCCGATGGTCTCGGCGGTGTGCGCCGTTTCGCCGCGGGCGATCGCGCAGTTGGCGAGCATCTTGGAGGCGAGGACGGTGCCCTGACCGCCGACGCCGCACAGAAGAATGTTAAACATCAGCCCTCTCCCCTTTCAAACGCGCCGAAGCGGCACAGATCAAGGCAAAGCCCGCAGCCGTAGCAGAGCGAAGCGTCGATGGCGACCTTGCCGTTTTCGCCCTTGACGATGGCGGGGCAGCCCATCTCCCGCACGCAGCGCTTGCAGCCCGTACATTTTTCCGTGTTGACCCGCAGCTTCGGCTTCGGTTTGGAGACCGCGATGCACGGCGCGCGGAAGATAATGCACGACACGCCGTCATAGTCGGCAGCCGCTTTCACCGCCTGTTCGGACTTTTCAAAATCAAACGGGTCGACCACGGCGATGTGCTGCACGCCGAGGGCTTCCACGACCTTTTCAATGCTGATCTTCGTCGCCGGTTCGCCGGTGGCGGCAAAGCCCGTGCTCGGGTTCGGCTGCTGACCGGTCATGGCGGTGGTGGAGTTGTCGAGAATGACGGAAACGATCCTCGCGCCGTTATAAACGGCGTTGGCGACGCCCGCCAGACCTGTGTGGAAAAAGGTGGAATCACCCGTAAACGAGAAACAGACCGTGTCGGGCTCCACGTGTTTGATTCCCTGTGCGACGGTGATGCCCGCGCCCATGCACAGGCAGGTGTCCGTCATATCCAAGGGCATGGCGTTGCCCAGCGTGTAGCAGCCGATGTCGCCCGCGAAAACGGCCTTTCTGCCCTTCATGGCGCGTTTGACCGCGTAGAACGAAGCGCGGTGCGGGCAGCCGGCGCAGAGCGTCGGCGGGCGGACGGGCAGCGGCGGAAGCGCGGGTGCTTCCGGCTCGGCGGCGGGCAGATCAAAGAACCGACGCAGCACGGACAGCGCGTTTTCGGTGCTGTTTTCGCCCGCGGTCGGGGTAAACCCGTTATTTTTGCCCAGAATCGTCACGGGGAGCCGATGCACGCCGCAAAGGCGCTGAAGCTCCTGCTCGATGACGGGGTCAAGCTCCTCATAGACCAGCACCTCGTCCAACCTGTCCAGAAACGCAAGCGCTTTCTGTTCGGGGAACGGATGCGGGATCGCCACGTTGAGCAGCTTATACTCCTGCTGAATATCCAGCATTTGCAGCGCTTCGCGCATATACTGACCGCTCACGCCCGACACGGCAATGCCCTTTTTGCCGCTGCCGCACAGGGTGTTGAAGCGGTAGTCGGATAATTCCTTGCTTAAGTTTTTATTTCTTTCTTCGATTCTCAAGTGAGACTGATAAGACAGTTTCGGGAAAATGACCCAGCGGGCGTCTTTGACGAAGCCCTCGGGCTCGCCGACGGGCAGCGGGTCGAGCAGCTCGATCGACGCCGTCGCGTGGCAGACGCGCGTGGTCGGGCGGAACAGCACGGGCGTTTGGTATTTTTCCGAAAGCGCGTAGGCGTCCGCCATCATCAGATAGGCTTCCTCGGGGCTGGCCGGATCGAACACGGGCAGCTTGGAAAACGCCGCGAAGGTGCGGGTATCCTGCTCGGTCTGGGACGAGATCGGACCGGGATCGTCCGCGACGAGCACGACCATGCCGCCCTTGACGCCGACGTAGGCCAGCGACATGAGCGGGTCGCTCGCGACGTTGAGCCCTACCTGCTTCATCGTCACCAGCGTGCGCGCGCCCGCGTAGGAAGCGCCCGCGGCGACCTCCAGCGCGGATTTTTCGTTGACCGACCATTCCACGTAGGCGGCGGTATGGCCGCGGCTTTTTTCTTTGGCTATCGTTTCGAGCACCTCGGTCGACGGCGTGCCCGGGTAGCCGGCCGCTACCCGAACCCCGGCGCGCAAAGCGCCCAGCGCCATCGCCTCGTTGCCCATGAGCAGTTTTTTCAAATCGAGCATCTCCTGTCCTGCGTCATAAAACTGATTTATCATATCATCTTTCCGAAAAAAAAGCAAGGACGCCGCGGCGTCCTTGCTTCGATTAACGAAAATTATTCATCCAGACTCTTTTTCTCATTGCCGATGGCTTTCTGCTGCTTTTTCAGGCTTTCCATGGCGTCGCTGTCGCCGTCGGTCACGGTGGCGGACATCGCGGCACGGCGCGCCATAAGCTCTTCATACATCTTGTCGCGCTTCTTGCCGGCCAGGTCGTAGAAGAACAGCGGGATGACGCCGAACGAGGTCGTGATCATGGGCAGCACCGTTGCCAGAGCGAACAGCCAGAACTGGGTGTCGTCGGTCTGCTTGGCGCCCTGCACGTATTTGTTGATGTCGTACCCGATAAAGTGCTTGAACATGGTGGAAACGTAGCCGCTGACCGTGCCGGCGAGCTTTTGCGCCAGCCCCTTGGCGGCGGAGGTCATCGCCTCGGTGCGGTAGCCGTTTTTCCATTCGCAGTAGTCCATGGCTTCGTTATACATTTCGTTCGGGATAACCGTGCGCACGCCCCAGAAGAACATATACGCCGTTTCCTGCAGGGTGTACGCAATGCCCATGGGGATCAGGCGCTTATACATACCGTTTTTCTTGCCGCCGATACACCCGAAGAGGAACACGGGAATGGTGGCGATATCGATGCTGTAAGAGCCCATGATCGCCAAAAACCGCGTGGAAAACCGTTTGCGGAACCACGGCACCAACGCATAGGAGATCGGGTTGATGATCGCGCCGGGGATGCCGGTGATCATGCCGAGAGAACCGAAGTTGAGCACGTCGATGAAATAATCCTGCTTGGAGCCGCTGAACAGCGAGAAGCCGCCCAGCGTGTCGTGCAGCGTCAGGAGCAGGATGGGTTTGTTGTTGAGGATGGATTTGATACCCTCTTTGATGCTCGGGGTCTCGACCGACTGGATAACGCGCTCCTTGGCGATGGTGGCGAACCACAGCGCGGCGAGACCGCTGACGATCGAGCAGAACACGCCCATGCTCATAAACGCCGTGCGATAAGTGTGCTCCAGATTATCCGCGCCGATCAGACCGTTGCCGATGAAATCCAGCAAAACGGTGAAGATCTGCTGCGGCAGCTTTTCGCCGAACATGCCGGAAAAGAACTGCGCCTGTGTGATGAGCCGCGTTCTTTCGATGGGATTGGGCGTGATGGTCGCCAGCATACCGGTTCTGGCAAAGCCGCGGAAGGTGCCGCCCGTTTCACGCAGAAGCGCCAGCCCCAGATAGAGGGCGAACTTGGCGGTGGAAGCCGCCGACGCGTGCGGGAAGAACAGGGGCAGCAGCCAGAACATACAGGTCAGAATGGTCGCGGGGATGCCGAGCACGACAAGATAGGGCTTGAATTTGCCCCAGCGGGTGCGCGTCTTGTCAACGATCGCGCCGGAAAACGTGTCGTTCACGATATCCCAGATGCTGTTGATGGCGTCTGCCGTCGCCTTTTTACGCAGGTCGATCTTGAAAATATTGGTGATAAAGCGTGTCGCAAAAATGTCGATATTGAAGCTCTGCGCCATGTCGAAAATGACGTAGCCGACGGTTTCCTTCGTGCCGACGTAACGGCGGTTTTGTTTGGCGTAAAAGCCTTCGTCATGCTGCTGCACAGCTTCCTCTTTTATGTCTGTTTTAGCCAAAAGATCAACTCCTGACTTCGTGTTTTTGTTGATTATAGCACACATTGTTTGGAATTGCAAGGGTTTGAGCCGATAGCGGATAGCCGATAGCGGATGAATGTGGCATGTTTGAAAACCGGCTTCCCCTTTGAGGGGAAGCTGTCGAGGAGCAAAGCGACGAGACTGATGAGGTGGCGGCATTGTTTTTTTCATCTCATCAACGGCTGTCATCTTGCAGCTTCGTTTCCACCTCATCCGCCTCACTACGTTCGGCACCTTCCCCTCAAGGGGAAGGCGAATTAACCCAACGCTTTGCGCATAGAAAAAAGCACGAACAAAAAAGAGGTCGAAATCAGGAGATTGAACATCTTAACTCTGACCTCTATATCTCTGCCTTCTGTAAACGATTTTTGAATGACGGCATGATTTGCTCAGGCGGCGCATACAATCCTGCTGTGAAAGGGTGTGACAACATGGATCAACTGGAAGATACCATTGAACAGTATAAGCAGGAACTGATGCGCTACGCCAAGGAAAACGGCAGAAACTACGCCGCGGAAAACGAGCCGCAGGCGAAAAAGAAAGAGGAACGGGAGCCGAAGCAGCCACAGGTTGAAGAAAAGGCGGAAGAGGATATCCCCGTTTGGAAAAAATATAAGAAAAACCGCCCGATGCCCGTCGAATATGAGGGCGAGAAAGCGGCGGAAGAAAGCAAAGCCGTCCTGCCGGGCAAGCCGGAAAACGACGAGCTGACGCAGGGCAGCGAACGCGAATACGGCAGCTTTGAGGAGTTTGAGCGGGAAAACCCCGCCAGGGGGATGCTGCGCATCCAGGCGTTCGCCGCGCAGCAGGCGTTTCCGGTCGTCAACGCCAAGATCGAGGTGGAAAAGGAATTTGAGGACGGCACGCACACGTTCTCCGAAGCCTACACCGACATCAACGGCGTGGTGGAAAACATCACGCTGCCCACCAAGGACAAGAGCCTGTCGCAGGCGCCCGGCGGCGTGATCCCCTACACCACCTACACGGTCAAGGTCTCGCACCCGCACTTTGCGCCGATCGTGTTCTGCGAGGTGCCAATCTTTGACGGCATCGAATCGCTCCAGCCGGTCGCCATGGTGCAGGCGGGCAAAAAAGACGTCACGAACGAATAAGGGGGAACGCGTATGCTCACACCGAAGGTTCCCGAAACCATCGTCGTTCATTTGGGCGCGCCCAATCAGCCCGCGGAAAACGTGACCGTGCCGTTCAGCGATTACATCAAAAACGTCGCCTCCAGCGAATTGTATCCGACCTGGCCTGAAAACGCGCTGCGCGCCAACATTTACGCCATCGTGTCCTTCACGCTCAACCGTGTTTACACCGAATTCTACCGCAGTCAAGGCTATGATTTCGACATCACCTCCACCACGCAGTACGATCAGAAATTCATCAAAGGGCGCGATATTTTCGGCAGCGTCAACACGCTGGTGGATGAGCTGTTCAACGACTACGTGACCAAGGGCGACCAGATCCAGCCCTATTTCACCACCTACTGCAGCGGCACGACCGTGACCTGCGACGGGCTGTCGCAATGGGGCACGGTAACGCTGGCCAGGCAGGGGCTGACGCCGCTGCAAATTTTGCAATACTACTACGGCGACGATATCCAAATCGTGGAAAACGCGCCGATCACCGCCAATGTGAAATCCTATCCCGGCGTTCTGTTCCGGCTGGGCAGCTTCGGCGACGAGGTGCTGGATATCCAGCGCGAGCTCAACCGCATCGCCGCCAATTACCCCTCCATCCCGCGCATTCCCGAAACCAACGGCATTTTCGACCAACCGACTCACCGCGCCGTGGAACAGTTTCAGCGCATTTTCAATCTGCCGGTCGACGGCGTCGTGGGCAAGGGCACGTGGTATAAGCTCAAGCAGATTTATAACGGCGTCAAGCGGCTGTCGGAGCTGTATTCCGAGGGCATCACGCTCACGGAGACCCAGCAGGTCTACCGCTCCGCCCTGCGCTACGGCGACCGCGGCACGGACGTGGGCATCGTGCAGTATTATCTCTCGTTCATCGGGCGGTTTTACGACACCATCCCCGTCATCGCCATCGACAGCATTTTCGGCAGTGAAACACGCGATGCGGTGTACGCGTTTCAAAACCAGTTCGGGCTGACGGTGGACGGCGTCGTCGGGCGGCAGACGTGGTACGCGCTGCAGGACGAATACGACCGCATCCTGCGTTCCCTGCCCGAAGAATACATGACCTACTCCTCCCTGCTCTACCCGGGTTATTTCATCACCACGGGCGCGAGCGGCAAGGTAGTGGAGCAAGTGCAGACCATGCTGCAGGTGATCGCCGAGGGCGACGGCGACGTGCCGATGATCACCGTGGACGGCGTCTACGGCGCGCAGACCATGGCGGCGGTCAAGACGGTGCAGCGGCTCAACGGGCTGCCCGAAACCGGCTACGTCGGTCCGCTGACGTGGAACGCCATCGTGAACCTGTTCAATCAATATCGCAGTTTTTAGCAGAAAAAAGTATAACGCCCCGTAAAAGTCTCAAACTATATTATGTTTGAGATTTACGGGGAGTTGATGATTTGGCGAAAACGACTTTTACCTCTTCTTTTGCGCAAAACTGCGCCCTGCTGGATGAGGCGCTGCGCGTGGACAAAAGCTTCGATCTGGTGACGAGAAACCTGATCGTCGCCGAAAGACGGGCGCGGCTGTATTTCATCGACGGCATGACAAAGGACGAAAACATGACCAAGCTCATGCAGTTCTGGCTCGGGCTGACGGCGGACAAGCTCAAAGGCGTTCAAACGACGAGAGACTTTGCCGACCGCTTTGTCGCCTTCACCGAGACCGACGTGACCGCCGAATTGGAAACGGCGCAGACCTTCATCCTTTCGGGCATGATGGGCGCGCTGGTCGAGGGGTTTTCGGAATTGATCCTGATCGACGTGCGAGCATATCCGAACCGCGGCGTGGGCGAGCCGGAAAACGACAAGGTGCTGCGCGGCGCGCATGACGGTTTCACCGAAACGCTGATCTTCAACACCGCGCTCATCCGCCGCCGCACGCGCAACCCGATGCTGACCATGGAATACGTCAGCGTGGGCAGGCTTTCGCGCAACGACGCGTGCCTGTGCTACATCGCCGACCGCGTGGAACCCAAAACGCTGGAACAGCTGCGGGAACGCCTGAAAAAGATAAAGCTTTCCAACCTCGTGATGGGGCAGGAAAGCGTGGCGGAGGCATTGCTGCGAAAGCAGCATTTCAACCCGTTCCCGAAGGTGCGCTACACCGAGCGCCCCGACACGGCGGCAGCGAGCATCAACGAGGGCGGCATCGTGCTGCTGGTGGACAACTCCCCTTCCGCCATTTTAGCCTCGACCGGGGTATTCGACTATTTGCAGGACACGAACGATTATTACTTTCCGCCCATCGTCGGCACTTATCTGCGCGTGGTGCGCATGCTCATTTTCGCGCTGACGCTGCTGCTCACACCCATCTGGCTGCTGCTCATCCAGAACGAAAGCGTCATCCCGCACTGGCTGTCGTTCATCAAGATCGCCGACCCGTATATCCTGCCTCCGTTCGCCCAACTGCTCGTGGGTGAAATCGTCATCGATGCGCTGAAATTGGCGTCGCTCAACACGCCCAGCGCCCTGAGCAACTCGCTGAGCATCGTGGGCGCGCTGGTGCTGGGCGAATTTGCCGTGCGGGCGGGCTGGATGAGCGCGGAGGTGGTACTGTATATGTCGTTCGTCGCCATTTCCAACTTCACGCAGCCGAGCTATGAACTGGCCTATGCCTTCAAGCTGTGCCGCATGGCGCTGGTGGTGCTGGTGGCGCTGTTCGATCTGTGGGGCTTTATCGCCGGCATCGTCGGCGTCATTCTGCTCATTGCCCTCAATCCGACGCTGACGGGCCAATGCTACCTCTACCCCCTCATCCCGTTTGACGGCAAAAAGCTCTCGCGCCTGCTGGTCAGGCGCAAGCTCGACCGCTATAACAATTGAAAAAACCGCCATGCAGTTTTCTGCACGGCGGCTTGCTATTTTATATTTAGTGGCGCTCCAAAAAGTCCTTGAGGTGCTTGCTGCGGCTGGGGTGGCGGAGCTTGCGCAGCGCCTTCGCCTCGATCTGACGGATGCGTTCACGCGTGACGTTGAACTCCTTGCCCACTTCCTCGAGGGTTCTCTGATGCCCGTCTTCCAAACCGAAACGCAGCGAGATCACTTTTTTTTCGCGCGGGGTCAGCGTGCTGAGCACTTCGTCGATGGATTCCTTGAGCAGGCTGTTGGAAGCGGCGTCCACGGGAGAAAGCGCGTCCTCATCGGGAATGAAGTCGCCGAGATGGCTGTCTTCCTCCTCGCCGATGGGCGTTTCGAGGGAGACCGGCTCCTGCGCCACGCGCAGGATCTCGCGCACCTTATCCACCGACATATCCAATTCGGCGGCGATCTCCTCGGCGCTCGGGTCGCGCCCGATCTTATGAAGCAGCTGGCTGTTGGTCTTTTTGACCTTGTTGATCGTTTCGACCATATGCACGGGGATACGGATGGTCCTCGCCTGATCGGCGATGGCTCTGGTGATCGCCTGACGGATCCACCACGTGGCATGAGTGGAGAATTTGAAGCCCTTGGTATAGTCGAACTTATCGACCGCCTTGATCAAACCGAGGTTGCCCTCCTGAATGAGATCAAGGAACTGCATCCCGCGGCCGACATAACGCTTGGCGATGCTGACAACCAGACGAAGGTTTGCTTCGGCAAGGCGCGCCTTCGCCGCCTCGTCGTTATTGTTGATGCGAATGGCAAGGTTGATCTCCTCTTCCGGCGTCAGCAGCGGCACATGACCGATCTCTTTTAAGTATACCTTGACCGGATCATCCATGGCGAGGCTTTTGGATTCGCCCGCGCCGGAAGAATCCGATCCGTTCTTGCCCTCGGTCTCAAAGGCGATGGCTTCCAAAGCGATATCGCTCAGGTCGTCGATGATCTTGATATTCTGATTCTCGATCGTTTCATACAGGCTGTCCAGCTCGTCCAGATCCAGATCCATTTCTTCCATGGCCGCGTCGATCTCATGGGTGGTCAGCTTGCCGCTGAGCTTGCCCTTTTCGATCAGCTGCCGCAACGCGTTCTTTCTCTCTGCTGCTTCCATATTCCTTCTCCTTGTCAATTCTTATTTGAAGAGCTTGGAAAACTCTTCGTCGCTGAAAGAAGAAACATCGCCCACATCCGCTTTATTCTTCTCCTCTTTCAAGCGATTTATGCACTCGACGCACTCGGCGCCGCTGTTGCCCGAAGGGACGCCGGCGTTGATCACGCCGGTCAGACGACCGATCTCCTCGGTCGAAAAGTATTGCGCCAAAATCGTGATATCCGGCTGTTCCGCGTTTTGCAGATAGGGCAGGATCACCTGAAAGACCCGCCTGTAAAACTCGGATAAGAACAGCTCTTCACTCAGTTGATCGCCCAACTGACGGTAAAGCGCCGGATCACGCACGAGGTTCGCGATCAGCCGTTCCTCGGCGCGCACCGCGCCGAGATTGGCGGTGACGGCAACGCTTTTATCCGAGGAAAACGACTGCGTCTGGATCTTGCGGAACGCTTCCCGCTCCTGCCCCACCTTGCGGCGGCGGCGCGCGGCGCGCACCTGATTGGAAATGGATTCCTTGGAAATGCCCAAATCGTTCGACAACCGGGCCTCGTAAACGTCGCGCTCGATGTCGGAATCGATCGACGCCAGAATCCCGACCGCTTCCCGCATGAAGTTGATCTTGCCGTCGTCCGTGCTCACGTCAAACGGCTGCCGCGTTTTGTTCAGGCGGAACTCAATATCGTTCGCCGCGCCGTCCACAATGGCGCGGAACCGCTCGGGACCGTACTTTTTTATGATCTCGTCGGGGTCTTTGCCGCCGCTGAGCGCCAGCACGCGCACCTTGACGCCGACCTTGGAAAACGCCGCGATCGCCCGCTGGACTGCCTTCTGCCCCGCCTCGTCGGAGTCGTAAGAGAGCAGCACCTCATCGGCATAACGGCTCACCAGATTCACCTGTTCGTCCGGCAGCGCCGTGCCCAGACAGGCGATGCTGTTGGTGAAGCCCGCCTGATGCAGCGCAATGGTGTCCATATACCCTTCCGTGAGGATCAATCGGCGCTCGCCGCTGCTTTTGGCAAAGTTCAGCCCGAAAACGCCGGCGCCTTTTTTATAGACCAGCGTATCGGACGTGTTGATGTATTTCGGCTTGGAATCATCCAGCACCCTGCCGCCGAACGCGACCACATTGCCGTTGACGTCGATGATCGGCACGATGGCTCGGTTGCGGAAATTGTCGTAATAGTTGACCTTTCCGTTCTTTTCGCTTTTGCGCGCCAGATTGGCGTCGACCAATTCGGGCATGGAAAAACCTTTTTGGTGAAGATGATCGCACAGCGCGTGCCACTCGTTCGGCGCGTAGCCCAGCCCGAAATGGCGAATGGTGCTCATGGTGTAGCCGCGGTCAAGCAGATAATCGAGGCACCCGCGTCCCTGCGGACTCATCAGACAATCGTGGAAAAAGCGCGCCGCCTCGCGGTTCGCCGCCAGCATCCGGCGGCGGCGATTGCTCACGCCGTCGTCAAACCCGTCCTCCGGCAGAGGCATGTTCACCCGCTGCGCCAGGGTCTTGACGGCGTCGAGATAGCCGAGATTGTCGATGCGGCGGATAAATGTGATCACGTCGCCGCCCGCGCCGCAGCCGAAGCAGTAAAACGACTGCGTGTCCAAATAAACCGTAAAAGACGGCGTTTTTTCGTTGTGAAACGGGCAGAGCCCCTTCATGGTGCTGCCGTGGCGGCGGAGATTGACATAAGAAGACACGACCTCGGAAATTTCGTTCTTATCCCGAAGCTCGCGTAAATAATCTTCATTGATTCTTCGTTCCGCCATAGAAAAACGACTCCTCAGATGGGCCAGGAATCCGGTACGAACAGGGTCTGGAAGGTGTGGACGGCATAGCGGTCGCTCATGCCGGCAATATAATCACAGATGGCTCGGTCGGAGCCTTCGCGCAGACAGATTTCTTCAAACGGGTTAGGAAGCTTGTCCGGATGCTCGCTGTAATACTCATAGAGCATCTCGATCATGTGCGCCGCCTTGCCCTCTTCACTTTTGCAGTAGGGGTTGGTGTAGACCTTCAGGAACATGAAGGAATGCAGCTCATCAAAGGCCTCCTGCACGTCCTGCGCCAGACAAATATCGAACTCGCTGTTTTCGATCGTGGAGCGGACGAGCGTGTTGATCCGCTTGGATTTTGAATGGCCGAGCGCCTTGCGGAGCGCGGCTGGGATATCGGTCTCGCTCATCACGCCGGCATGGATGGAATCCTCGATATCGTGGTTGACATAAGCGATGCGATCCGCCAGACGAACGATGCGCCCCTCTAACGTCATCGCCGGTTCGCCGCCCGTGTGGCGTTCGATGCCGTTGAGCACTTCTTTGGTGAGGTTCAGCCCCCTGCCGTCTTTTTCCAGGCAGCGGCAGACGCGAACGCTCTGCTCATAATGCGTGAAGCCGCCGGGATAGAGCTCGTTGAGCGCGCGCTCCCCCGCGTGACCGAACGGCGTATGCCCCAGATCGTGCCCCAAAGCGATGGCTTCGGTCAGGTTTTCGTTGAGCCGAAGCGCCACGGCGATGGTGCGGGCGATCTGCGTCACTTCCAGCGTATGTGTCAGACGGGTGCGGTAATGGTCGCCCTCGGGCGACAAAAACACCTGCGTTTTATGCTTCAAGCGGCGGAAGGCGTTGGAATGGATGATGCGGTCACGGTCGCGCTGCCAGCAGGTGCGGATATCGTCCGCCGGTTCCTCCTTCTCTCTGCCGAGGGAATGATCGGCAAAGGAAGCGAGAGAGGACAGCGTTTTATGTTCGTTTTGTTCCGTGATTTCCCTGATTTTCGGCACGTTTCCGCCTCCTTTCCGGCTATATGCTGTATATTACACCGCAAAAGCGGTAAACCCTTTATTTTTGTCGAAAAAATTATTTAGCGGGAGCATAAAGTTTTTCCTGCTCCGTCGGGGTCACTTTGCCGAGGCTCGCGTCAAAGACGGCGGCGCAGAAGCTCTCATACAGCCCCTGCGGGATGGTGAAGCCGACCGTCACCCTGTCGGTGAAATCCGTGTTTTCGATCGTGCCGCCCGCCTCGGGGATCATGGCGGACAATTTGCCGTAAAAGCCGTAGTCACAGGAACACGAGGCGCGCACGCAAAGCGCCATTTTGATCTTCTGCGCCGCGTCGACGCCGAGCTTGGCGGAATGGGAATAGGCGCGCACCAGCCCGCCGCCGCCCAGCAGGATGCCGCCGAAATAGCGCGTGACCACCACGCAGCAGTCGGACAGCTCCTCTTTGAGCAGCACGTCGAGCACAGGCATACCGGCCGTACCCTGCGGCTCGCCGTCGTCGGAATAGCGCTTGATCTGACCGTCGCGCAGCACGTAGGCGTAGACGTTGTGCGTAGCGTCCCAGTGTTTGGCGCGGATCCTGTTGATGAAAGCGACCGCTTCCTCCTGCGTCTGAACCGGCAGCGCGTAGCTGATGAACCGCGAATGCTTCACGACGTATTCATCGTCTGCTTCCTGTTTTAACGTGTAGTATTCGTCCATACTCATGCTTTGCACCTCAAATGAATCCGGAACCAAGTAAGCGTCGATTTGATTGGAAGTGTGCGGATTGGCGAGAGAGTTTTTCGCCAGATACAGCAAAAAACGCAGGCAATACTTGGTGTATTAACGAGTATTTTTGTGAAATATGGCGGAAAACAATCCGCCAGGATGCGCGCTTCCGATTGAATCGGCGTTTACAAAATGAAATGAAAAGGCGGTGCTCAAGCACCGCCTGATAAGCGCATTATTTGCTTTCGAGGTTGTAACGCTTTTTGAATCTGTCAACACGGCCGCCGGTATCGACAAGCTTCTGCTTGCCGGTGAAGAACGGATGGCACTTGGAGCAAATATCAACGCGAAGGTTCGGCTTAGTCGAAGAAGTCTCGAACTCAGCCCCGCACGCGCAACGGATCACGGTTTTCTCGTATTTCGGATGAAGTCCCTGTTTCATTTCTTTTTTCACCTCTCACTCGGGAATCTACAATAGCACGGGATATCATAACACAATCATTTCGGAATTGCAAGCATTATTTCAAAAAATTTAACCGTTTTTTTCTCGTTCTGCCTCAATGCCGCTCAAAAGCGCGTCGAACTGCCGCGCGGCGCGGGCGATCTCGTCCTCATGACCGTAGCAATCGCGATAAAGCTCGATGATATAGTTGCCGTCGTAGCCGACCTGCCGCAGGGCTTTTACGAACGGCTCAAATGCGAAATGACCTGTGAACGGCACGGCGCAGTCCTGCCCGTCGTGATAATCGCTGACGTGAACGTTGACGATGTGCCTGCCCAGCAGGCGGATGAATTCGTAGGGGTCCTCCCCCGCGCGGCGGCACTGCTTGATATCCAACGTCATGGCGAAATCGGAGCCGACGTAGTCAGCAAGGGCTTTCATGAACCGCGGCGACTGGCAGCGTTTGCGCACCACGTTCTCGTGCGTGACCTTCACGCCGTAGGGCTCCGCCGCCCGATGAAGCTGCGCGTAGCGGTCGAAATAGACCTCGTTGTCGGCAAACGCGTCGGTATTGCCGCCGTGAAAGACCAGCATCTTTGCGCCGATGACGTTGCAGAACTCAAAGTAGCGGCGATAAAACTCGATCAGCTCGCCGACGCGGCGCTCGTAGGGGCCGAACAGCATGTAGGATTCGAGGAACGAGGTGTACGGATGCAGCGACCTGATCTGCAGATTGTACTTTTGGATGACCGAAAAGACGCGGTCAAAGTGTTCCCCGTGCATCTCGCTGCCGCAGTTGATGAACAGTTCCACGTTGCGAAAGCCCAGCTTTCCGCAGTGTTCCAGCGCCTGTTCGGTTTCCAGCGGGTAATAGCACGCGCTGGAGACGCCCGTTCTCATTCGCTCCCCTCCTTTGCCAACATTTTGCCTTTGCGTTTTGACTGTGCCTATATTACCATAGGTGCGGTGATAAAATGAAGGCTTTTTCGGAATTTTTCAAAAAATTAACAAACCACACCAAGCTCTTTCTCCTCTTTTCGCTGCTTTTGCTGGCGGTCGTTTTCTTTGTTTCCGCCTGCTTGTTCCTTCTTTCTCAGCGGTGCGAAACTTATTATGTTTTGGAGGAATACGCCGACGCGCTGCTGCTCTGCCTGCGCCCGTGCTGCGCCGTGCTGGGCGTGGGCGCGATCGCGCTGCAATGGCTGGAAACGCGGGAGCAACCGTCGTGAAGCCTTGACTTCGCGCTCAAAAAGGAATAAAATATCATTGTAAAAAGCACGCGAAAAGAGGAACAGCTCATGGTCGAAAGCACAAAGGATTACGGAAAGCTCGTCAAAGCCCTGCAAATCATCACGGGCGTATTCATGCTGATCATGGTCGGCGTCGGCATCTATCTCATTCAGAAATACAACATCAAAATGTCGAACATCAAAAACCTCAGCGCCATGCTCACCGGCGGCACGCTCGCCGTGGCGGGCATCATCATCGGCGTTTCCGTTGTGAAATCCTTTGCGCTCGTCTTCCCGCCCGCCGGTATCTTCTCGGTCTGCGCCTACGTCATGCCGAATTATTTCACGGCGCTGGTCGTCAACCTCATCTCCGTCGCGCTGAGTCTGGTGATCCCCTATTTTCTCGGGCGCTTCACCGGCGCGGGCATGGTGGAAACGCTGACAAAGCGCTTCAAGGCGGTCAAAAAGGTGGAAGATTTCGCGGGGACGAACGAGATCGCGCTCACGGCGGTGTTCAAATTTGCCGGATTGCTGCCGGGCGACCTGTCCAGCCTGCTGTTTGGCGCCATGAACATTTCCTTCAAAAACTATATGATCGGCGCTTTTCTGGGCAACCTGCCGCTGGTGGTCGTCTACACCCTGTTCGGCACCGTGCTCAAAAACGTCGGCGAACAGCCCTGGGTCGTCGCGATCCCGATCGTGATCATCGTGCTGTTTCTGCTCATTGCCGCCGCGATCACCAAAAAGATGGTGGACAAAAACAAAAAAGAAGCGGTCGAAACCGCCGAACAAAACTAAATCTTGCATTTATCCCCGATTCGCTATATAATATTTAAAGAACACAATCTGTTTTTTAACCTCGGAAAGGAGGGGCTTTCGTGATGAGTAAAAAACTGCTTGCTGTTTTTCTGGTGATCGTCCTTGCTGTTTTCAGCGTTCCCGTCACCGCTTTGCGCGCGCAGGCGGCCGCCGCTCCTGTTTCGCAGAGCTCCGACCGACCGGTCGCCGATTTTGACGCGGTTCTGAACGACTGCGCCGCTTTGCTGCAAACCATCGCCGCGAAGATCGGCAGCGACAAAACCCTTGTCCGCTCGTTCACCGATTTCTTCAAGGGCTGCTGGGATTCCTTCTTATCCCTGTTCAAAAAGCAACGGGATCCCTCGAACGGAACAAAAGTGTCCGATCCGCTGGACTGCATCGGCACGCTGCTCTACGCCTGCGATGAAAACGCCGAGGGCGTTATCACGATCCCCGTCGGGATCATCACCATCGGCGAAGCGTCCTTTTTGAATTGCAGCAGGATCACGGGCGTTATTATCCCGAACACCGTGAAAACCATTGAGAAAAACGCCTTTTTCGGCTGTTCCAGCCTGACCGCGGTCAACATGCCCGACAGCGTGACTTTCGTGGGCGCGGGCGCGTTCACCGCCTGCTCCTCCCTGACCGACGTCACCATTTCCAACAACGTCAGAAGCCTGCCGGACGACGCGTTCACGAGCTGCCCGCTCAAGCACGTGAACACGGGCAACGGGTTGAGAACGATCCCCAAAACCTTAGTGAATCCCGCCACGCTGGAAACCATCACGATCGGCAGCGGTGTGACGAGCATCGACGATCACACGTTTGCCTCCTGCGGCAATCTGACCGACGTTGTGATTGCGGGCAATATCACCTCGATCGGCGACAGCGCGTTTTACAACTGCAAGAGTCTGGAAAACGTGAACATCCCGGGTTCAGTCAAGCATATCGGCAACGGCGCGTTTTACGGCTGCACCGATCTGATGAGCATCACCATCCCCGACAGCGTGGAATCCGTCGGCGAACAGGCGTTTTTCAACACGGGCTTTTATAACAACGAATCTAACTGGGAAAACGGCGTGCTCTACATGGCGAAACGTCTGATCAAGGCGAAAAAAGACGTTGTAGAAAACACCTACACGGTCAAATCGGGCACCGTTTTCATTGACGGCGGCGCGTTTGCCAACTGCGATAAGCTCACCGCTGTTGAGATCCCCTACGGGGTCAAAAGCATCGGCAACCACGCCTTTTTCGGCTGCAGCGGTCTGACAAGTCTTGAAATTCCGTCCAGCGTCACCAACGTGGAAAACAGCGCCTTTGCCAACTGCAAGAGCCTGACGGGCGTCGTTCTGCCGCAGAGTATGACCGTCATCGATTATCACCTGTTCTACGGCTGCACGGCTTTGGAGCAGATCGACATTCCCAGCGGCGTGACGGCGATCGGCGACTGCGCGTTCTATCGGTGCTCTTCGCTGAAAAGCATCGTGATCCCGGGCAGCGTAAAAGCCATCGGACACGACGCGTTCCTGAACTGCTCCGCGCTGGAGAGCGTGACCCTGCCCGACGGGCTTTTGTCGATCGGTGACTTCGCCTTCTACGGCTGCAAAAAGATCAGAAGCCTCACCGTGCCGAGCACGGTCACTGCCATGGGGCACGGCGTGTTCAACGGCTGGTCGAGCGCGCAGACCGTGATCCTCAGCGCCAACGTCAACACGGCGAACTGGGACCCCGCCTGGCGTCAGGATTGTTCCGCCAAAATCGAAACAAGATAAAATCACTTTCATTCCTTTCAAAAGCCCGAGACCTCGGGCTTTTGTTTTTTTGGCACAATACGGTTGTTTTTTACAGAATTAGTGTTATAATATGATGAAATAACCTTTTAAGGAGGAAAGATCATGTCCCAAAAACCCTATTACATCACGACTGCCATCGCTTACACGTCGCGCAAGCCCCACGTCGGCAACTCTTACGAGATCGTTCTCACCGACGCCATCGCGCGGTTTAAGCGAATGCAGGGCTATGACGTGTTTTTCCTCACCGGCACCGACGAACACGGTCAGAAGATCGAAAACTACGCCAAAGAAGCCGGCGTGACCCCCAAGGAATACGTTGACAAGGTCGCGGGTGAGATCCGCGCGATCTGCGACGCGCTGAACACCACCTATGACAAATTCATCCGCACCACCGACGATTATCACGAAAAGTGTGTGCAGAAGATTTTCAAGAAGCTCTACGATCAGGGCGACATCTACAAAGGCGCCTACGAAGGGCTGTACTGCGTGCCGTGCGAGAGCTTTTTCACCGAGTCGCAATTGGTCGACGGCAAGTGCCCCGACTGCGGGCGCGAGGTCGTTCCCGCCAAGGAGGAGGCGTATTTCCTGCGCCTTTCCAAGTATCAGAAGCAGCTGGAAGACTACATTGAAGCCAACCCCGACTTCATCTACCCCGAAAGCCGCAAGAAGGAAATGCTCAACAACTTCATCAAGCCCGGTCTGCAGGATCTCTGCGTGTCCCGCACCTCGTTCAAATGGGGCATTCCCGTAACCTTTGACAATAACCACGTGATCTACGTCTGGATCGACGCGCTGTCCAACTACATCACCGCGCTGGGCTACGATCCCGACGGCAGCGGCGAAAACTACAAAAAATACTGGCCTGCCGACGTACACATCATCGGCAAGGATATCGTGCGCTTCCACACCATCTACTGGCCGATCATGCTCATGGCGCTGGGCGAGCCCCTGCCCAAGCAGGTCTACGGTCACCCGTGGCTGCTCATCGGCTCGGACAAAATGTCCAAATCCCGCGGCAACGTAATCTATGCCGACGATCTGATCGCCAAATTCGGCGTGGACGCCGTGCGCTACTATCTGCTTTCCGAAATCCCGCACGCCGCCGACGGCTCGCTGACGTATGAGACCATGATCGAGCGGTACAATTCCGATCTGGCGAACACGCTGGGCAATCTGGTCAACCGCACGGTCGCCATGGTGAAGAAATACTTTGACGGCGTTCTGCCCGCCCCGACCGTTTCGGAAGAGGTGGACGAAAAGCTGAAAGCCGTTGCGCTCGAATCCGTCGGCAAATGCGCCGCGAAGATGGACAGCTTCTGCATCAGCGACGCGGTGAACGAAGTGATGCAGCTGGCCAAGGCTTCCAACAAATACATCGACGAGACGATGCCCTGGGCGCTGGCAAAGGACGAAGCGAAGAAAGACCGCCTCGGCACGGTCATGTATAACCTGGTTGAAGCCATCCGCTTCCTCGCCGTTCAGCTCAAGCCCTATACGCCCGACACCGCCGCGAAGATTTTTGAGCAGATCAACTGCCCGATCGACAGCTACGAGAGCCTGTCCGCCTTCGGCGCCATCCCCGCCGGCACGGTTCTGGGCGAAGCGACGCCCCTGTTCAACCGCATCGACGCAGCCGCCATGCTCGCCGAGATCGAAGCGGAGATCGCCGCCAAGGCCGAGCCGGAAGAACCCGAGATCGAATTCGCGCCGGAGATCACGTTCGACGACTTCATGAAAGCCGATCTGCGCGTGGCGAAGGTCGTGGACTGCAAGCCCATCAAGCGCGCGAAAAAGCTGCTGGAGCTGACGCTGGACGATGGCTCCAAAACCCCGCGCACCGTGGCCAGCGGCATTGCCCAATGGTATAAGCCCGAAGACCTGATCGGTCACAACGTGATCGTGGTCGCCAACCTCAAGCCCGCCGTGCTCTGCGGCGTGGAGAGCCGCGGCATGATCCTTGCCGGCGGCGAGGACGACGTGAAAGTGGTTTTCGTCGACGATCAGGAACCCGGCACAAGGGTAAGATAAATGCTGACGAATATTTTTGACACACACGCGCACTACGACGACGAGGATTTTGACGCCGACCGCTTTGAAACGCTCGACGAAGTGTTCCGAAACGGCGTGTGCGGCGTCATCAACTGCGGCTGCACCGTGGCGAGCAGCAAGGCGTCTCTGGCGCTGGCACATCGGATCGACGGCGTTTATGCCGCCGTGGGCATCCACCCGCAAAACGCAAGTGAAGAAACCCAAGCGTCGTTTGACGTCATCCGTCAGCTGAGCCAAGACGAAAAGGCGGTCGCCATCGGAGAGATCGGGCTGGATTATCATTATGACTACACCCCGAAGGAGATGCAGCTCGACTTTTTTGAAAAGCAGCTCATCCTCGCCAACGAGCTTGATCTGCCGGTGATCGTGCATGACCGCGAGGCACACGAGGACTGCGTGAACCTGATCATGAAGCATAAGCCGCGCGGCGTGATGCACTGCTTTTCCGGCAGTTTGGAAACCGCGAAGCAGCTGATCGGCATCGGGTTTTATATCGGCTTAGGCGGCAGCGTGACCTTCAAAAACGCCCGCAAGCCCGCCGAAGTCGCGGCAGGCATTGATCTTGACCGTATTCTGCTGGAGACCGACTGCCCGTATATGGCGCCCGTTCCCCTGCGCGGCAGGCGCAACCGTTCCGACTACATCGCCTACGTAGCGGAAAGAATCGCCGCGCTGCGCGGGATCGACCCGCAGGCGGTCGTGGACGCTGCCCGGGACAACACCAAACGCCTGTTCGGCGTATAACACAAAAAACAAAAGAAGCTGTGATCTTTCTGAGAGATCACAGCTTTTTGTTATTCGTCAAACAATTCGTTTTGCCTCTTCAACAGCTCGCTTCGCCGTTTTTCTTCCGCTTCGGCGTTCAAAAGGAAGCTGCCGGCTTCGTCCCGTTCCAGCACGCTGCCCTCGCGCACGCCGTCGGGCAAAATATCAAGCGGGATCGTTAAAAATTCGCCGTCCTGCGTCTCGCAAACGGCAAGGCCGCCCTCGATGCGGTCAACGTAAAGCGTCATCCTTGTTTCTCCTTCCGCAGGGTCAAGGCACCGTCCTCCGCGACGAAAAAGACGATGCTTCCGTTTTTGTCGGTGCGCAGCAATTCAACGCCTAAACTTCTGCACAGCGCGACGGTCTCGCGGTGCGGGTGACCGTATTTGTTGTTCTCCCCGCATTCGGCGACGGCGTACTGCGGCGCGGCGGCCGACACGAACGCCGCGGAATTGGAGGATGAACTACCGTGGTGACCGAGCTTAAGCACGTCGCACGAAACGTCAAATTGCTTTTCGAGTATCTGCTCCTCGACCGCCGTTTCGGCGTCGCCCATGAACAGAAAGCTCCTGTTTTGGTAGGTCAGCCGCAGCACGACCGACATGTTGTTCAGTTCTTCGTCCTGTGTCATCGGCGCTAAAACGGTGAATTTGCTTTCGCCGAGCGTGTATTCCGCCAATGGCTTGGCGGCGATGACCTTTGCGCCCGATTCCTTCACCGCCGTGAGCAGCCGCTCATAAGTCGGCGCTGTCGGCGTGTTGATTTCGGACAGCTGCGGCAGAATGACGTTTTTGATTTCAAAACTCTCCATCACCCTCGGCAGACCGCCGACGTGATCGCTGTGCGGATGGGTCGCCACCACATAGTCGATCGTTTCGATTTTCCGTCTGCGCAGATAGTCGATCACCGTATAGGCTTCGTCGGCTTCCCCTGCGTCAATGAGCATGACCTTGCCGTGGTCGAGGATCAGCTCGCAGTCGCCCTGCCCGACGTCGATAAAATGCACCGAAAAGTCGGCTTCCTCCGCGGGTGCAAGGCCATGCAGTTCTTCCAGCACCTTGTTGACGGGAGGCAAATCGATGACGCAGAGCTCGCCGCCGAGCAAGACCAGCCCGCACAGCAGCACGATGGCAGCTGCCGCAAGGGCGAACCAACGGGCTTTACTTCTTCTTTTGGTTTCTTCCACTGCGTTTGTTTCCTGCGGATCGCGCAGCGTTTGCCTGCGTTCCGCTCTTTCTTCCGTTGTATTTTTTTCTGTCCGATAGATTGACGTTTGTCGGATCGGGTTTGATAAGGCAGTTGGCGCCGTTCCCGATCAGGTCGGTGCGCCCCGCCTTGCGCAGCGCTTCCACGACGAGCTTGCGGTTGTTGGGGTTGAAATACTGCAGCAGGGCGCGCTGCAGCGCCTTATCGTGCTCGGTTTTGGCAACGTACACCTCTTTGAGCGTATACGGGTCAAGACCGGTGTAGAACATGCAGGTGGAAACCGTGCCCGGCGTCGGGTAAAAATCCTGCACCTGCTCGGGGCGCAGCTTTTGCTTTTTTAAAAACAGTGCGAGCTCCACGGCGTCTTTGAGCGTGCTGCCCGGATGAGACGACATCAGGTAAGGCACAAGATACTGTTCCTTGCCGATGCGCTTTGTATAATCAAAATAGCGGCGGGCAAATTCCAGATAGGTCTCGATATGGGGTTTGCCCATGGCGTCGAGCACCGCCGCGGAACAGTGTTCGGGCGCGACCTTGAGCTGACCGCTGACGTGATGCTCGACCAGTTCCCGAAAGAACGCGTCGTCCCTGTCGGCAAGCAGATAATCGAAACGGATGCCCGAGCGGATGAACACCTTTTTCACTTTCGGAAGGCTCCGCACGCTGCGCAGCAGGTCGAGATACTCCTCATGCGTCGCAACCAGATTGGGGCAGGGCTTGGGCGCAAGGCATTTTTTGCCCTTGCACAAGCCCGCTTCGATCTGCTTGTCGCAGGCAGGGCGGCGGAAATTCGCGGTGGGACCGCCGACGTCGTGGATGTAGCCCTTGAAGTTCGGCAGCGTGGTGAGCAGCCGCGCTTCCTGTATGACCGATTCTTTGCTGCGCGACGTGATATAACGCCCCTGATGGAACGCGAGCGAACAGAAATTGCAGGCGCCGAAACAGCCGCGGTTGTGGGTGATGGAGAATTCCACTTCCTGAATGGCGGGCACGCCGCCGAGCGATTCATAGCTCGGATGGACGGCGCGCATGAACGGCAGCGCGTAGACTTCATCCAATTCTTCCGTGGTCAGCGGCGGCATGGGCGGGTTCTGCACCAGCATCTTGCTGCCGTGGCGCTGCTTGACGAGCTTGCCGCGGATGGGATCCTGCTCGTCCATCTGGATGCGGCAGGACACGGCGTATTCGCGTTTATTGTTCACCACGTTTTCAAACGACGGGCACTCCGCGCCCCGCAGCGGCGTATCTTTCACGTCCACCGCGTAGCAGGTGCCCAAAATATCGTGCATCTCTGAAATGGCTTCACCGCTGTTCAAACGGTCGGCGATGATCGCCGTCTGCTTTTCGCCCATACCGTAGGAGATCAGGTCGGCCTGGGAATCGAATAAAATGGAACGGCGCACGGCGTCGTCCCAGTAATCATAATGCGCGAAGCGGCGCAGCGAGGCTTCCAGCCCGCCGATGACGATCGGCACGCTGCCGTAAAGCTCCCTGATCTTGTTGCAGTAGACGATCACGGCGCGGTCGGGGCGTTTGCCCATGACGCCGCCGGGCGAATACAAATCTTCTTTTCTGCGTTTTTTCGCGGCGGTATAATGCGCCACCATGGAATCAATGTTGCCGGAGCTGACAAAAAAGCCGAGCCGCGGGCGGCCGAAGCGCAGAAAATCGTCGTTCGTTTTCCAATCCGGCTGCGCTAAAAACGCAACGCGGTATCCCCTGCTTTCCAGCACGCGGCAGATGATCGCCGCGCCGAAGCTCGGGTGGTCAACGTAAGCGTCGCCGCAGACGTAGACAAAATCGACCGCATCCCAGCCGCGCTGCTTTACTTCCTGCGCGGTGGTCGGAAAAAACGGCATGGGCTTTTACTCCTCACTGTCACTCGGCGTCAACGAATTGATCGCCGCCGTATCGTCGTTAAGCGCGCGCATTTCGTTGAACTGCTGTTTGGTCATCAGAACCTTGCGGGGCTTGCTGCCCTCAAAGGGACCGATCACCCCTTTTTCCTCAAGCTCGTCCATAATTCTTGCGGCTTTGGCGTATCCAATTTTAAGTTTCCGCTGAAGGAGGGTTGTTGAAGCTGATTGGCTATCGACAACAACTGCAATCGCGTCCATAGTTTCCTTGTCAGCGCCACTGTCAGGGCTGCTGTCAGCATCAGGATATGAAGCTCCTTTTTTCTTTTCAAGGACTGCCAGGCGTTCGATTTCCTCACTGACTTCGCTATCATATTCATTTTCCTCCTGCGTTTTGATGAAGTTCACCACGTTTTCGACCTCTTCGTCGGAAACGTAGCAGCCCTGCAGCCGGACCGGCTTGGACGCGCCGACGGGGTTGAACAGCATATCGCCGTTGCCCAGCAGCTTTTCCGCGCCTGCCGCGTCGAGAATGGTGCGGGAGTCGACCTGCGAGGAAACCGACAGCGCGATGCGGCTGGGGATATTCGCCTTGATGATGCCGGTGATCACGTCGACCGACGGGCGCTGCGTAGCGATGACGAGGTGCATGCCCGCGGCGCGCGCCATCTGCGACAAGCGGCAGATGGAATCCTCGACTTCGTTGGCGGCGACCATCATCAAATCGGACAATTCGTCGATGAAAATGCAGATCTGATACAGCGGCTTCATGTCTTCGGTGTGCTCGGCGAGCTTGTTGTAGCCCTTGATGTCGCGCACGCCTTTTTCGCTGAACAGCTTGTACCGTTTGAGCATTTCGGAAACCGCCCACGCCAGTGCGCCCGCCGCCTTGCGCGCGTCGGACACGACGGGCACCATCAGGTGCGGAATGCCGTTGTAGACGGTGAATTCGACCTGCTTCGGGTCGATCATGATGAGCTTGACTTCATCCGGCGTGGAGTTGAACAGGATGCTGATGATCATGGAATTCAGGCAGACCGACTTGCCGGAGCCGGTCGTGCCCGCGATGAGCAAATGCGGCATTTTGGCGAGATCGGTGCAGGTGACGTTGCCGGAAATATCCTTGCCCAGCGCCACGTTGAGCTTGCTCTTGGCGGATTTGAACTGCGGGGAATCGATGATCTGCCGCAGGGTGACGGTCGTGCGGGTCTTGTTCGGGATCTCGATGCCGACCGCCGCCTTGTTCGGGATCGGCGCTTCGATGCGCACGCCCGACGCCGCCAGGTTCATGGCGATATCATCCGCCAGACCGGCGATGCGGCTGATCTTAATGCCCGGGGCGGGCTGGATCTCATAACGGGTCACGGAGGGACCGCGGGCAATATCGACGATCTTGGTCTCGATGTTGAAGTTGCGCAGCGTTTCGACCAGTTTCGCGGCGTTCGCCGTCAGCTCCTCTTTCACGTCGGCGTCGCCGCCGCTGATGCTTTCGGCCAGACAGTTCACGCCGGGCAGGACGTATTGCTTTTTCGGCTCCTCCTCTTCTTCCAGCGTTTCCTGAACCGCCTGTTCGTCCGCCTTCGCGTGGGCGGCCTTGTCGATCAGATCGACAACTTCCTGCGAAGAAATTTCCTGCTCCACTTCGTCCGCGGCCGCTTCCCCGCCCTGTTCGTTCGCCGCGTCGTCCCGATGGGCGTCGCGCGCGTCGGGCATGGGCATAAAGCTGGGAATATCGGGGGTCTCGTCGCCCTCTGTCGGCTCATAAGCGGCGTCATCCTCGCCGGAAGCCAGATTGAAATCATCGCTGAAAAAGTTGTTGCTGCGGCGCTTTTGGAACACCGTCCTGCTGTCCGGCAGCTGATAATCCGGATTTGTCTGGTTGATCTGAGCCGGATCGGGCGGCACAAAGCCGTCCTCGTCATCGAAAACGTCGATCGGCTGCACCGCGGGCTTTTTCTTTTTCCGTTTCGGGGTCTCTAAAACAGGCTCCTCGTATTCTTCTTCCTCGTCCTCTTCTTCGTATTGTCTGGTTTCCAGCCGCCGCTGCGTGTAATCCGCCGCCTTGCTGAACGGCTTGCGCAGCAGCGCGAAAAGCTGCGGCAGCGACGTGCCGGTGGAAAGCATCAGCACGGCGAAGAGCAGGATCAAAAACGTGATGATCGAGCCGGCACGACCGAAGAGTTTAGCGAGACCGCCGCCGAGCGCGGAACCGAACAGGCCGCCGTTGGAAACGGCGAGACCCGCTGTCCATGCGTCGGTGATCTGCTGCTTGAGCGGCGTGTCGTGCAGATAAGCGCCGCCGTTCGCGCCGATATGGATGAGGGAAGAAAGGCAAACGGCGATCAGCCCGATGCCCGTCAGCCGCAGGGCGATGTTGCCGCCGGTGTTTTCCTTTGACAGCGAAACGGCGCTGTAAAACATCATGATCGGCAGCACGATGGAGCAAATGCCGAACAGACCGAACAGCACGTTCTTCATCCACTGCCACGGGTTCGTTTCGCCCGCGGCGGCGCCGCTGGGCACCACGATGATGCAAAGCAGCAGCAGTGCGGCGGCGAACAGCAAAACGGAGATGACCTGCCGTTTGGCAGCGTCGCGCTGCGCCTGCTGCGCCAACCGTTCCTGCTCGATCTTCGCCGACTTCTTTTTGACGCTTGACTGCGAAGCCGGCTTTTTGGGCGCAGCTTTTTTCGGCTTGTTCTGCGGAGAACCGGTTTTCGGTTTTGTCTTTTTCTGTTCTGCCATTTTTTCGTCCTTCCTGAGATTTTGATTTATATTAACGATGCATTTTTTCGATCAAAGAAACCGTCACAACGGCGGCGCCGACGGCAAGGCAATACCAGCCGAAGCGGTGAAAGCGGTTCTTTTGCACCAGCCTTTCGATCAGCCGGATGGAAAACACGCCCACGACGGCCGCCGTGATACCGCCGCAAACGAAGGGCAGCCAATCGACCGCAGCGCCCTGCCGAATATAATCGGCAATTTCAAGCGCACTTGCCGCCAAAACGGCGGGAATGCCGAGCAGAAACGAAAACGCGACCGCCTTCTGGCGCTGAACGCCGCAGAACATGGCGGTGGATATGGTGGAGCCGGAACGCGAAATGCCGGGAAACAGCGCCGCCAGCAGCTGCGCCGCCCCGACCGCCAGCGCGGAATGGCAGGAAAGCGGCTTTTCCTCTTTTCTCTGTCTCGCGCCAAACAGCAGCAGGAACCCCGTAAAAAGGAAACAGCAGCCCTCCAGCAAAATATCCTGATCCTGCGCGACCGCCGCGCCGAGATCGAGCAGCCGTCGACCGTGACCGACAGGCAGGAGCATCAACAGCATCGGCACGCAGGCAAGCGCCAGCAAACCCAGCAGCCGCCGCATTTCGTTGCTCTTTTCGCGCCTGAGCCGACCTCTGACGAGATCGACCGCGAGCTGCACGCTTTCGCCCAGCAATTCCGCCAGCGTTTTGCGGTAGACGATGAGCACGGCAAGCAGCGTGCCGAGATGCAGGATCACATCAAACAGCAGCGCGTTTTCGCGCACTTGAAAAAAGTGCTGCAAAACCGACAAATGACCGCTGCTGGAAACGGGCAAAAACTCTGTCAGCCCCTGCGCGGCGCCGAGAAGGATCGCTTGAAGAATCGACACAATACCAGCCTCCATTATAGCAGTTTTTTTTACTCTCTTCAACTAAAACCGTAAAAATTATAAAAATTACAAGTCTTATAATTGACAAAAAGTCGTGTTCGTTTTATGATGAATGTGTATGTATATTGGGAGGAACGAAAATGGGTTACAACATTGCGCAAAAACTGATTCAAACGCACCTTGTCAGCGGTGAAATGACGCCCGGCACCGAGATCGGTCTGCGGATCGACCAGACCTTAACGCAGGACGCCACCGGAACGATGGCTTATCTGGAATTTGAAGCCATGGGCGTGCCGCGCGTCAAGACCGAGCTCTCCGTCGCCTATATCGATCACAACACCCTGCAAAACGGGTTTGAAAACGCCGACGATCACCGTTTTATCCAGAGCGTTGCCAAAAAGCGCGGGCTGCGCTATTCCCGCCCCGGCAACGGCATCTGCCACCAGGTGCATCTGGAACGCTTCGGTAAGCCCGGCAAGACCCTGATCGGCTCCGACAGCCACACGCCCACCGGCGGCGGCATCGGGATGCTCGCCATGGGCGCGGGCGGCATGGACGTGGCAGTCGCCATGGGCGGCGGCACGTACTACATCAATATGCCGAAGGTGCTCAAAGTAAACCTCACCGGCCGTCTCAGCCCGTGGGTCGCCGCGAAGGACGTCATTCTGGAAGTGCTGCGCATCCTCAGCGTCAAGGGCGGCGTCGGCCGCATCATCGAATACGGCGGCGAAGGCGTGAAAACGCTCAGCGTGCCGGAACGCGCGACCATCACCAACATGGGCGCGGAGCTCGGCGCCACTACCTCGGTGTTCCCGTCGGATGAAAACACGCTCGCCTTCCTCACCGCGCAGGGCCGCGCCGAAGACTGGTGCGAACTGAAAGCGGACGACGACGCGGAATATGAAAAGATCATCGACGTCGACTTGTCCGCGCTGGAACCGATGGCAGCGATGCCCCACATGCCCGACAAGGTCAAGACTGTGAACGAGATCGGTCCGATCAAGATCGATCAGGTCTGCATCGGCTCCTGCACCAACTCCTCCCTCATGGATATGCTCAAGGTCGCCGCGATCCTCAAGGGCAAGACCGTCCACCCCGACGTGAGCCTCTCCATCGCGCCCGGCTCCAAGCAGGTGCTCAACATGCTTTCCCTCAACGGCGCGCTGGCCGACATGATCGGCGCGGGCGCCCGCATCCTCGAATCCGCCTGCGGCCCGTGCATCGGCATGGGACAGTCGCCCAACAGCAAGGGCGTTTCGCTGCGCACCTTCAACCGCAACTTTGAGGGCCGCTCCGGCACGGCGGACGCCGGCATCTATCTGGTCAGCCCCGAAGTCGCCGCCGCCAGCGCGATCACCGGCGTACTGACCGACCCGCGCACGCTCGGCGCAGCGCCGCAGATCGAAATGCCGCAGCAATTCCTGATTAATGACAACATGATCGCCCTGCCCGCGAATGAAGCGGAAGCAGACAGCGTAGAGATCAAATACGGACCGAATATCAAGCCGTTCCCCGTCAGCGAAGCGCTGCCCGAAAGCATTGCGAAAAAGGCGATCTTAAAGGTGGGCGACAACATCACGACCGACCACATCATGCCCGCCGGCGCGAAGATTCTCCCCTACCGCTCCAACATCCCGTTCCTGTCCAACTTCTGCTTCAAGCAGTGCGACGAGAACTTTGCCGAAAACTGCAAGCGTGAAAACGGCGGCATCATCATCGGCGGCGCGAACTACGGTCAGGGCTCCTCGCGTGAACACGCGGCGCTCGTTCCGCTGTATCTCGGCATCAAGGCCGTCGTGACCAAATCCTTCGCCCGCATCCACGCGGCGAACCTTGTCAACGCCGGCATCATCCCCTTCAACTTCGTCAACGAAGCCGATTATGATAAGATCGACGCCTATGACGAATTGGAGCTGCCGAACGTCCGCGCGGCGATCGCAAGCGGCGAAAACGCCGCGATGGTCAACAAAACCAAAAACGAGACCTACGAACTGACCTACGATCTCTCGGCGCGCCAGCGCGATATGATCCTCGCCGGCGGTCTGCTGAATTACACCAGAGAAAACGGAAAGGGCTGAAACGATATGTTTGAAGAACAAATCAAAGCGGCAAGCGCGAAATACGAACAACTCCTGCGCGAACAGCTGGAACGCAACGAACGCATCAAGGCGGTCGGCGACTTTGTCGATTACAAATCGCTTGACACCATCATCATCGGCATTTGCGGCGGCGACGGCATCGGCCCGATCATCTGCAAAGAGTCCGAACGCGTGCTGCGGTTCCTGCTCAAAGACGAAGTGGCGAGCGGCAAGGTCACGTTCAAAGAGATCGACGGACTGACCATTGAAAACCGCGTGGCAGCCAACAAGGCGATCCCCGACGACGTGATGGCGCAGCTCAAAGAATGCCACGTCATCCTCAAAGGGCCGACCACGACCCCGCAGGCGGGCGACCCGTGGCCGAATATCGAAAGCGCCAACGTCGCCATGCGCAAGGCGCTCGACCTGTTCTGCAATCTGCGCCCCGTGAAAATCCCCGAGCAGGGCATCGACTGGGCGTTCTTCCGCGAAAACACCGAGGGCGCCTACGCCGTCGGCTCCAAGGGCGTGAACGTCACGGACGAACTCGCCACCGACTTCGTCGTGACCACGACCGAAGGCACGGAACGCATCGCGCGTCTGGCCTACAACTACGCCAGAGATAACGGCAAGGGGCGCGTTTCCATTATCACCAAGGCCAATATCATCAAAACGACCGACGGCAAGTTCCTCAACATCTGCAAACGCATCGGCGAGGAATACCCCGAGATCGTCACGGATGAATGGTATATCGACATCACCACCGCCAAGCTCATCGACGAAAAGCGCCGCAGGGATTTCAAGGTGTTCGTTCTGCCGAACCTGTACGGCGACATCATCACGGACGAAGCTGCCGAATTCCAGGGCGGCGTCGGCACCGCCGGCAGCGCGAACATCGGCAAGAAATACGCTATGTTCGAGGCGATCCACGGTTCCGCGCCCCGCATGATCAAAGAAGGACGCGGCGCTTACGCCGACCCCTGCTCCATGCTGCGCGCCACCGTCATGCTGCTCAACCACATCGGCTATCAGGACAAAGCCGCCGCGCTGGAAAAGGCGCTTGACGCCTGCACGGCAGCGGACGCGAAAATGACCATCACCGGCCGTGAGGACGGCTGCACCTGCGAAGAATTCGGGAACTATCTGATGGAGACCATCACCAATCAGAATTAACGAGCGAGGTGAAGAACGATGAAGAATAAAGAGAAAGAAAAGGGCAAGAGCAAGAAGGGTTTGAAAATCGGCTGGAAGCACCTTGCCACAGCGGAAACGCTCAACGCCCAGATCTGGACGACGAACTGCCTGCTTCAGGCGGAGATCCCGTTTCGCTTCAAGAAGAAAAGCCTCAGCGTGTGGACGAATTTCTTCCACATTGAAAACGCGCATCACAGCACCTTTGAAGTAAAAGCCAAGGATTATGACCGCGCGGTGGAAACGCTGAAAAGCCTGCCGGAACGCAACCGCAGCATCCTGCTCAAAACAGACCCCGATTACGAAGTCGTATTGAACTGACAAACATAGAGAAGAGGGCGAAACCTGAACCAAACTCAGGCTTCGCCCTCTTTGTTGTTTTGCTTTATCGCTGGTCGATCTTCGGGAGCATCCCGAACAGCCCCTTGAAGAACCCGACGAATTTCGCGAAGAAATTGGTCTTGACGTTGACCGTTTCCACTTCGCTTTCTTTCAGAACAGTCTTGCCGTCGGACGCGATGAGCTTGATCTGCACCGTGTATTTCGCCTTGGCTTTATCCACGCGGCAGCTTTCCTCCGTGCCCTTATCCTGGCCGTTGATATACCAGTGAACCTTGCTGCCCTCATAGATATTCTTCGCTTCATAATGGAAGGTGACCGTCGCTTTGTAATCCACGGTTCGGCTTGCGGTGAAACCGAGAATCTTGATTTCGGTGTTTTCCGCCGTTTCAACCGTCACATCATAGGTCGCGGTTTTGGTAACGCCGTTTTCGGTGTAGCGAACGGTCACGGTCTTGCGCCCGAGCGAGCGCAGGTCGGCAGAAGCGGTGAATCCCGATCGGACGGTTTTCTTCGTTCCGTCAGAATAGGTCACCTCAAGCGCCAAGCCCGTTGTGTCCACACTCTCGCCCGCCGCATAGATCCGTTTCTGCGGCAGGGTCGTGATGCGGATGGACGTTAACGCAACGGCTTTCACCGTCACCGTGAAGGACGCGGACACGCCCTGATAGGTCACGGTCAGGGTCTGCTCGCCCGTTTGAGCGGGATCAAACGCGCTGACGCTGTAGTCCGATGGCTGCAAAACAACCGTTTCGCCGTCGTCATATTGAACCGCTGCCGCCAGCCCCGAAAGATCAAGCGCTTCTCCGACGAAATACGCCGTTTTGGTCGGCGGCGTGACGAGCAGCGCTTCGATCGCTTTCACATGCACCGTAAACGTGGTGGTATAGCCCGCAAAGCGGATCGTGACCGTTTTATCGCCGGGCGTGGAAAGATCGGGCACGCTGACGGTGTAATTAATGCTGTCCAGAACCTCCGACGAGCCATCTTCATACACGGCGCGAACGGAAAAGCCTGTCAGATCGAGCGGCTGACCCGGAAGAACCGACGTCTGAGCCGGTGGCGTGACGATCAACTGCTCCACCGCCTTCACCGTAACCGTAAAGGACGCGGTGAAATCCTGATAGCTGACGGTGATCTCTTTTTCACCCGCCGTGGAAGAATCCAGCGGACTAACGCGGTATTGGGAACTGTAAAGAGCGGAGGTCGAGCCGTCCGTATACCTGGCGCGCACGGACATGCCGGACAGGTTGAGCGATTCGCCGACCACATAGGTCAGCTTGCGCGGCTCGGTGAGTTCAATGGCGCAAAGGCTCTTCACCACAGTCACTTTTAAGGTGACAGTCTTGCCGTAATATTTGATAATGACGGATTTTTCGCCCGCCACGGTCGAGTTCCAGTTGGTCACGGAACAGTCGTCGAGCGAAACGGCTTTGCCGGAACAGTTGGAATAGAACGCCGAAATGCCGACGCCACTCAGATCGAGCTCATCGCCGATCTCATAAACCGTTTTCACGTTTTCCGACAGCGTCAGCTCAATACGATCGACTCCGACGTTGGCGGTTTTGATCCGCAGCGCGGGCGCCACGCCGATGTTGTTGAGCTGAACGGAATAATCGGAATCACACCGTCCGTCGGCGCTGACGATGCCGACGCGCGTTTCCTGTTTCGGCGCGTTCAGCCACCAGTTCGCGCTGTTGCTGCTTTCCCCTGCGGCAGGCATGGAAAGCCCCTGACATTTCGCGTAATCGGTCGCGGGCAAAACGCGGGCGGCGTCAGCGCTCTGCGATTCGGACGAGAAACCGTACGCGGTGTTGACGATATCGCTGCCGCTGAGCAGGGAAACGGGCTCGCCCTCACTCCCCTGCTGCGCGCCGGGATCGACGACGTTCGCCTGCTCGTCTTTGGAAAACGCCGTGTGGAAAAAGCCCTTGCTTTCCGTGTTCAGCCAGCTGCGCAGGGAGCTCGCTGACCAATCGGAGGGATTCGTCGACCCGGCGGAAGCATCGCTGAAATTGCGGTAGGCCTGACTGTCGATCACCTTGGTGCAGACCATATAGCCGGTCGACGGGTCAAGCACGCGCCAGACCAGCGGTTCATACTTGAAGTAATAAACGGCATTTGTCTCATAGCCGTTTTGATATTGATAGGATCGTTCGGCGGCAGGCGCTTCCCCGCCGGCGGAATTCGGGCGATAAGCCGTGAAGGTGACGGCGCGGTATGTTTCGCCGTTCAGCGCGACGTCTTTATAGAACATATAGTCCGTGCCCTGCTCCGGAGCGCCCCCCGCGGCGCCGTACCCGTAAGAAATCCACGGCAGCTGCCCCGCCGCCTGATTCAGTTCGGCGAGCAGCGCCTCGTCGGTGACTTTTGACTGCGGATAGGAGCCGAACGTGACGAGATCACCGGCGCGGTAAATATCCGAACCGGATACTTCACCCGGCGCATAGACCGAGATATGGTAGACCCGCCTGATCTCCGGATTGGAGACGGAGGCGACGATGAGCGACGCAGTGCCGCCGCCGATTGCGATCCAATAGGCGCCGTTATTCATCACGGCGATCACTTCCGGTCGATCGGTATAGACGGTGTAGGTGCGGTTGCTGGCGTCCTCCGGCAAAACCGTCGCGTACAGTCTGTAAGAGTCGCCCTTCTGCACGCTGATGGTCTCTTCCATTTCGGTCGGAACGCCGCTCGATCCGGCAAATTTCACCTCAATGCCGGTGGCGGGCTTGCCGCCCGTGACCGACACGGTGATCTGTCGGGTCATGCCGCTGCGCGTCGTGGCAGTCACAACGGCGGTGCCGTTGCCCACGCCGACCAGAACGCCCATGGGATCGACCTTCACCACGGATTCGTCACTGCTCGTCCAGCTGAGCAGGTTGCCGGCGTTTGCGGGAACAAACGAGGTTTCAAGGGAAACCGCGTGGTTAACCAGCAGGTTGATCTCCTGCTCCGCGAAATCGAACGACTCCGGCGGCGTCAGCGACGGCGAAGACTCGGTCTCGATATAGCGCATGACCAGATTGGTTTTGCCGCTGCTGTCCGTCTGGGTCGTGAACCATTCCACCGCCTTTTTTTCGCTGTTGTAGAAAGCGCTGCCGAAACGCGGCAGAATACAGGACTTGTTGGCGGCCGTTTCGACCGCGTGATCGGAAAGCACCGCGCCGCTGTCGTCAATTATCATCAGACGAAGCTGCGTCAAATCCAGAGTTTTATTGCCGAGCATATAGGCGATGCCCACGCGGTGCTCGTCGATCTTGAACGCCTGAGGGCTGACGATGGTGCGGTAGCAGGGCAGCTGCCCGCTCACGTCGTTCCAATCGGTCAGAAAAGTCGGGTCCGCCATCGGCTTCATGGTGTCCTTATCAAAGAACTGCACGAACAGATTTGCGGAAGAATCGGTCAGAACGTCCGGATTGTTCTGATAGGTGCCGACGAGCATATACTTGTTTTCAAACGGGATCAGCCCGCCGAACTGGCTGTAAGTGCTGTTGCCGTAGATCCATTGACCGTTCTGCAAAAAAGGCTCGCCTTTGAAGAGGAAGGAATGGGCGGAACTGTCGGTCACCTTGACCCAGTCCCTGCCCTGCATCTTCGTCAGAACAAAGGAACGGCTCGGGGTGTTGTCGCAGCGGTCGATATAAATATAGCTGTCGCCGTCCGGCACGATGATCTGATGGAACGAGTGGCTGGCGTAAGGCGTGTAGCTGGAATTGTCATATTTGACTTGGGTGAAGCTGTCGGTGCGCACGGCAAAGGCATAGGACGCCTGATGCTCTTCGCCCTGATACAAAAACATCTGCCGCCCGATGTAGCCGGTGATGAGCGTATCGTCGGCAACCATATCGTTGTTGCCGTAACCCAGCTTCTTGATCCCGTGCAGGGAAGCGGACGCCATCGCCGAAAAATCAAGGCTGCGCAGCCGAACGCCGTTGGTATTGTACTCCACCAGCCGCAGCATAACGTCCTGCTGGCTGCTCGCTGCATTTTTGGCAAACAGAACGTAATAATTGCCGTTGGTTTTGCCCTTGGCGAAGCAGGCGTAACGCTCCAGCTCGATCGGAATGGTGACGGCGGATTTTGAATTGCGCGCCTTGTCGATCTCGAAAATGCGCAGCTGACTGCCCTCATCCACGCAGATCGCATAAGAGCCGTCCTCGTTCTGCACGGTACGGACGTTCGGGATATAGCCGTGGTCAAAGCCTTCCGGATAGACGGTCAGGTCGTTATCGACCGCGTTCACCTGCCAGAAGCCCTTGCTGTTCAGATTAGGTGCGTCGGCAGCCGCGGTTTCCCCCGCCGCAAACGAAGGCAGCGCGATCGAAAGCAGCAAAACAACCGCCATCCAGCATGACAGCATGGCGCGGATCGTTCGATTCATCATATTCACACACCTGTCCTTTCCTGAAAATTTTTGATTTGTCGTCAGCGCTTGCTCCCCTTCGCGCCGCCCAGCGCGTCGCTGGTGCAGTTGGACAGCACGCTGGTATCGAACGCGTAAGTGACCGTTTTTTCGTCGCGCACGCGCTTGAGCGCCAGTTGGATCATGCGGTCGAGCAATTTGTCATAGGGAATCCCGATCGGCTCCCACAAATAGAACGAGAGCGAACCGGGAATGGTGTTGATCTCGTTGACGTAGATTTTGTTTTCGTCGCCGTCGAGCATCAGATCGACGCGGGAAACGCCGTTGCAGCCGAGCGCCTGAAACGTGCGCACGGCAAGGGAACGGATCTCTTCGCGCATTTCTTTGCTGATGTCGGCGGGGATTTGACGGGACAGGCTCGCCATGCCCTGCGATCCGCCGCTTTTCGCGCCCTTGCTGCCGCTCTTGCCCGACGCATTGCCGAGGTATTTATCCTCATAACTCAGAATCGTGGTGGCGTTGAGCGGTTCTTCACATTCGGAGGCGATCGCCTCGTCGCCGTCGCCGATGACGGCGCAGTTGATCTCGCGCAGCGCAGTGATCGCATGCTCCACCAGAACCCTGTTGGCAAAGGAGAACGCCAGATCAATCGCGTCGGCCAGCTCGTTGTCGTCGTTCGCCTTGCTGATGCCGATGCTCGAACCGAGATTGACGGGCTTGACGATGACCGGATAAGAGAAGGCGGCTTTGATTCCGTTGAGGATCTGCTCCCGATCGGTCAGATAGTCGGTTTTGCCGTAAACCTTGCAGTCCAGCACCGGCAGACCGAAATCGCGCAGAACGGCTTTCATCACGTGCTTATCCATGCCGATTGCCGACGCCGTCACGTCGCAGCCGACAAAGGGCACGCCGAGCGTTTTCAGATAGCCCTGCAGCGTGCCGTCCTCCACGTTGGTGCCATGCACCACGGGGAACACCACGTCGATCTCCTTCTTTTCGCGGCGGAAGCGCTTGTCATGCGGGTGATCGGTGAGATAAACGCGGTCGCCGTCCTTGACGAAAATGACGCGCTTGCTCCGCGCGAGCAGGGCGGAAACGTCGCGGTAGCTTTCGATCTTATCCACGTCGGCGCCGGTGTAAAAGTCGGCGGATTTCGTCATATAAACGGGAATGACGTCGTATTTCTCTTTGTCCAGATGATGGATCGCCTGAATGGCGGAGATGATGGAAATTTCATGTTCAACGCTCTTGCCGCCGAACAGCACCGCAAGTTGGATCTTCATGACAGCACCTCAAAATCAATAGTTATCGGGTAAATCGTTTTCAAACAGCAGCGCTTTTTCCTGCCCCTTGGCGTCATAGTCGTAGGCGACCCGCGCCGCTTCGGTCAGATCGTCGGCAACGTAGATCCGATCGTCCGGCATGCCGCCTTCCCACAGACCGTCGTAAATGCTTCTGGTCTGGTTCTTGCCGACGAGAACGACGTAGTCGCACACAGCGGCGGCATGAACGCCGAAGGCTTTGTTTTCTTCATCCTGCTTGTCGCCCAGCTCGATCATGCCCGGTGTGACCAGAACACGGCAGCCGTCGAACAGACCCAGCACGTCCAGCGCCGCGCTCGCGCCGGCGGGGTTGGAATTGTAAGCGTCGTCGATCACCGTGACCGCTCCCTTGCGCATGAGCTGCAGGCGGTGCTCCACGCCCTGCACCTTGCGCACATAGGGCTGAAGCTGTTTCATGGGGATGCCGAGCTCACAGCAAACGGCGATGGCGCCGACTAAGTTGATGACGTTATGGCGACCCAGAAGCGAGGTGGAAAACGAAACGCTTTCCTGCCCGTGATGGACGGTGAACGACGTACCGCCCGAGGAAACAGAAAGAGAATCAGCGTAATAATCGTTCGTGTCGCTCAGACCGTACCGAACGGCGTTTTGGTATTTGTCGGCGGAATAGGCGCGGATGTTTTCATCCTCGCCGTTGAGGAACAGCAGACCGTTCGACGGCAAAGCGTCCGCCAGTTCAAATTTGGTCTTTTTCACGTTGTCGAGCGTTTTGAAAGATTCCAGATGCTGCGGACCGACCGACGTGATCACGCCGTGCTTCGGGGAAACGATGTCGCAGATTTCCTTGATATCGCCCACGTTCTTCGCGCCCATTTCGCACACGAAAACGTCATGCGTGGCGCGCAGGGAGGAACGAACGGTTTTGACGACGCCGAGAGGCGTGTTGTAGCTTTCCGGCGTGATGAGAACGTTGTATTTGGCTTCCAGCAAAGTGCCAAGCAAAAACTTGACGCTGGTTTTGCCGTAGCTGCCGGTCACGCCGATGGTGACCAGGCGGCTGTGATCCTTGAGCATTTTTTTCGCGTCGTTGATATAATAACGGTTGATCGCCTTTTCAAGCGGGCGGTTGATGAGGTTGCACAGGAGCATGATGAACATGGAAAGCAGCACACAAACCGCAAAGAGCAGCGCCATATACTTTTGCGCCAGCAGCACGACGGCGAACACGAACGCATCGGTCACGATCACGATGGTCACGCAAAGGCGGACAATCCGCTTGGTGAACACCAGCGGTTTTTTCGCTTTTTTCGGACGCTGAAACACAGCTGCCGCAGCAAAAAGGACGGCGGCGATCAGGCGGACGAGATCGCTCCGCTTCACAAAAACGGTGAGCAGCGCGCAGATCACCGTAAGCACAGCGCCGACAAGCAGCGTTTTCGGATTGTTCTTCAGCCACTTAAACTGAACCTTGGGTTTATAAGAATTGAGCTGAAACATGTGCATATCGTGCATAACGCTAAACGCGAACAGCACGGCAAACGCAACCAACAGCAGCATGAATGAGAGGCTTTCCATTTTTCTTTCACTCCTTACTCAATTCCGAAAAAGCCGCCGAGAATCCTGCGGAATTCAAACGGCTGGTCGATAAAGGGGAAATGCCCCGCCCCGTCGATGATATGCAGAACCGAATCGGGGATCATCGCTTTCATTCTTTCGGCGTCGGCCGCCGGGGTAGCAGTATCGTCCCGCCCCCAGATGAGCAGCGCGCCGGGCGTGACGTTGGGCACAAGCCCGGTCAAATCCTCGTTCACGGTTTTGATAAGCGTCTGCCGCATGACGGGCGAAGCGGCGGCGTAATCCGCCGAACCGTATTTTTTCCGCAGCTTTTCCAGCGCGGACGGGCAGAGCTTGGAGACCAGCTTGCCGCCGTAGAGCTTTTTCAGGCGGTTATACTGTTCGCTCTTTTTCTTTTGCTCGGCGGTCGGCGTGGGCTTGATGCCGGCGCTGTCGACCAAAACGACCTGCTTGACGGTGAACGGCAGATCGGGGCGGCTGAGCATTTTGATGATGATGCGCCCGCCGAAGGAATGACCCAGCAAAATGAGATCGTCCAGCCCGCGCTCCTGAATGAAGGCAAGCGTAAAATCGACGTAATCATCCACACACCATGGTTCGCTTGGTTCCGGCGTGACGCCGAAGCCCGGGAGGTTGAGCACGGTGACGCAAAACTTTTCCGACAGAGTTTTGGTGACGGTCTGATAGGCCTCGGCGACCGCCGACCAGCCCGGCAGGATCAGGACAGACTCCCCTGCCCCCTGCTCCAAATAATCGGCGTTGACGCCGTTCACCGTTACCTGCACCGCGATCCCTCCGAAGCAAAGATTTTTTCAATATATTATACTATAAAAAGGCAAAAGAATACAAGGGAATTGCGCAGAAAAAATTTCGATTTCAACGAAAAAAACGCCGAAGAAACGGTCTGCTCCTTCGGCGCTTTTCGGAAATCTTATAATTTGATGACTTTTTCGTTCAGCGGCATATTCGGACGGAAATGCGGCACTTCGATGGTTCGGCCGTTGTTGGCGACGGAAAGCGCGGAAAGCAGGCCGACCGCCGTCCATTCGCAGGCCTTGTAAACGTCCAGCTCCGGCTGCTTGCCGGAACGGATGGCGTCGATGAAATCCTTGACGATGAAGAAGTCGCCGCCGCCGTGACTGGCGTGGATCTGCTCTTCGGAGGCGTTTTTATAACGCTCGGGCAGCAGGTCTTTGTAGTTCATCAGCGCTTCCCAATCCATGTGACCGTCCTCGGTCTTGTTGCTGTTGAGCGAAACGCGGTCGATGTCGCCCGCCAGACGGCCCTTGCCGTAGATCGCCGATTCAAAGATGCCCTCGGTGCCCTGCAGCGTGTAGCGATCCATGTTGTGCGGTCTGGGCGAGAGGCAATCGGTGCGCAGGCAGATGAGGTTGCCGTTGTTGGTGCGGCACATGGTGGTGGTGCCGCTGTCCTGCTTCATGCCGTAGGGATTGTGGATACCGGGCGTGAAGGTGGAAATCTCGGTGATATAATCGTCGGGGAACCACTGCATGACCGGACCGATGCTGTGCGTCGGGTAGAAGTTGCCGCGCGTGCCGCACTGCCAATAGGAGCGCCACGAGGTCTTGCCGCTGGGATAGACCAGAATATCATGGATGTCGTGCAGGTACATGCCCTCGGCGTAATACGGTTTGCCGAACATCCCCTTCGCGACCATCTGCTTGACCAGCTGCACCTTGGGGATATAGACGCAGTTCTCGGCGAACATGTAAATCTTATTATATTTTTCGACGGCTTCGCACAGCCAGAACAGCTCGTCCATCGTGACGCCCGCCGTGACCTCGCTCATGACGTGCTTGCCAGCTTCCAGCGCGGCGAGCACCTGCGGCACGTGGCACTGCATGGGCGTGGCGACGATCACGGCGTCGATATCGGATTCAAGCATATCCTCAAAAATGCGGAACTTTTTGACGTCGCCGCCGATCTCTTCGGCAGCCTTGTTCAGATGATCCTCGTCGAGGTCGCACATCGCGGCGATCTCAACGTCCTCAATGTCGCGCAGACCCATCAGGGTGGAAAGACCGCGGCAGCCCGCGATACCGATCTTGATTTTTTTCATGGAAAATCCCTCCTTACAATCGTTGCCGTCATTATAGCACAGCCGTGTTTGATTCTCAACAGAATATGAAAAAAAACTGTCCGCAAAAAATGCGGACAGCTTTTCCTTATGCAGAGGCTTTTTTCGTTGTCGTTTCGGTTTATTTTTTGGTCGTGGTCTCGGAATCCTTCTTGGTGGTCGTTTCCTTCTCGGTCGTGCCCTTCTTGGTGGTCGTCTCCTTTTCGGTCGTACCCTTCTTTGTGGTCGTTTCCTTTTCGGTCGACCCCTTCTTCGTCGTGGTTTCTTTCTCGTTCTTCTTGCTGCTGGATTCCTCGTCCTCTTCCGATTCGTCAACGATCACATTCGGCTTCGTGGGTTCCTTTTTGGTCGTGGTTTCGGGCGGCGTTGTCGCCTCCGTCTCCTGTACCTCGCCCCAGACGTAGAGCTTAACGGTCGTGCCCTTGTCGAATTCCTCGTTGGCCTTCATCTTGTTCCCGTCCGCATCCTCCACGGATTTGACGGTATCGGGCGTGTTCCCGCCGTAATTGGCCTCCAGCTTTTTGCTCACGCGGAAGCCGGCGTCGGTCAGCAGCGCCTTGGCTTCTTCGTAATCCATGCCGCGCACGTCGGGCAGCTTGATCTGTTCGATGCCGAGAGAAACGGTCAAAACGATGGTGGTGCCTTTGTTGACCTGCTTGCCCTGCTCGACGCTCTGGGCGATGATCATATCTTTTTTGACGGTGTCGCTGTATTCTTCTTTTTTCTCGAATTTGAAATTATCGAGCCAATAGGCGTTGTTGGTGATCTCGGAATAATACTTGCCGACAAACAGCCCCACGGCGACCTGTTCGCCGCTCGTGGTGACAGGCTGCGTCACGGGTTCGGATTTTGGCTTGAGCTTAGGCACGACCAGCACGGCAATCAGGAAAACCAGCATTAAAACGATAGCGCTGATCAAGCCAGCCTTCAGGGCAAGGCTCTTGTTCTTCGCCACCTGATCCGACTTCACCTTTTGCGCCGAGGAAGACGGTCTGCGCTGCGGCACGCGCGGGGTATCGGGAGCCGACATCTCGTTGGCAAAATCGACGCCCGCCACCGTTGCCGTCGGCGAAGCGGAAAGCTCCGCCCGAAGCTGCTCCACGCTGCGGGTGCGGTCTTCCGGCAGGATCTGCAGCGCGTTGATCAGTCCGTTGATGACGTAAGCGGGCAGTTGTTCGGCGAACTTGCCCGGCACCATCAGCCGGTCGTTGGTCAGCCGCTCGGTCGCTTCGATCGGATCGGTGCCGATCAGGGCGCGGTAAAGGGTCGCGGCGAAGGCGTAAAGATCGGTCCACGGGCCCTGTTGCCCCTCAAAGCCGTATTGCTCGATGGCGGCATAGCCGGGGAAAAGCTGCGCCGTCAAGTCGCTGCGCGCCGTTCTCGCCTGCCAGATGCTGAACCCGCTCAGGCGCATTTTGCCGTCGCGCCCGATCTGGAGCGTGAACGGAGAAATGCCGCGGTGGATGATGCCGGCGGTGTGCAGCATGCCGAGGGTGGAAAGCATGGGCATGAACAGCGTCTTGGCGCGTTCCCACGGAATGTAGCCGGTTTTGATGCGCAGCAGATAGTCGCGCAGGGTGATGCTCTCAATATATTCGCAAATGGCGTATGCTGTGTTGTTTTCTTCAAACACTTCATAGACGTTGACCAGGGCGGACAGACCGCTCATGCGGGTCAGCTTGCGCCAAAGCTCAAGGAAATCCGCCTTGCAGTCGTTATAAGCGATCTCACAGCCGGGCGAAACGGTGATCACCTTGCTGTCACGCGTTCTGCTGCACAGGGTATCGGGCAGAAACTCGCGGATCGTGACCGCTTTTTTGTCCTGAATATCCCACGCTATGTAAGTCGCGCCGTCACCGTTATACTCCAATAACCGACCGACCAGATAACGGTTGCCGATCACGGAACGCACGTTCAGATAAGGCGAGATCTGCGGCGTGCCGACGACATAGTGGCAATAGGGACATTCCAGTTCCGCGCCGATCTCCCTCATACAGCTCATACAAAGGTGTTCGCTGTTAATCATCTTTCATCCGTCCTTTCGGGATAAAGCGTCCTTATCTGTATATTTTATCATTATTCGACCGAATAGTCAAATCGATAACAAAGTTGTTACCATTTCGCGGTCATTTGGTCTGCGCGTAATATTGGTCAATGGCGGCGAAAAGCTGCGTTTTGGCGCTATCAAAATCGCAGCCGTTCAGCTGCGCCGCCGCCATGGTCAGATGACCGCCGCCGCCGAGCGCTTCCATGATGATCTGCACGTTGATATCGCCCAGAGAGCGGGCGGAAACGTTGACGGTATCGCCCACGCGGAACAGGGTAAACGACGCCTTGACGCCGTCGATATTCAGCATTTCATCCGCCGCCTGCGACGTGATGGTGCGGATGTTCGGCGACTCGAAATCGGCGAAAGCGATGGCGCAGTCGCGGTATTTTTCACAGCTGCCGATCATGTCGTTGCGTTTTTTCAGATCCTCCAGCTTATTCATAAACAGCCGCCGCACCCGAACGGTGTCGGCGCCCTTGCTCTTGAGGAAGGCCGCCGCCTCAAAGGTGCGCACGCCGGTTTTGAGCGCAAAATTCTTCGTGTCGAGCATGATGCCGGCCAGCAGCGCATCCGCCACACATTCGGAGATCGGTGGCTTAGAGGGCATGTATTGCAGCAGCTCCGACACCATTTCACAGGCGGAGGAAGCGGTCGGGTCATGCTGGAACACGATGGCGTTGTTGATGAAATCGACGTTTTTGCGGTGGTGGTCGATGATGACGATGGTCTGCGCGGCGCGGTAGATCTCCGCACTTTCCAGCACGTCCTCCCGATGCGTGTCGCTGATGATGAGGAGGGTGTTGCGGTCGATCAGCGGCAGCGCCTCCTCCGGCTCGCAAAAGACGTCGCCCAGGCGTTCCTCGATCATATCCACCAGCCCTTTGGCAAGGGTCTGGCGGCGGCGAACGACGATCTTCGTCTCTTTGCCCAGCGCAGCTGCGGCGCAGTACATCCCGACGCCCGAACCGATGCTGTCCAGATCGGAAAAGCGGTGCCCCATGATGAAAACGTGCGAGCTGTTTTCCATGAGCTTGGCGATGGAAGAAGAAATGATGCGGGTGCGCGCCTTGCTGCGCTTTTCAACGCCTTTGGAAACGCCTCCGAAGAACTGATAGGTGTCCGTTTTGAAAATAGCAGCCTGATCGCCGCCGCGGCCGATCGCCATATCAAGCGCCTGCCGCGCGTTCGTTTCACATTTGCGCAGCGTTTCACCGCCGCTGACGCCGATGGAAAGTGTAAAGCCGACGACCTTGCCATCATATTGATAGGCGCGTACGGTGTCGAGGATATCGAACCGCCGCTCGATCATCAGCGCCAGATCGCGCTCCTCGCAAACGACCACAAAGCGCCCGTCGCCGAGCCGGCGCACCAGACAGCCGTAATCACTCAGCCACTTGTCGATCAGCCGCTCCACCTGACTGCGCATACTGTCGGAATCGCTGTCGGTAAAGGCGGAGAGGATGTCATCCAGATTGTCGATGCTGATGAGCATCACGCGCGGACGGGAAGCTTTGTATTCATAAGCGGTGCGCTGCAGATCGGTCTCATCGGAAAACAGCAGCGCGTAACCCGCCTTGCCGCCCGTTTCAAACGGGAAGGAATAGACCGAATAATAGCGGCCGGAAACGCAGGTGAACAACTGGGAATGAGCCGCCAGATCGTCCATCGTCTGCCCGTCCAAAAACGGGAATATCTCGTCGCTGTTCGGTCGGAAATCGCCGAGCACGCCGTTTTTGAACAGGGAATTATACCAGCAGATCGCGCCGGTCTCGGTGCAGACGATCAGGGGCATGGGGAAGTTGCTCAGGTTCTGCAGATTGTCGACGTCCAGCTGCCGGTCAAGGTCAGCCAAGGTGTTCTTTGTTTTATTCGTGCTCCACACGTTGCTGACGATGGAAAACAGAACCAGCGCCGCCCAGAGGACCAGACCGATCACGCCGACCGGCCGGTTATAGAGCAGCGTGACCGCCGTTGTCAGCAGCGTGACCGCAAAAATGCCGAGCAGCGCGGCATTGTTCCGAATAAAACGCTTCACCCCTTACACCTCCATGATGATCGGCACGATCATCGGACTTCTTCTGGTCTTTTCCGCCACAAAGCGGCCGACGTCGTCGCGCACCTTGGTCTTCGCCGCCACCAGATCGGGCGAACGAAGCAGCTTGCCTTCGATGGCGCGCGCCGCGATATTCTTGGCCTCCATGATCAATTCGTCCGCTTCCTTCGCATAGACAAAGCCGCGGGTCATGATCTCGGGACCCGAAACGATATAGCCGGACTGCGCGTCCACGCTGGCGGCGACGATGATGATGCCGTCCTCCGACAAATGCTTGCGGTCGCGCAGCACGATGCTGCCCACGTCGCCCACACCGGAGCCGTCCACATAGATCTTGCCCGCCGGAACGGTGCCGGCGGCGTGGATGCCTTTGTTGTTCATTTCGACCAGCACGCCGTTGTCGGCGACAATGATATTCTTTTTATCAATGCCCATCGACTGCGCCAGAAGGCTGTGCTTTTGCAGATGCTTCTGCTCGCCGTGCACGGGAATGAAGTATTTGGGCTTGAGCAGGCTCATGATGAGCTTCAATTCTTCCTGACAGGCGTGACCGGACACGTGGACTTCATACATCCGCTCATAGATCACCTCGGCGCCGAGCTTGAGCAGCTCGTCGACAACGCGGCCGACGGTTTTTTCGTTGCCGGGGATGGGCGTTGCCGAAATGATGATATAATCGCTCGGCCCGATCGCCACGCGGCGATGATCCGACAGCGCCATTCTGGCGAGCGCCGACATCGGCTCGCCCTGACTGCCGGTGGTGATGATGACCATTTTATCCGCCGGATAGCGGTTGACGGTCTCGATGCTGACCAGCAAGCCCTCCGGCACGTGGATATAGCCGAGCTCCTGCGCGACGCTGACGACGTTTTCAAGGCTTCTGCCCGAAAGCGCGACCTTGCGCCCGAGCGCCGCCGCCGTGTCGATGATCTGCTGAACGCGGTGGATGTTGGAGGCAAACGTCGCCACGATGATGCGCCGGTTGCCCGCCTGACGGAACAGATTGTCGAACGATTTGCCGACGAGCCGCTCGCTCGGCGTGTAGCCCGGACGCTCGGCGTTGGTGGAATCGGACAGCAGGCAGGTCACGCCCTGCGAGCCGATCTGAGCCAAGCGGTTCAGGTCAATGGGTTCCCCGTCGATCGGGGTCATGTCGATCTTGAAGTCGCCCGTCTGCACGATGGTGCCGCCCTTGCAGCGGATGCACAGCGCGATCGCGTCGGGAATGGAGTGGTTCACGTGGATCATCTCCACGCTGAACGCGCCGAAGGTCACGACGTCGCCGGGTTTGACGACGTTGAGCTTGGCGGAATCGAGCAGATGATGCTCTTTGAGTTTTCCCTCGATCAGACCGAGGGTGAGCTTGGTGGCATAGATCGGAATGTTGGCGGTTTTGAGCAGATAAGCCAGACCGCCGATATGATCCTCATGCCCGTGAGTCACGACGACGCCTTTGATGCGGTCGATGTTGCGCTCCACATAAGTAAAATCGGGCAGAACCACGTCGACGCCCAGCAGATCGGGGTCGGGGAACGCAAGACCGCAGTCGACCAGAAACATATCGCCGTCGTATTCATACAGGGTCATGTTTTTGCCGACTTCGTTGAGACCGCCGAGGAACGCGATGCGAATGGGCGCGGCGCTCTTGCCCGCGCGTTTGCCTCGTTCATTTTTGGTCGGCCGCTGACTGCGGGCGGGCGCCTCGGGTTTCGCGCGTTTGGTCTGCTTTTCCTTCGGCTGCTTTTCTTTTGTTTGTTTTTGTTTTGACTGTTTGCCTTTCGGCTGTTTCTCTTCCGCCTTCTTTTTCGGCGCGGAAGCCTTCTTCTTGGGAACCTCCTGCTTCAGTTCCTCCACAGCAGGTTCGGGTTTGGCGGCCGGTTTGCCGGTCGCCTTTTTGCCGCTGCGATAAAAACGCGTCTGTTTCGATTTGCTCTTTTTATCGGCGGCGCCATTCGGTTTTTCCTGCATAAATGCACTGCCGCAACAAGCCCAAAACGCCCGAAATGTCCACATCAGATCGAGGGAATGAGCCTGTCACTTTTCTTCCTTTCTTCAATTTCAGAATATTCTTTAGAGGTGACTTATATAAACCGCTCAACCGCGAGAGCGGCTTCATTTCTTAATTAATAAATAATTTTATACTATTTGTCCGAAAAAGTCAAGATTGCCCGCTCAAGTTCGCCGCAAAGCTCCCGCGCGGTCTCCGCGTCGAACGCCTGCACCTCCAGACAGCAGCGCCTGCCGTCCTTTTGCCGGGTCAGCACCGCGTCAGCGTTTTTGCGTTTGATAAACAGCAGATCGTCCGTCTGCGTGACGGCTTCCTCACAGGGGATGCGATCCGCCAGCCGATCCAGCGAACCGCCGAAGGAAAGCACCGTTCTTTTTTCGTTCGGAAACGCGAACGACCCGAACAGCGAGGATAAAGACCGCCCGCTCTTCGACATATGGTGAAGGAGGCGGAACACCAGCAACACGCCATCGGTCTGCCACGGTTCGCCGCCGCCCGCAAAGCTGCGCTGCAAGGCAACGCCGTTTCGGCGCGCCAGCTCCGTCAGCGTGAGCGAAGCCGAAAACGGCACGGTGATCGGCTGTTTGTCCGCCAGCTCGCACGCGCAGCAGAGAGTCAGCAGCCGTTCATGCGGATAGACGTTCCCCTGCTCGTCTTCGGCTGCCGCGATCAGACCGGAGCAGCTGATCATAAAGCGCGGCTTGTTCCGCTCGATCAGCCCCAGCGCCAAGGCGGTCTGCCGCGCGAAGCGCAGGAGCGACGCATTGGGCGAAGCAAAGGAAGCGGCTACGTTTTCAAACGAGCCGCCGATCCTGCGGGCAAGCGAAAGATAGGCGTCGGTCTGAGAGAGCGCAACGGCAACACCCGTCTGCGTCGGGCTTGCGGGCGTTGCGCGGGCAATCTGCTGCTCCTCCTCGTTCGTCAGGGGGCTGCCGTTCGCGCCGTAAACGCTCAGGCGGCAGGCGGAATCACAGGTCAGATAAATCGCGCCGTCCGCTTCCAGCAGGCGCGACGCGCTGACGATGCGCGACTCAAAGCCGCCTTCCATGCAAAACACCGTTCCCCCGCCCTGCACCAGACCGTCGCGCAGTTGTTCGGCGAGACCGCGCGTTTCCGGTCGGTCGTCGCTCATCAGCACCATGCGGCCGCCCAAAACGGTCAGAAGCTTCTGCGCGAAATTCGCCAGGGCGACCTCGCTGTTTTTGACGTCCAGAACACAGATCGATTTCATCATGCAACTCTCCCGAAAGAATGATATGTATACCTTGAGTATGAACGGCGCGAAGGAAAAATAAACAAGAGCGGTTGAATGTTTGGGCGGAAAATGGTAAAATGAGAAATCAGTACGGAGGAATGAGCATGGAAAAGAAAACGCACGTTGATCTGTTCGCCGACGGCGCCTGTTCCGGCAACCCGGGTCCCGGGGGCTGGGGCACGATCCTGCGCTGCGCCGGCAAAGAAAAAGAGCTCAGCGGCGGCGAAGCGCAGACCACGAATAACCGCATGGAGCTGACTGCCGTGATCGAAGGGCTGAAAGCGCTGCGCTTCCCCTGTCGGGTGACCGTCACGACCGACTCGCAATACGTTTACAACGGCGTCACCAAGGGCTGGGCAGAAAGCTGGAAGCAGAACAACTGGATCAAGAAAGACAAAAGGCCGGCGCTGAATGCCGACCTTTGGGAAAAATTGTTGACGCTGCTTTCCGTACACGACGTTGATTTTGTCTGGATCAAAGGGCACAACAGCCACACCGAAAATGAGCGGTGCGACGCGCTCGCCGTCGCACAGTCGCGCAGCTTCCTCACAGAATGATACAGATCAACCCGCTGCAGCCCTCGTTGATAACCTTTTCGAGCGTTTGCTGCAGCTTCATGCGCGCCTCCGTCGGCATACGGCACAGCTTGTTGTGCAAGCCCTCGTTGACCAGCTCGTTGAGCGATTTGCCGAAGATATTCGATTCCCAGATTTTCAGCGGGTCGCTCTCGAATTCCTGCAGCAGATAGTTGACCAGTTCCTCGCTCTGTGATTCCGACCCGACGATCGGCGCGACCTCGGTGGTGATGTCGGCGCGCATCATGTGGATCGACGGCGCGGACGCGCGCAGACGCACGCCGTATTTGCCGCCCTGCTTCATGATCTCGGGTTCTTCGAGCGTCAGTTCCTCCAGCGACGGCATGACGATGCCGTAACCGGTCGCCTCCACCTCATCCAGCGCATTTTTGAGCCTCTCGTAGGCTCTTTTTGTTTGGTTCATCGCCAGCAGTTCGTTCATCAGCGCCTGTTCGTCGGCGATCTCCGTTCCCGTCACCTCGCTGAGCACCTGATAGAACAGCTGCGGGGACGAGCTCAGCTGAACGGCGGCGCTGCCGTCGGACAGGTCCATCTGCGTGATCTCGGCCTTTTCCACGTAGTCGCAGTCGCACATCTTCTGCGCAAAGGCGGAAACGTCGCGCACCCGCTTGATGCCCTGCGCGGCGACGGAGACCGCGTCGTCGATGCTCCGCCTGATCTCATGGGTCGGATCGAGGCTCATCATCCATCCGGGCAGGTTCACCCCGATCTCTTTCATCGGGAATTCAAACAGCACCTGACGCAGGATCTCTTTGATCTCGTCCTCCGAAACGGTTTTGCAGTTGACAGGCAGCACCGGCACGCCGTAGGCGGTCATCAGCTCTTTGGCGAGCGCCTGCGTCTCCTTGTTTTTGGGGCGGGTGCTGTTGAGCAAAACCAGAAACGGCTTGCCGAGCTGCTTGAGCTCCTCGATCACGCGTTTTTCCGCGTCCGCGTAATCCGCACGGTCGATCTCGCCGATGCTGCCGTCCGTCGTCACGACAAGCCCGATGGTGGAATGTTCGTTGATGACCTTTTGCGTGCCGATCTCCGCCGCCATGTTGAACGGGATCTCCTCGTCATACCACGGCGTTTTGACCATGCGCGGCTGTTCGTTTTCGATGTAGCCCAGCGCGCCCGGCACGATGTAGCCGACGCAGTCGATCAGCCGCACCTTCATTTTCGCGCCGTCCTGCAGGGCGACGGGCACCGCTTCCTCGGGAATGAATTTCGGCTCCGTGGTCATGATCGTTCTGCCGGAAGCGGACTGCGGCATTTCGTCGAGCGCGCGCTCGCGTTTATAGTCATGCTCGATATGCGGGATCACCAGTTCGTCCATGAACCGCTTGATAAAGGTGGATTTGCCGGTGCGGACCGGTCCGACCACCCCGATGTAAATATCGCCCTGCGTTCTCTGCGCAATATCGGAATAAATGCTTTTGTTATCCATCTTCTTTTCCTCCGTTCAATTCCTCGGAATAATCAAAACGCCGTCGTTTTCCACCCGCTCGCCGCTCAGCCGGTTTCGCTGCCTGACCGCTTCACAGGAGGTGTGATAGCGTTTTGCGATCTCCCATATCTCCTCGCCGCCCGAACCGAAATAAACGGTGATCGCGGCGGTATTTTCAACGGGTTTTGTTTCATCCGCGCGCAGATCGCCGATCACCTCATGATCGGTTTGCGCAAAAACGCAGCCGACAAGATCAAGCTGTATCTTTCCCTGCACGCCAGCGCCGGAAACAGAAAGCTCCCACCCGTTGACGCAAAGCCACGGCTCATAGACAAAGCGGCCGTTCGGCGCCGTCAGGTCTTTTTGAAAGCGGTAATCACAGCTTCGATGCGCCAGCTGTACGCTGCCCTCCGCATCCCGGTAAAGCACGCAAAGCGACAGCGCGCCGCACACTTCAAAAGTCGGATTGTCGGCATCAAACAGGCTGGAAACACCGTCACACCAGACGTCCAGCAGTTCCGCGGCGGGCACATCCGAAAAATCGAGGCTGCACGAAACAGAGAAGACCTCGTTGAGCTGCTCGCAGAGCGTGAGCGATTTGGCGCGGGTAACCTGAAGCTCCAGCGATTGGCTGACGGCGTAGGCGTCCGTCGCGGCGTCGACCTGAGCCGGCGAATAGGCAAAGATATCCGCGCGCAGCGCCGCCGCCAGATCGGCGCGGCGCATTTCGCCGCCCGCGTCAGCTTTGAACGGCGCGTCGAGCGAAGTGACCGAAAGGCGCACGTCGCAAAGGCTGCCGTCGTTCACGCCCTCCACCTCGACGATCTGGTTGAGGGGCATGGAATGTTCCAGCTTTTCGATGGAACCGCCCTCGCCGCAGTAGCAAAAGGTCACGCGCACGTCGCCGCGCACCAGCACCTTGCCGTTGACCGCCTTGATATCTTTGACGGCGGGAACCGCTTCGGCATGGATGATCCCCTTGACAGCCGGCTGATTGGACGGCACGGTGATCGTTTCGCTCATTTCAAACAGCTTGGAGGAACAGCCGGTGAAATCACAGGTCTGAAAGCGCTCCCGCTTCAAAAAAAGGCCGTCGTTCGGCGCGTCGGTCAGAATATCGGTCTTTTCCCTGCCGAAGGCCGTGAACCAGACCGTGACGCAGCCGTGCACATCCACACGCCGCGGGTTGACCGCGCGGCAGTTGACGTAGTCGGTCTTGGCGGAAATGCGGCAGGCGGCGTCCTGCGGCAGACCGCTCATTTCCACCGATTTGCTCAGCGGAACACTCTGTTCAAAACAGACGATCTCATCCTTTTCGCCCACATACACCAGCCGCACCACGGCGTTGCCCTGCGCACTGATGCGGCTGCCCGAAGCGCCGCCGGACGTGATATACGGCTCAATGCTGCAGTTCAAAATGCTTTTCACGTCGTCGCAGTAATCCGGCAGCGTCATATCGCAGTCGATGGGCTGCTCCGCTTTTGCCTCACGCAGCACGCAGCAGGAGCCGAGCGTTTGCTTTTCCACTTGGATATCCATTCGTCACCCTCGCTTTTCAAAATAGTTTCTGCTGCAGTATATTCCGCTGTCCGGCAGGATATGCCTCCGATGAACAGCGTTGATTGGGGGTTGAAAAGCGAAAAAAATCTGCTATAATAATTTGTATCACTTTGAAAAGGGGGTCTTACCGTGCCGATCAGAATTGACGGAAATCTGCCCGCCAGAGCAAGCCTTGAAAGCGAGAATATTTTTGTCATGACCAACGAGCGAGCCAGCACACAGGATATTCGCCCGCTGCGCATTCTTATTCTCAATTTGATGCCGACCAAGATCGTCACCGAGACTCAACTGCTGCGGCTGCTGAGCAACTCGCCCATTCAGGTGGAGATCGACCTGCTGCAAACCGCCACACACCAAAGCACCCACACCTCGGCGGAGCATATGCTTTCGTTCTACAAAACCTTTGACGAGGTCAAAGACAGCAAATATGACGGCATGGTGATCACCGGCGCGCCGGTGGAAAAGCTGGAATTTGAAGAGGTGGATTACTGGGACGAACTCTGCCAGATCTTTGATTGGGCGGATCACAACGTCTACTCCTCTTTCCACATCTGCTGGGGCGCACAGGCGGGCTTATACCACCGCTACGGTTTGAAAAAGTATCTGCTCGACCACAAGGTGTTCGGGGTGTTCAAGCACAAAGTGCTCGACCCCTATCACCCACTGCTGCGCGGTTTTGACGAAGAATTCTACGTACCGCACAGCCGCTACACCGAGGTGCATTTTTCCGACATCGCTCTGGTCAAGGACCTGCAGACGCTCTCTTACTCGCCGGAATCCGGCGTGCATCTGCTCTCCGACATGAAGTGCCGCAACTTCTATTCGCTCGGTCATTCCGAATACGACCGCGACACGCTGAAAAACGAATACCTGCGCGACAAAAAGGCGGGATTGGATACGCCGATCCCGGTCAACTACTTCCCCGACGACGACCCGACCAAAGAGCCCGTGGTCAAGTGGCGCGGCGCGGGCAGCCTGATGGTTTCCAACTGGCTGAACTACTTTGTCTATCAGCAAACGCCCTATGACCTTTCCACCATGTTCTGATCCGTAAAAATGAAATCAGCCCCGCGGAGAGCATCTCTCTGCGGGGCTGTTCTGATTCCGTTATGCGTTTTTCTTATTTTTCCGCGCGGAAAAGTTCTGATTCGTCGTCAGCTTGGTTTCATCGCGGCTCTCGTCGCGTTCCACCAGCGGCGCCGTGCCGTTCTTCACGCAATCGGCCGTGACCGTCACCTTGCTGACGGTCGGATCGGACGGGATCCCGTACATGATCGGCAAAAGCGTTTTCTCCATGATGGAGCGCAGACCTCTCGCGCCGGTCTTCTTTTCCAGCGTCAGGTCGGCGACCGCTTCCAGCGCCTCCTGCTCAAACACAAGTTCGACGTTATCCATGCCGATGAGCTGCTGGAACTGCTTGACGATGGAGTTTTTCGGCTCGAGCATGATGCGCACCAGCGCGGCGCGGTCAAGCTCGTGCAGCGCGGTCATCACCGGCATACGGCCGACCAGTTCGGGGATCAGCCCATACTTGACCAGATCCTGATGTACCGCCTGCCCCATCAGATAATTCTCATCGAGCTTGCTCTTGTCCATGATGTTGGCTTCAAAGCCGAGCGCGGAGCCGCCGATGCGTTTTTCGATGATCTTTTCAATGCCGGCAAACGCGCCGCCGCAGATAAACAGGATGTTGGTGGTGTTGATCTGAATAAACTCCTGCTGCGGGTGCTTTCTGCCGCCGCCCGGCGGAACGTTGGAAACGGTTCCCTCCAGAATTTTCAGCAGCGCCTGCTGCACGCCTTCGCCGCTGACGTCGCGCGTGATGGAGGCGTTCTCGCTCTTGCGGGCGATCTTGTCGATCTCATCCACGTAGATGATGCCGCGCTCCGCCTTTTCAATGTCGAAATCCGCCGCCTGGATCAGGCGCAGGAGGATATTTTCCACATCCTCGCCGACGTAACCCGCTTCGGTGAGCGTGGTCGCGTCCGCAATGGCAAAGGGCACGTTCAAAATCTTCGCCAGCGTTTGTGCGAGCATGGTTTTTCCCACGCCCGTGGGACCGAGCATGAGGATGTTGCTCTTTTGAATCTCCGTGTCGGTATCCTTGCCGAAATAGATGCGCTTATAGTGGTTGTAAACCGCCACGCTCAGCACCATTTTGGCTTCGTCCTGCCCGATGACGTATTCGTCGAGTTTCTGCTTGATCTCCATGGGGGTGGGCAGCACAAAGCCGCCCTCGTCCGCGTGGCTGCTGCTTCGGCGGGCAGTCGCGTTCTCTTCTTCGATAATGCTGCGGCAGACCTCCACGCACTCGTCGCAAATGAACACGCCCGGGCCAGCGATCAGCTGCCTGACCTCGCCCTGCGATTTGTTGCAGAACGAGCACCGCATGAGTTTTTCTCTTGTATCGCCAACTCTCGGCATTGTCTTATCTCCTCAAAAGCACTTATCTTTTCAACAGGACTTTGTCGACCAGACCGTAATCGGCGGCTTCCTGCGCCGTCATCCAATTGTTGCGGTCGGTGTCTTTTTCGATCTCTTCGATCGGCTTGCCGCAGTTTTCCGCAAGGATCGCGTTGAGTTTCTTTTTCGTTCTGAGAATATGCGCCGCTTCGATTTCAATATCGGAAGCCTGACCTTGCGTGCCGCCGAGCGGCTGATGGATCATGATCTCGGAATTGGGCAGCGCATAACGCTTGCCCTTCGCGCCTGCCGAAAGCAAAAACGCGCCCATGCTCGCCGCCATACCCATGCAGATGGTGGAAACGTCACACTTGATATACTGCATGGTGTCGTAGATCGCCATGCCTGCCGTGACGGAGCCGCCGGGGCTGTTGATGTAAAGGCTGACGTCCTTCTCGCTGTCCTGCCCTTCGAGGAAGAGCAGCTGCGCCACCACAAGGCTGGCGGTCACATCGTTGACCTCGTCTGACAGCACGATGATGCGGTCGCTCAGCAGACGCGAAAAGATGTCAAACTGGCGCTCGCCGCGGTTGGTCTGTTCGATGACATAAGGCACTAAACTCATTTTTTCCATTTTCATTATCCTTTCCTTCCTGTAAGTTGACCGGCAGAATATTCGGTTTTCTGCCGGTCGATTCATTCCATTCTATTATAGTCGGAGACAACCTCGGATTATTCAGCGGTTTCTTCCGCCGCTTCCGCTTCGTCGGCTTTCTTCGCCTTTTTGGTTGTTTTCTTGGCGGCCGGTTTGGCAGCCTTGGCATTGTCGACCACGATCTTCATCGCCTTCTGCACGGAAACGTCGCCCTTGATGCCCTCGACGGGAGCGATCTTTTTCACGGTCTCAATGTCGATGCCGTAAGTAGTCGCGATCTTGTCATATTCGGCGTTCACGTCGTCGTCGGTGATCTCGATGTTTTCGAGTTCGGCGATCTTTTCCAGCGTCAGGCGCAGCTTGACCTGCTTTTCGGCTTCAACGCGGATCTGCTCGTCGAGCGTCTTTTCATCCATGCCGGTGTAGGCAAGGTACTGCTCATAGCTGATGCCCTGCGAGCGGAAGCGCTCGATCAGGTTATCCTTGTTCTGCTTGGCCTGTTCGTCGATCATGATCGCGGGGATATCCGCCTTCATGTTTTCGACGAGCTGATTGCGCAGCGCGTTTTCAAATTCGTCGTCCGCGTGGTGCTGTTTATGTTCCAGCAGTTCCTTTTTGATGCCTTCCTTGAGTTCGGCAAGCGTATCGTATTCGCCGAGATCCTTGGCGAACTCATCGTCAAGCTCCGCCTGACGCTGGAAAAGATCGCCGAGCTTGAAAACGTTGAGATCACCGACGACGACGTGAACGCCGAATATG
>JAFTEL010000126.1 GCA_017453685.1 Clostridia bacterium
AAGGCAGCGTGCCCGAATACAACGGCACCACCCCGACCAAGGCGGAAGATTCGCAGTATACCTACACATTCGCCGGTTGGGATAATGCGCCTGCAGCGATCACGGGCGACGTGACCTACACGGCGACTTACACGACGAGCCCGTCACCGGCCGCTTTAGTCATTGAAAAGATCAACGCCATCGGCACGGTGGCATACGACGACGCGAGCAAGGAGAAGATCGACGAAGCAAGAGCGGCGTATGACGCGCTGACCGACGAGCAGAAAGCGCTGGTTGCCAATGCGAATACGCTGACTGCCGCAGAAACGACCTATCAGGCAGCCGCCGCAGAAAGCGTTCAGGATTGGCAGAGCGTTACGATCGACGACCAGATCTACGTCAACTTCCTGCTCAACGAAGCCAAGCACGTCGGCATGAAGAGCATCACGATCTCCTACACCGATCAGGACAAGGAAGTCGTAAACACCGTCACCGTCGATATTACAACGCTGGAAAAAGCCGGTGATTTCTCCAAGGTTCACGCCGTGGTCGCCCCCGCGCAGATGGGCGACACCATCACCGTCACCATCGTGGAAGCCGACGACAGCACGACCACCCTCAGCACCTCCATTGCGGAATACTGCAAAGCCCTGATCGCCGGCAATTACGAACAGAAATACAAGGATCTTGCCGCGGCCACGCTCGAATACGGCCAGGCCGCCAACAACCACTATGCGGGTACGGGCTTCTACACCGCCAACGAGTTCGGCGACACCACAGAGGCGGCGAACAAGGTTGAAGCCCTGAAAAATCAGGATGTTACGCTGACGCTTGACGCAGACGCGAGAGCCAAGATCGCCAGCGCGTCCTACATGGCGCTGACCAAGCCGGAATTCCGCTTCTATGTCAAGAACGGTGAGTTGACCGAAGCGCAGGCTGCTGCACTGAACAAGAAGATCACCGTCACCGGCCCGGCAGGCGTTAAGGCACAGTTCGTCAAGAACAGCGACACCAACGCCATCATGCTCGAAGTGACCGGCATCGAAGCGGCGACCATGGATCAGGAAATCACCGTCCGGATCGAAGGCTTTGGCGTCATCACGTTCTGCGGCAACGATTTCGCGCGTCTGCTTGCGAGAAGCACCAACACCACCGTCGCCATTCTCGGCGCGGCGCTTTACAACTACGGCGAGGCCGCCAAGGCCTGCTTCACCGCGTAAGGAGGGTATGAAACATGAAAAAAGCTTATCAAGCCCCCGTTTTGACGGCGGAAGAATTTGATCTTGTTGACGTGATTGCCGCCTCCACGCCCGAGCAGCCCCCGGAAGAAGACTCCACCGTTGAAAACCGCAACGACAACTGGGGCGTCCCGGTGGAAATCTGATTTTTCCATGAACCCCCGCGCTTTTGCGGGATGAACCGAATCAAAAAGGAACGCTTGCTGCAGCGCAGCAGGCGTTCTTTTTTTTGCGGTCGCAATGCTGATAATTGATGTTTCATAGATTGCACGGAAAACCGTGATGAGCGAAATAAAGCGCGGGAGGTGAAGCGATGGATGACGTTAAAAGAATAGCCGAAGAGCGTGCCGCCCGCCCGAAGGCCTCGCCCGTAGGCGCCGGTTTTGAATCGGAACGGCAAAGAGAAAAAAACGCGCTTGTTCGTCAGCTCGACGCGCAGGACGGCAGGAACGTTCATAAGATCGCCGCCGCTTCCGCCGCGCCGGAAGAAGACAAGGTGCTGCGCGTCGCCGCCTATTGCCGCGTGTCAACGGACGATATCGATCAGAAGCTCTCTATCATTTGCAGATCCAGCAGTACATGAAGAAAATCAAAGAGAACCCGAACTGGAAATATGCAGGCTGTTATGTTGACGACGGGTTTTCCGGCACCAACACGGCTCACAGGCAGGGCTTCCAGAAGCTCATGACATTTCTACCATGACAACACAGGCGTTCCATAAGCTTCTGCCAGACGGTATTCCCTACATCCCGTATATCCTCGCGGAAAAGAACCCGGACACGATGTACGACGGCGTCTGCGTTGACGAAAACGCCAAGCGAATGCGTTATTTTATCGTCACCGTTATTCCCGACACGGTATACCCGTTTAACTGCAGCTACCCGCTTATTCATATGATGTGGACATTCAGTCTGCACTGCTGGGAGATCTGCCGGGCAACTTTGGCAGCTTGCACGAAAGATATGCAGATAAAGATCACTAACGATCCCGTGCCACCGATTCTGAACAACGCCGTCATCGAATGGGTCAGCCTGTATCTCGGCAGAGAGCCGTACCGTGGCATCAGCCAATTATCCGAACAGTGGCTTAACAGAGAAGAGTTCGACGGATACGAGTTTGACGTGCATCTTTACAAAATCCGCGAAATGGAAAAGAACGACCTGCTGACCCGGCTGATCGGCGCATATGACGCGGCGTTTGCCCAGGGGGCAGAGAAAGGAGAGTGATAACTTTTGGTGTACTTTTACGGTGACATTCACGGGAACATAGATACCTGTTGGGTGAATTTGACTTTTATAAGGTTATTAGCGTTGACAATAAAAAGGTTACACAAATTCAAACTTACAATTTAAGAGGCACTTTGAATCAGCCGAGCAAAACAGGAAATGCAAAAATTAGTATTCCCGTTTCATCGTTACCAACAAGAATTATCAGTTTAGACTTTAAGCCCGGTAGCACAAACACCGTTGAACTCTATATGGATAACGGTTGGCAATTCAGTTTCCGAATCCATAACGCCTCTACAAAGGTTGAAACCAGTTTGAAATTTGATGTTCAAATTATTGGAATGCCGGCAACAATTATTTCAATAAATTGTGTGTGGAACAAGTGACGAACCTAAGAAATAAAGCAGGGCACTCCCCTACTTTAATATTTTATTGCACGTGTAAAAGTTACAAAAATCTACGCCTGTTTTTTTAAGCTTGTGAAAATTGGCTAAATTATCGATTTTCCAGTTTCGATTATGTAAAAATAATTTTACAAAAAGTAAAATTTCTTTGTCATCCATAGTTAAAAATATGCGTTTTTATCGTCAAAATGCACAAACGTTCTATTCTTGATTGACTTGACAAGGACAATCAATTAATATACTATATATTGCAAAGTTGCTTATATATCATAACAATATATTGAAAAGCAATTTCATTTAACAGAAAAAACAGCAAGCCGAAATAGGGATTCGTCTTGCTGCTCTTGTAATAATCATAACAATGAAGCTATGATGTATTGTATAAATATGATAACATTATTTATAACCCAATGCAATTAATATTAAGTGTCAAACGGTTTCAATATTATTACAAGGCTTTTCTGTTGAATAATAATTCTTCAGAAAGGAGGTCAAAGCAATGGCAGACAGATTTAAGCCGGGAGAAAAGGCAAAAAAATCTGGTCAATATGCAATTTATGGACCACGCGGCGCCTATAAAGGTGAGCGCACGGTTGTAAAAGGCGAACCGTTTCCGCCTACACCGTCAAAAGGTCAGAAATATGGTTTAGTTGACCCGACCAAAAACGGCGCAGGAAAATAACATAGCCGTACTGCCACGCAGAAATGTGTGGCAGTTTTTATTATATATGTCCACTTTACTCGGGGAAAACGAAAGCCGTGCATTTTTTCAAAAAGCGTGCATTCATTAAGAAAACCGTGCATTCGTTGAAAAAACCGTGCATCGAGATTTTTTGTATTAAATATGTAGTGGAAACACATACTTGGACGTCAGCATGGAGAACATGCTGGCGTCCACCTTTTTTATTGAACGACCCCTATATTTTAGGGGTTAGTGTCCTTTAGAGCATGAAAACAAATCCCCTTTTCAACCGAAAAGAAGCTTGAATGAAAAGCCTCCGTAATGGCAAATGTTTGACGGCACATTACCAGAATATGTGGAGAATTTCCAAGCAAAAAAGAGAACACATTCAGATGACAGTATCATATCGTGCTGTTCGGAATGACCAAAGTCCTTGTCGATCGATCAAGTTGACTTTTTTGCAGAAAAAATGTATGATATCGGTAACGGAACCGTACGCAAGGATTACCGCTTCATATTTTTGAGAGGAGCAGGAAAAAATGAGTCTTTTCAACTGGCTTAAAGGCCCGATCTTTTATAAAGATGACAGTGACGCAGAACGCCAGCTTGCGCAATTGGAAGCGCTGTTGAAAAAAACCTCCGGAGAGACCGAAAAAGCGATCAAGCGGGAAATCATGCTCGTGCAGGCAGGGATAGCCGGCGAAAAACAGGTTCGTTTTGAGTTGGAGAACAGTCATATTCCCATGTATGTTCTTCATGATCTGTATCTGGAACACGATGGGTTGACTTCGCAGATCGATTATCTGATTATCACCCGTCAGCATCAGTTCGTGCTTGAGTGCAAAAACCTTTACGGAGATATTGAAATTACCAGAAACGGCGACTTTGTCAGAAGCTTTTCCTATGGATCGTTCCGCAAGAAGGAAGGCATTTACTCTCCCATCACGCAGAACCGCCGCCACATGGAATTGATCAAGCAAATCCGTGCAGAACAGCGTTCTGTTCTGATGCGGGGCGTTTTTGAAAAGAATTTCTTCCAGAATTATCGCTCTGTTGTGGTGTTATCCAACCCGCAAACAGTTCTCAATACCAGATATGCAAAGAAAGAAATCTATAATCAGGTGATTCGGGCAGACCAGCTTGTCGAGTATATCCGTAAGGTTGACGCTGAACCGGGTTCGGTTTCCTGTTCCGATAAAGAGATGGAGGAGCTGGCCAAATTTTTCCTGGATATTTGCAAGCCAAACCCCACGGATTATACGGAGAAGTATCTTGACTTGCTTTCTGAACCGACGACTGAAGACGTCTCCCCTCAAGAAACCGAGCAGGAGGAACAGCCGGCGCCCGCTGAATCTAAGCAAGCAGTGGAACCCGCCGCAGAGCCGGAACAGCAGGAAACAGTCCTATGCCCAAGATGCGGCGCGCCAATGGTAAAACGCCAGGCGCAAAAGGGAAAGAACGCAGGCAATTATTTTTATGGCTGCTCCAATTTCCCCAAATGCCGGGGGATCGTCAGCATAGAGCAGGAAACCGATTAAAAGCAAATGGTATTGTCATATGTCAGGACTCGGATCATGATACGATCGGAGTCCTTTTCTTTTGTGCACCCCACCTGTAAAAGAAGCCCTTGATACAGAGGAGGTTACAGCTTCTTACACACAATTACAAAGATAATCCGGCTCGGCAGAACGCTCTGCAAAGCCGGATTTTTTCATTTTTTCCTCTTTTCCTGTCGTCACAATCTCACATTCGCCTGTTCAAAAACAGTGACCTGTGTTTCTTTTATACCCATACCGAACTCCTGACAGATTTGAACGAACGAATCAACGACGCCCTTATCTGCGTAATTCTCGCAAACATCAAGAATCAGCGTTCCGTTCAAATCTGCCGCCGCCAACACGCAGTCGCCGATGTCCGGCCAGGAGCGGAAGTTGAAATCACGCAGATGACTTTTGACCCCCTCTGAAAACGGAACTCTGCCAAGATATGTGAATGCGGTATTATTCATCGTTTTCTTTAAGATTTTTGCCACCTGTTTCATAACCGCTTTTTGCAGCGCAAGAGGACGGAGCCGATACAGGAAGTCGGTGGAATCCAACATATCCGTGCACGACCAGATAATGTTCTCCGGCTGCACATACAAATCGAGGATACCCCTGTAGATCGTACTGAGCATTGCCAGATCGTAATCATCATACTTGTCCTGATAGGTGATCAGCTTCATGTTCATAAAGTTGTGCATCGTGTCCATTTGCATCGGGCCGCGGCAATCCACCAAAACATTGCAGGAAACATTGCGATTTTTAGCGTCCTTCGGCAAATGCGCGCGAATCGCCCGGCAAAACAGCGGCACAAGGATCGCGGTCGGGGAAGCGTCTATTTTCTTTGCAACACGCAGTACGTCTGCAGTCTGCACCTTCAAAACATGGCTTGTGCATTTGTATCCGTTTTTGATGGCTTTCATGTCCTTGGCTTTAAAACCGTTCGGCTGTTTAATTTGGCCGATGGGCTTCACGCTTTTGTCATAGATGCTCTCATAGCCGAGCGCAAGAGGAAAATCCGTCGGAACTTCCGGCAGATCCACACCGAAGTAGGCGTCCAGAACAGAAGAGAAAAAAAGCATTGCCCCTCTGCCGTCTGTGACCGCATGACACCATTCAAGCGACACGGTGTTTTCAAAATAGCAGATTTGAAACAGATAACCGTTTGTGTTCTTCCCGAATTCCTTCGGCCTGTTCTCTGTGTCGGCATGAAAAAGAACGATCTCCGGATTGTCGTTATCCTCAAGATAATACTGCTTGTCATACATCATTTTGCACTGAAAAAGAGGATGATACCGCAGCGCGGTTTTTACGGCGTTCAGCAAACGCGCGGCATCCACGGTTTCATCCAGAGTCGCCTTGAAATAAGACGCGTTTTCCATCACTGTGCCGTTCGCAGCCATGGAATATCTGTCCATATTTCCGAGTTCATATCTCATAATACTGCTCCTTTTTGCTTTATGCGAAACAATCATAACACAAAAGCTTTCATAATGCAATTGAGAGTACTGGCGAAATAAGGACTTTGAGTTGTAATTTGCTATAAGTATACTGCTGTCGGGAACGCTCTCACACAGTGGAAAATAGTCAAATGCACCCCAGAATGCACCCCAATTTGGTTCTGGGTGCATTCGGAGTCCTTTTCTTTTGGCGTCCTCAGGGCGTGAAAAAGCCCCGGTTCAACCGGGGCTTTATAAGTTTTACTGTATGCAAATATCGTTTTCTCCGATCAGAACGGTCCAGCCGTCCAGGCTGCCCTCGGCAATGCGGAGGGACGCGGTGCCGTTTTTTACCATTACGGTGCCGAGCGCGTTGGGCAGACACAGCGGCAGCGTGATATTATCGGCGATCGGCGCGAGCCGGATGATCCGCCGCGCGCTGTCAACTTGAAGCCCCAGCGCCGCGTTCAGCGTGGTCCAGCTTGAAAGCGGGCGCGTGTAGTGATGCCCGCACTCCCAGTGATCCCACAGCGCGCCGAATCGCGCCTGATTGTCGTGAATGGCTGCGACGAGGGCGTCAGCGTCGTCGCGCAGCCCCACGCTCAGGCAAAGCGCAGCCATGGCGTAGCCGATGCCTGTCCAGACGGCTTCTGCCTGACAGTTTTTGTGGGAAAACAGCGTGGTGTGCCGCCCGTCGGGGCAAGTGGCGTTGATCAATCCGCTGTCCGGCTCAAAGTTATGATCGAGGATGACCCGCATGACCGCCCTGATCCGCTCGTCACACAGGTTGCCGCCGATGCCCGCCGCGCGCAGGAACCATTCTCCGTCGAGCTGGTCGGTCATCAGGGATTCGTCCTTTTCTTCGTCCGACAGCCACAGGTCGTAATATTTGCCGTTCCACAGGCGCTTTTCGAGGGATATGAGCCCTTTTTCGAGCGTGCTTTTCCACTTTTCGGCGCGTGCGGCGTCGCCTATATCCTCTGCCACACGTATGGCGGATTTCAGTGCGGCGAGCCACAGGATCGAGATATAGGTCGGCGTGCCGGCAAAATTCCAGGCGTCATAGGTGTTTCGCTTCGTCTCTTTTTCAGGGAGACCGTCGCCGTCGCCGTCAAGGGCGCCGATGGAATCCATCGCGCGGATCACGTGCGGCCACATCGCTTTGAGGTAATCGGCGTCGCCGGTGTAAAGATAGTCGCGCAGCACCATGAGCACGAACTGGTTGTTCATATCCACGCGGTCAAAGCCGCCGTCCACCTGTTCCAGCCCCGGTTTGAAGCAGTGATGCACGCGCCCGTCCTCCCGCTGGAAGGCAGCGCCCATGCGCATTTGTCCCAGTTGAAGCTGCGGGAACAGAGCCAGCAGACCGAACGACGCGTGGTAGGTAATGTCCGTTGTATGGAACCCGCAGAAGCCCTGACCTTCCCACAGGCCGAACTTGCCGTTTTTCAGATAGCAGGAGCTTTTGACGATCGTGTTCAGGTGGCTGCTCCAGCAGTCCGGATACACCTCGGGCAGGTCGGTATCATAGAGAAGCCACGAGAAGGCGGCCGCTTTGTCAAACACCTGAGACCGATGCTCCCGCAGAAAGGCGTTTGCGTCCGCGGCGCCGCGGAACAGGTTTTCATAGTAATGCCCGAGCCGCAGTCCGTCCGGCGAAAAGTGATTCGGGAAATACCATGTCAGGATAAAGCGCACCGTTTTTTTCTCGCCCGGGGCGAGGCACACTTTGCTGCAAAGCGCCGCAGACCCGAATTCTTCCGATCGATAATAGCGATCCTTCTGCTTTTGCAGGCTCATGAGGAACGCCGATTGTTCCTCCCGATCGGCGGGGAAGGCAGGCTGTGTATCGCGAATGCGCTGCAGGACGGATGCGGCAAAGGGATGTTCGGCATAGGCGTTGAACAGAGCGGCGACCTCATCGTCGGACGCTTCCTCGATGTTTTCGGGAATTTCGGGCGGCGGCGTGCCGACTTCGCTGTTGGGCAGATCTCCCGTTTCACGGAACCCGAAAAGAACGGATTCCTGGCTGACGCCGAAGGTTTTGTTGTAGATATACTCTCTGATGAAGTGTTTATAGTCTCCCGCGACAAAGCTCTTTTCGCCGTCGCCGCCGATGCTCAGGCAAACCTCGCCGCAGTTCGGCGCGTCGGTTTGTTGAGCGGGGCGCATCGTGACGCTGACGCTGCCGGAATCGTTTGAAAGATCGTTCCGACAGCCTTCATCGTTGCAGAACTCGGGCACAAGTGTGCCGAGCAGGCTCACCGTCAGCGGTTCGGTCTCAGGATTTTCAATCTCAAAATCCATATAAAACCCGGGCGTGGCGGTAATATCCGTGTGATGCGGCACGAACGGCGCGACCGCGCGCCCCGTCAGGCGGCAGGGCAGTGCTTCATCTTCATATTGCAGTTCGCATACGGGGAACCGACCGTTGAAACAGATTCGTTCGACGGGTTTGTTCCACGGAAACAGACGATAGGTGAAATCGTCCGGCTTGGTCCTCATGCCGAGTTTTCGAACGGTGGGGCGCTGACCGTCCCGTTCCGTCCGAACCCAGAACGACAGCGCGCCCGTGTGGCGCTCGCCGTCGTCCTCTTTATTCTCCCAGCAGACCTTCGTCATGCGGGGCGGATTGGCGATCTGCCAGAAGTGGAATTCGCCGTCGGGCATGAGCTCGACGCTTCCGGCGCCGATGCCGCCCAGCGCGATCCCGCTCATGCTGGGCTTGGTCATGATGATCTTAGCCATGGGTGTATCTCCTTAATCCGTTAAAAAATCGAACCAAAGACTCCTTGACGGGAGACAGGTTCGATTTTTCGGTTATAATTAGTATTCGCTGCCGTCGTAGTGGTAGCCGACAACGGGGAACACTTCCTTGGTCGTTTCGTCGGGCGAAACGGTGTAAATCCTGGTGCAGTCGCCCGCGAAGAAAACATTTACCGGATCGTTGTAGCGGCAGAGCACGGCGAAGTTCTCTTTCTGGCTGCGCTCGTTGATGTAGCGGCATTGCGGCATCAGCACGACGTCGGCCTTCACGAAAGAATAGATGTTTTCAACCTTGTTGATGCCGTGGTGCGCCGCCTGCAAATAAGTGCAGCTCAGCCCGCGGTTTTGGTAATTGCGGCGCATCGCTTCGCCGTTGCGCGTTTCACTGTCGCCGAGGAGCAGCAGCGACTGACCTTCAAACGCGATCTTCAAAACCGTGGTGGATTCGTTCATGCCGCGGTAAACGTGCATTTCGTCAAAGGCGTCCGGCAGGATGTCCTCATGCGCCGTCACCACTTCAAACTGCGCGTTGGCAAGTGAGAACTTCTGACCCGTGTGCAGCTTTCGGAACAGAACGTCGGGGTAGTATTCCCGCAAACGGTCTTTGATCCGCCGCGTGCAGTCGTTGTCATAATTCAGCAGGGATTTCGCGGGGAAATTGAACATCACGCGTTTGACGTCAAAAAGCTCGGAATGAAAGCGGATCAGCTTGGAAAACACGTCCATATGGTCGTTGTGGTTGTGGGAACAGAACCACGCCGCGATCACCATTTTTTCGCCGTCCGCCGTGTTCGTCATGTGGCGCAGGCAGCGGATCAGTTCGTCGATGGCGGAGTCGGTCGCCTGTTCAAATTCACCGCCGTCGATGAAAACGATGGAATTGTCGCGCAGCCGAAGGGCGTAGCACATGCCGCAGTCGCAGGTCGTGCCGCGATCCATGGTGTTATAGTATAAGCCGAACTGCATCAGCGCCGTGTCCGTGCGGGTCTCGGGCAGATCGGAATCGCAGAACGCGGGCAGGCGGCAGGAGGAACGGTCGAGAATGATGCGCGCGCGCCGCTGAGCGACCGAATAGTATGCGTAAACGATCTGCTCGTTCTTTTCATCATAGTATTCGCGGCAGATCAGGTCGGCATTATCGTCCGCAAAATCGAGCAGGAAACCGCTCTGCTCCAGCGCCGCGCCATAGCGCAGAAATTCATCAATGGTCGTGCCGTCGATCGCTTTCAGATAGGAATCCTCCGGCGTGCCGTCATCGGTCTCGATGGCAAGACCGGCGCCGCAGTTGAAAACGGTTTCAACGGCAGTACCGCCCTCGTAGGCGGGCAACAGTTCAAAAAGTTTTTGTCCGGCGTTACTCATGGGCTGTTTTGCTCCTTGTTTCCTCGATGATATCGGTCACCGTCAGGTCGTTTCCGTCGACGGTAAAACAAACGGTGTGGCTGCCGAAGGTCATTTTGTAAACGCGTTCGGGGTCGTTTTGATAAGACGGCCGCGGGTCGCACTGCAGCGCGCCGAGCAGCGCGGCACGTTTGGGCGGTTCGATGTGTTCCAGCAGTTCCGCGGGGCAGGCGACGCGCAGCGAATGCTGCTTCGGATCAACGGAAAAACCGCCCGCTGCCTCGGGTCGGCAATCGGCATAGGGGACGTAGGGCTTGACGTCAAAGATCGGCGTGCCGTTCATCAGATCGGCGCCGGAAACGATCAGAACCGTTCCGTTTTCCGCGCTTTTTTCCACGCCGCAGAGCGCCACGCAGGAGAGCCCGAGCGAATTGGGGCGAAACGGCGAGCGGCTGGCGAATACGCCCATGCGGGTGTTGCCGCCCAGCCGCGGGGGACGGACGGTCGGCGACCAACCGTCGCGCACGGTTTCGGAAAACTGCCAGATCAGCCAGAGATGGGAAAAGCTTTCGATCCCGCGCAGCGCTTCTTCGCTGCGGTATTCCGGCTCGAAAACGATCACCGACCGCTGCTCGGGCACAAGCCCGCTCTGCCGCGGAATGCCGAATTTTTCGCGGTAATCGTTCTCGATATGCGCGATCGGTCGGATCAAAAAAGAACTGTCCATCCTGTTCTCCGGTTCTGACACATTTTTTCAAAAATCAAAGTTATATTATCATGTTTTTCCGTAATTGAAAAGGTGAATCAAGAATATTTTTGAAAAATCTTGTTCCGTCTTTTTCTTGTCGGATACCTTGACAAAACGCAATTATTCTGCTAAAATGCACACGTTGCGAAACTTGGAGAGTTGTCCGAGTGGTCGAAGGTGCAGCACTCGAAATGCTGTGTACGAAAGTACCTAGGGTTCGAATCCCTAACTCTCCGCCAAAAAAAACCCAGTCATATCAAGGCTTTGCGCCCATATGACTGGGCTTTTCTTTTTGCTAATCTGCCATAGCTGCACATGATTTTCGGCAAAAAATCATGTGCGCCATCCGGCAGCCTCGGTTTCCGGCAGGGTCAGAACATTGTCCATAACGTTTGCGGACGTAAGCTTGGACTTATAGTCCAGATGGCTGTAGATGTTTGCCGTGGTGCTGATGTCGCTGTGACCCAGCCATTCCTGGATCTGCTTCATGGG
>JAFTEL010000127.1 GCA_017453685.1 Clostridia bacterium
CGATCTGCCGGCCTGCTCCGGCATTGGCTCAAGCTCGTCCTTTGCCGTCGGACTTTTGAAGGGGCTTCACGCCATGCGAAATGAGTTCCCCGATCAGATGACGCTGGCCAAAGAGGCCATCCACGTCGAACGGGAACTGTGCGGGGAAGCGGGCGGCGTTCAGGATCAGCTGGCCGCTTCGTTCGGCGGGTTTCATCGCTATTATTTTTCGCACGATTCTTTCCGTGTTGAACCGATCGGGATCAGCAAAGAATCAAAAGAATATCTGTTTGGCAATCTAATGCTGTTGTTTACGGGCTTCACCCGATTTGCCGCGGACGTTTCCGAGAACCAGCAAAATAATCTGCCGCATTCTTTGGTATATCTGGATGAAATGAAGCAGCTGACGGACGAGGCGGAAACGCTCCTGAACCGAAACGACATAGACGGTTTCGGCAGGCTGTTGGGGAAAGAATGGAAATGCAAAAAGATGCTGTCGCACATGATCTCGAACGACAGCATCGATGAGATCTATCAGCGGGCGATCAAAGCCGGTGCGCTGGGCGGCAAGCTGATCGGAGCGGGCAGCGGCGGTTTTATTCTGCTCTATGCGCCGCAAGAAGCTCAGCGTCACATCATGGATCAATTGAGCGGCTTCCAGTTTGTCCGCTTTGATGCCGACGAAGCGGGCTCTGTGTTTATGGACAGCCACACCAAAGCGAATCAGTTATCATAGGAAGCATTACGGACACGGACGGTCATACGGATGAAACACGTTTATTTTGTTCAAATCAATGACGTTTACGATACGCAGGTCAAAAGCGTATACTTTCCGTATGCCGTCGGGTGCATTGAAGCGTATTGCAAGGCGAGCAAACTGATCTGCGATCACTACGAGTTCGGGAAGATCCTCTACTATCGCATGGAAAAAGAGGAATTCCTTGAAAGGATTGCGGACCCCTTTGCCGTCTTTTTTTCGTGCTCCGTTTGGAATTATGAATACAACAAAGTCATGGCACGGGAGATCAAAAGCAGGTATCCGGCGTGCGCGATCATTTTCGGCGGGCACAGCGTCTCCACCGACGCGGCTGATCTGGAAGAACAAGAGTTTGTTGATTTTCTGGTGCACAGTTTTGGGGAAGAGACGACGGAAAAGCTGCTGGCTGAATTCATCGGGCAGCGGGATTTTGCGTCGGTTCCCGGGCTTTCCTTCCGGAATGCCGACGGGAGCACCGTGACGACAAGATGCATCCCGCAGACGGGTACGGACTATCCCTCGCCCTATCTGACGGGCGTTTTTGACGACCTCATGGACGACGGCTTCCATTTTTCGGCGATCATGGAAACGAATCGCGGCTGTCCGCACGCGTGCGCTTACTGTGATTGGAGTTCCCTGAAATCGAGAGTCAGATTGTTTCCGATGGAGCGGGTCAAAGCCGAGCTGGATTGGTTCGTCGAACACAAGATCGAATACATTTACTGTGCCGACGGCAATTTCTGCCTGTTTGAACGGGATCGGGAGATCGCGGAATACGTCGTGGCATGCAAGAAAAAGTACGGCTATCCGAAGATTTTCCGCGTTTTCTTTGCGAAAAACAAGGTGGAAACGGTGCATGAGACCGGTATGCTGCTGATGAATAACGGGCTGGACAAAGTGCAGACCATTTCTTTCCAGAGCATGAACGAAGAGGTGCTGAAAAATATCGGGCGGAAGAACATTTCCAATGAGATGTTCAAGGAGCTGATGAAGAAGTACAGCCAGACCAATATCGCGACTTCTTCCGAACTGATCCTCGGTTTGCCCGGCGAAACGTACGACTCGTTTTGCGCCGGCATCAATACGCTGCTGAATTGCGGGCAGCATTTTTCCTTCATGGTGTATCCCTGCGAGCTGCTTCCCAATTCGGCGATGGCGCAGAAATCGTATCGGGAACAATACGGGATCAAGACCACCCGAATCCCGTTCCGGCTGGTACATTCCGCCTCGGACGTTGCGGACGCCGTTACGGAATACGGGGAATACGTTACGTCGACCTATTCCATGACGGAAGAAGACTGGATCCGTTCACTGATTTTTGCCAAATACGTTCAGGGGCTGCACAGCATCGGTCTGCTGCGGGCGATCGCGCTCTTTTTCCGCTATGAATACGGCATACAGTATGACGCTTTTTACAATCGGTTTCTTGCCTATTCGGCCGAGCGGCACGGCGGCGTTCTGAATCTGGTGTATCGGAAGATCTATCGGCTGTGTCAGGGGATTTTGCAGCGGAAGAATGAGTTTGTCACCACCCATGAGCTGACGGGAAAGACCCTTTGGGATATGGATGAGTTCATTTTTCTGGAATCTTTCAGCCACCTTGACGCGTTTTACGCGGAAGTCGGGGACTTCATCCGCACGATAGCCGACAGCGAGGTTCTGGACGAGCTGCTGCGCTATCAAAAGGGCATAGTGAAAAAGATCGGCTGCCAAAGTGTCGAGATCGTTTCCGCATACGATTTCTACGAGTACTTTAACGATATTTACGCCGATCGGTACGCGCCGCTGAAAAAACAAGCCTGTGTGCTGCGCGTGGTCGATAAGAATCCGGTTTTCTCTTTTGAGGAATACGCCAAAGAGGTCGTATGGTTCGGCCGAAGCAAGCATTACAGCGACTATTCCAGTTCCTATTATGACGCGCAGTTCGAACTGCTGTGACCGCGCGGTATTCTGACAGCAAAACAGCCTCCCGATACCCAAACACGGATCGGGAGGCGTTTTTTGTCAGATGCATTGTTTTTTCAAAGCGCCAGAGCATTTTTGATCGTTTCGATCTTTCGGTCGAGGGCGGCTTTGTCGTCATCGGGGTCGACGTTAATATAGACCGCCTTAGCGAGCTTTTCAAGCGTTTGGGGGCACATATCCTCGGTGTAGTCGGGCACGATGTCCTTGTTCGCTTCCATTTTGAACGGGTCCATCAGCGGGTGTAGGGCGCCGCGCTTTTTCATAATCGGCGTCCAGTGCCGGTAAACGTGCTTGCCCGTGTCGATGGGCAGAACGCCGTTGATCCCTTTTGCCGCGGCAAAGCGGCGGGCGGCGGCTTCGCTCTCGAATTGCAGGGCGAGCGTCGTGCCGCAGTCGCCCTGAAGATCGTTGGAAGGAACGAAGCGGCAAACGCCGTCCAACCGATCCATCATATATTTCTTGTTGGCGCGCAGGTCGGTCAGAATTCCGTCCATGCGCTCCAGCTGAATGTTCAGCACCGCGGCGCAAAGTTCATTGGAACGGAATTCACTGCCGCAGAATTCCTCGGTTTCGATGTTGCTCAGCTGATCGCCGAAATAGGCGATGGCACTGCTGTCGTGGTAGATGAGCGCGCGCTCAAACACTTGTCTGTCATTGGTCAGCAGGGCGCCGCCTTCGCCGCTGGTGAGGATTTTGAAGAAGTTAAAACTGAACGCGCCCGCGCTGCCGATGGTGCCGAGCCGGCGCCCCTTGAAGCTGCCGCCGTCCGCCTGGCAGGCGTCCTCCAGCACGAGCAGTCCGTGTCGGGCGGCGAGAGCCATGATGCGGTCCATATCGCACGGGAAGCCTTGAATGTGCACGGGAATGATCGCCTTGGTGTGCGGCGTGATCTTCTTTTTTGCGTCCGTCGGGTCGATGGTCAGCGTGTCGTCGATCTCCGCCAGAACGGGGATCGCCCCTGCGCCGACGACCGCCATGGCCGTGGCGATGTAGGTGTAGGCCGGCACGATCACTTCGTCCCCGGGGCCGACGCCCAGCGCGACCAGCGCCGAAACGAGCGCTGCGTAACCGCTCGTCATCAGAATACCGTGCGCCGCGCCGAGCTTTTCCCGCAGTTTGGTTTCCACCTGTTTGGATTCCTGCAGCCCGCCGTTGATCTTGAACAGGTCTTTGGCTTCAATGACTCTTTTTAATTCCTCGATCTCTTCTCTGCCGATCCGATACATGGCTTACTCTCCCTCCCGCATAATCTCGCGGATATGCTCCACCGTCTTTTGCATCAGTTCAAAATCTGCGTTGTCGCCGTAAGGCTGATCGTGTCCGCTGTAAAGAAACATATCGACCTCGTAGCCGCCGCGGCACTTGGCTTCCTCGGTGATGAAATAGCCCATGGAGCCGTTGGCGTTCGACAGCGACAGCACGCGCTTATCGTCAAAGCAATCGTCGATGCGCAGACCGATCTGCGAAAACAGTTCGTAAGGGAACGACACGAAAACGAGGTTGCCCAGCGCGACCACGCTTTGATGCAGCGGTGTGCTCGCCACGGTGGGCTTTCCGCTTTCATAGGCCTCGATGACTGTCTGCGCGTAATACCGCCGCGCGCACTCGGAATTGATCGAATCCTCGTCAAACTGCGCGAACAGGGCTTTGGCTTCTTCGAGCGGGATGCGCTCCTTCATGCTCACCGCGACGTCGCCGCCGCCGCAGACGAGGTCGAGCGGACGGTAATCGTCGATGGTTTTGTAAATGCTTACCGCGTCGCGCGCGCCGATCCAGCCGATCTCATAGATGTGCCGAATGCCGCCGCCCGCGGTGCCACCGTTATTCAGGCGCGGGCCGATGTCGCCCTCGGGTCCGTTGAAAAACGCGGTGACCGCGCCGCTGACGCGTTCCAGCTCGTCGGTCATCACGCCCGACCAGTCGCGCGAAATCTCTTTGTTGCAGCCCGCCGCCGTGCCGTGGCAGGCGTAGTGAATCATGTTGGCAATCACTTGCCCCGCGTCATTTTTGAAAGAAACGACCGTCATGCGCGGATCAAAGCAGGCGTGTGGATTTTGCCCCAGAACGGTCACGTTCTCTTTGGTCAGCTCGCGGCGGCTGACGCCGACGTAGCTGCTGCCGACGCCGTAACCGACGGTGACCGCCTGGCGGTTTTCAATAGCTTCTGCTACGCCCTTCATCAGCTGCGGCACGAGGATGCCGTTGATATACGGATAATCCAGATCGCCCCAGCCGACTTCGCCGCAGGTGTTCGGCGCGGAATGGGTGTGCGTGGCGCAGATGACGCAGTTCTCTTTCGGGATAAAAAACGTCTGCTCGATTTTTTCGGCGATCTCATCATAAAGCTCTGTGGCGATGGAACCGACGGTGACGGAGATCATCAGCGCTTTTTTGTCGCCCTGCGTGAAATAAAAGCAGGTCGCGGTCAGATCGTCCTCCACTTTTTCCGAGATCACGTCGGGACGGTAGCCGTAAAGGTTGCAGCCGACCTCGGGCGTGATGATCTGCTTGCTGACGCCCAACAACAATTTATCCATATCGTTTCCTCCTAAGGCAGCACCGCACACCTCGTCATTCAATCTTCAACAGGGCGCAGGCATGCGGCGCAAGCGCGGCGGTGAAAGCGCTTTTTGGCGCGGCCTGTACGGTCTGGTTCCAGATATCGGTAACGGTGTATCTCGTGCCCGGCATGAGAATGGCGGAAAAATCGAGCTTGACCTTTGACGGCTTGTCGCTTATGTTGAACAGAGCTGCGTATTTGCATTTGTTCCCGTTTGCCGTCCAGATAACGGTTTTGTCGGTGCGCAGCAGCTGGCGCGCGTCCCGGCTGTCCCGGTGCATCTGCAGATATGCTTTGTTCGTGAGCAGCGCCAGCGTCCGGTCGTCGTTTTCGGGCAGATTGCCGCCCATGATGAGAGGACTTCTGAAAATGCCCCACAGACTCATCAGCGTTTGCTGCTCGTCCGGCGTGAAACGCGTCATTCTGCCCTTGCCGCCGTAATCGGGGTCATGCTTGGCGATCCGGCCCAGCGGCAGCATGTCGCAATCGGGGTAGGCGCCCGTTTTCACATGGCTTTCCCATTGGTGGCAGCGTTCAAACATATTGAGCAGCAGCTTCCAATCATCCCAAAAATCGCCCGTGATGCGCCACATATTCGCGTTTTTTGCCAGATGGTCGGCTTTTGACACGAGCGCCGGACCGGGCGAGAGCGAAAGCACCATATCCCTGCCGCAGCGATCCATGGCCTTCCGGATCATTTCCACTTCGTAGTCGGCGGAATAGGGATTGTCCCACCGGCGGAATTCGGTGACGCAGATGTCGTCGCATTTGATAAAGTCGACGTCCCACGAAGCATAAAGCTCAAAAATCGAATCGTAGTAATCCTGCGCGGCTTCGCAGTCATACATACCGTACATATCGGTGTTCCAGCTGCACACGGAAAAATGGTGTGCTGCCTGCCTTGCGGTGAAGGCGCTGTTTTTAATCGGCAGATCGGCGTGAACGGCCTGCCGCGGGATGCCGCGCATGATGTGGATGCCGAATTTCAGACCGAGGCTGTGGCAATAGTCGGCGATCGGCTTGAACCCTTTGCCGTTTTTCGCGCTGGGGAAGCGGTTTTCGGCAGGGGTCAGGCGGCCGTATTCATCCATGCTCAGCGGCGCAAAATCATGGTAGCGGTTGCCTTTTGCACTCGGCTCATACCACTGAATATCGCAGACGACGTATTCCCAGCCGTAATCCTTCAGATGTGCCGCCATATAATCGGCGTTTTCCCGAAGTTGCTGTTCGGTCAGCGTCGCGCCGAAGCAGTCCCAGCTGTTCCAGCCCATCGGCGGTGTTTTGGCAAGCGCTCTGTGATTGGACATGAGCATTCCTCCTTATCCTGACTTGATCGCTTGTATGTTGCGAGCTTTTCATGAAAGCGTACGGAACGCCCGAAACGCTCCGTTTTGTTCATTATAGCAGATGTGACCCCGATAATACCATATCTATCGGCAATTTTTTCAACAGTTTTGCTGCTGTTCCTTGAAATTCTCAACAGGAATTATACGGGTTGACAATGCCGGTCTTCGGTGCTATGCTTCATGACGGACAGTGTTCCGGCAAAGGTGCGTGTTGAGATTTGAAAAAACGGTTGATTTACATTCACGGTAAAGGCGGCTCGGCAGGGGAGGCGGCGCACTACGCGGCGCTCCTGCCCGATTTTGACGTGGTCGGCTTGGATTACCGCGCGCAGACTCCGTGGGAAGCGAAGGCGGAGTTTGCCGCGTTCTTCGATCAAACGGCGCAGGGCGAGCCCGTTTCCGTTCTTGCCAACAGCATCGGCGCGTATTTCGCGCTGCACGCGTTGGCGGAAAAACAGGTGGAACAAATGCTGCTCCTTTCGCCTGTCGTCGATATGGAAGCGCTCATCGGCGCTATGATGCGGGCGGTGAACGTGACACAGGACGAACTGCGCGAACGGGGAACGGTCGAGACCCCGTTCGGCGAAACGCTCTCGTGGGAATACCTCACTTGGGTGCAGAAACACCCGATCGCGTGGCACGCCCCGACGGATATTTTATACGGTGAGAACGACGATTTGCAGTCGCTCAAGTCCGTGCAGACCTTTGCCGCATCATGCGGCGCGAGCCTGACCGTGATGCCGAACGGCGAGCACTGGTTCCACACCGAAGAACAAATGAATTTTTTAGACAACTGGCTGAAAGGAAAAATCAAAAAATGAATCAGAATATCACCATTCGTTTGGAACGTCCCGAAGAATACAGAGAGGTCGAGACGCTGGTCAGAGAGAGCTTCTGGAACGTCTACCGTCCGGGCTGTTCGGAGCACTACGTGCTGCATCAGCTTCGGAATGATCCCGCTTTCGTGCCGCAGCTCGACTTCGTCATGGAGCTGGACGGTAAGATCATCGGGCAGAATATGTTTATGCACGCGCATATCAGCGCCGACGACGGGCGCCTTATCCCCATCATGACCATGGGCCCCATCTGCATCACGCCCGAACTCAAGCGGCAGGGCTACGGCAAAATGCTGCTGGATTATTCGCTCAAAAAGGCTGCGGCGATGGGCTGCGGCGCGCTTTGCTTTGAGGGGAATATCCAATTCTACGGCAAGAGCGGTTTCGACTACGCGCGCAACTTCGGCCTGCGCTACCACGACCTGCCCGCGGGCGCGGACGATTCGTTTTTCCTTTGCAAAGAGCTCATCCCGGGCTACCTCAGCGGCGTCACGGGCGAGTACGGCCCGCCGCAGGGATATTTCGTGGATGAAGCCGAGGTCGAGGAATTCGACAAACAGTTTGCGCCCAAAGTCAAGCTCAAGCTGCCGGGTCAGCTCGTATGAACGAAGCCGGTCGGTCGAGCCTGACGGTCTATTTTGAGGAACCGTTCTGGGTCGGCGTGGTCGAACGGGTGGAGGGCGGCAGGCTTTCCGTTTTCAAGATCACTTTCGGCGCGGAGCCGCGGGACGCGGAAATTTACGCCTTTGTGCTCAGATACTACGCCGGTCTGCGCTTCGGCGCGGCGGTAAAGGCCGAACAAAAAGAAAAACGCGCCAACCCCAAAAAGAGGCAGCGCGACATCAAAAAGCAGCTGCAGCATCAGGGCGTCGGCACCAAGGCGCAGCAGGCGCTCAAAATGCAGCACGAACAGAACAAGCTGGAAAAGCGTGTGAAGCGAAAAGAGCAGCGCGCCGAACAGGCCGAACGCCTGTTTGAACTCAAACAGCAGAAGAAAAAGGAAAAACACAAAGGACACTGAAAAAGCGCCGCCCATATGTTGTCAAGGCAGCATACGGGCGGCATTTTTGTTTTTTATTCAGCAATCGGGTTCTTGAGTTGATACGTTACTTCGCACATGGCTTCGTCGGCCGTGTCGTATTTCCATTCGCCGCGATAGAAATCCCGGCCGCGGAGCACGACCTCGTTTTCATACACTTCCACTTCCAGCCCCGTGCCGGTGTCGTCGAGCAGCTCATGGTCGTTGTCGCCGCCGAGCTGCGTCAGGCGCGGCAGATAGGTCTCGGGGAAGCCGTCGTCGGTGTGGAACGACCAGAACAGGTACAGCGGCATGTGCGTGTGCCCGACGAAGACGAACAGGTCGTGCTCGCGGTTGTATACCGCCAGCATGTTCGTCAGCCGGTCGGTCTCCTCACCGCTTTCATCCGTGGCGTAATCCATGGGGAAGTGCGCGAACACGAACGCGGGCTTGCCGCTTTCGGCTGCCTTGGCGAGCGTGGTTTCCAAAAAGCTGAACTGCGCCTCGTTCATCCGCATTTCGTGAACGGTTTGCGCCTCCGTCCCCAGAATGATGAAATAATAGCCGTCGATCACTTCGTAATAATACGGCGTGTTCAGATCTTTGCCGAAAAACGCCTTGGTGTAGCTGTACCAGCGGTTCTGCAATTTTTGGTAGTTGCCCTGTCCGTTGCCGATGTCGTGGTTGCCCATCACGGGCAGAACGGTCTCATTTTTGAGCAGCAGGGCGGCGGTGCCGTGGAAGAGGATGCTTTCGCCGAGATTCCCGTTCATCGTGTTGTCGCCGAGGAACACGATCGCGTCGTTGCCGCTTTGGTTCTGCTTCACGTTTTGGAGCGCGTGGTTGAACACTTTGTAGCGCGGAAAATTGTTGCCCTCGATGTGGCTGTCGGACAGAATCGAAAAGTTCAGCACGCAGGCGTCAGGGTCTTTCACGTCATACGGTTCGCCGCTGCTTTTGCCCGCGAAGGGCAGCACGAAGAGCACGGCGGTGATGCACATCAGGCGCAGAAAAACGGATTTCATGAAAAGGTTCCTCCTTCGTTATGCGGCAATCGGGTTCTTCAATTGATAGGCCACTTCGCACAGGGCGCCGCTCGCGGGGTCGGTTTTCCATTCGCTGCGGTAATAATCCCGCCCGCGGAGCACGACTTCATTCCGGTAAACCTCCACGTCCAGCCCGACGCCGCCATCCTCATGCGGCTGATAAGGCTCGGTGTCGGTCAGCTGCGACATGCACGGCAGATAGATTTCCGGAAAACCGCCGCCGTTCTGGAACGTGCGGCCAAGGGACATCGGCTGATGGTAATGACCGACAAGAACGAACAGATCGTGCGCGCGGCTGTATTCCGCCAGCATGGCTTTGAGCTGCCCTGTATAGTTGCCGTCCAGATCGGTCTGGCAGTGCACGGGGAAGTGCATGAAAACGAACGCTGGCTTGCCGCTTTCGGCAGCCTTGGCGAGCGAATCCGCTAAGAATTCAAACTGCGCGTCGCTCATCGTCATTTGATAAACCGTCTGCGTTTCCGCCCCCAAAGCGATGAAATAGAAGCCGTCGATCACTTCACAGTAATACGGGTGTTCCAGCTTTTTGCCGAAGAACGCCTCAATGTAGGTGTACCAGCGCTTTTCGATCTTTTCAAAGTCGCCTTCGCCGTTGCCGGTGTCATGGTTGCCCGTTGCGGGCAGCACGTTTTCGTTGCGCAGCCGCAGGGCGGCCAAGCCGTGAAACAGCATGTTCTCAATGTGCTGACCGTTCATGGTGCTGTCGCCGAGGAACAGGATCGCGTCATGACCGCTCTGGTTTCGCTCCACGTCCTGAAATGCCTGATTCAGCATCTGATAGCGGATGAATTTGTTGCCCTCCATGTGGCAGTCGGAAAGCACGGAAAAATTGAGCGCGCAGGCGTCCGGCTCCTTCACGTCATAGGGCTCGCCTTTGCTCTGCCCCGCGAAGGGCAGCAGGACGAGCGTCATCGTGAGGCAGACAAGCCGCAGGAAAAGAGCGTTTAACATAAGTCTTTCTCCTTATTCCGCCGTAAAGCTCAGACGGATCGTGTCGGAGTATTTGTGATACGCGCTTTCGGCGCGGACGAGGAGCGTGTAGGATTGACCGGACTGCAGCGTGTCGGCGCCGATGCGGAAATGCGCCCTGTCGCTGCCGTCGACTACGAAATAGTCGTTGACGAAGTTTTCGGAGAACACTTTTTTGCCGTTCTCATCCTTGATCGTCACCTTGTATTCGTGCACGATGAAGCCCTCTGCCGCCCGGGCGTCGGTGAACGCGATCACCCATTCGCCGCTATCGTTCTGATAAGCAGCCGCGCTCGCGTCGGCGGGGAAAACGGGTTTTTGGTCATGGGCGCGCATGTTGCGGTAGGTGTAGGCGAAGGAGCTCTTGTCGTTGACGTTGTCCACATAGTAGTCGCAGATATAAGTGTCGGACAGCAGGTCGTAGCCGCGCACGCGCACGCTCCCGTCGTTATCCGCTTCGATGATGCACATCTGCGCCGCGGGGTCGTAGCCGTCGGGATGCTGACCGGGGATATAGTCTTTGTCCAGTTCAAACGTCGCCATCGCGCCGCAGCCGACGCACGTATAGCCCGCCTGGAAAATGCTGCGCGGGTCGTTCATCGGGAAATGAGAGTGACCGGAAAAGTTGACGATGTTCGTGCGCCCGTTGAACACAAAGTTGAGCTGCGGGTTGCACCAAACGGTGGAGCCGTAAACCGTGCCCCACGGATGCGGATGGGTGAAAACGAGCACCGCCTTGCCGTTTGCCTTGCTCTGCGCCTCATTCAGCGCAGTTTTCAGCCAGCCGAGGCTTTTGGTCGAATACGTCCATTCCGTCACGCCGCGGTCGCCGGAAAAGGCAACGCAGGAAAAGCCGTTGATCTCGGTCACGGTGTCGGGATCGTGCCCGAAATACTTGATGAAGTATTCCCGATAGTTTTCATTTTTGAATTCGTGGTTGCCGTGGATGTTGATCAGCACCGTCTCTTCGCGCACGTGTTCATGCAGGGTCGCGGCGTAGTTGGCATAGTCGCCCTCGCCGCCGATGCTCGAAAAATCGCCCAGCCCGAAAAAGCCGTCCACGCCCGCGTAAACGGGGTCTTCGTCAAACAGCTCATAGGCGGTGTCGACTGCGTCGGCCACGTGGTCGTTTTTGTTGTGGCTGTCCGTGAACGCGACGATGCGCACGGCGGGGGTGAAATCGTCGGGCGTCGTCGGCAGGGCGTCGGTGATCGAGCCGGTCAGCCGCATCGGGCCGCCGACGGGCAGCAGAATGCCCAGCACCGTGGAAATGCCGTAAACAATGCCGATGATCCATTGTAATGCTTCGTTGTAAATCATTTTGCTTCTCCTTTGCTTGTGAAACTGTTTTGATGCAGGAACGGCAGAACGACCGCCATGGTGCGCTCGCCCTCGTCGAACAGGAAGATGTGGCCGCTGCCGTCAAACACGTGGTATTCGGCGTTCGGGCAGATCTCCTTCATGCGGGGCATCTGATAGATCGGCATGGTGTTGTCGTTCTCGCCCCAGACGACGAGCATGGGAAGATCCTGCGCGGCGACCTTTTTGTAGTTTTCGGTCGTTTTGTCGGTTCTCAGAATGGTGCGGCGCAGGCTGGAAAGCGTGCATTTTTCCATTCCCTTATAGCGGATGGAAACGGCGAACTCGCGAATGTAATAATCGCGCTCCTCCTGCGGGCAGACGTGCAGTTCGCCCGCGCAGTGTTTGAGCAGCACCTTGGAGCCGATGATGGAAAACAGGATATTGCCCAGCACCGGCGCGGCGCACAGCTTCATCCAGAACGGCGGCTCGAAGTTATCCATGCCCGCGGGCGCAAGCAGGGTGAGCGTTTTGGCGCGGCCCGGGTAGGCGGCGCAGAAGGCGGTGGTGACGCTGCCGCCCATTGAGGTACCGAACAGGTGGAACGGTTCGTCTGGGAAGAATTTGTCGGTGATCTCGGCGAGCTGTTTGGCAAACAGTTCGGGCGTGTAGTCGGTTTTGACCCGTTCGGACAGCCCGCGCCCGAGCAGATCGTAGCGCAGCACGCGGTAGCCGTTGGATACAAGGCAGTCAAAGACCTTATCATAAATATAGTAAGGCGTCGCGTAGCCGTGCACCAGCACGCACGCTTCGCCCTCGCCCTTGATCTCGTAATGGGTGTTGCCGCAGGGCAGGTCGATAAAGCAGCCCTTTTGCTTTTTGCGTTCGTCGTCGGTCAGCTTCAAGGTCTTGCGCTGTTTGATCAAATCTTTCATTTCTTCATCTGTCACGCGATTCCCTCCGATCACGTCGTTTTCTGCAAAAATTTTAACACAATCGCCCCGTGCCGTCAACGCTTCTTGAAAAGATCAAATAAAAATGATATAATGCGAATACCATGTCATCGAGAAAGACATTTGGAAAAAGGAGAGAAGAAAATGGAATCCATGGAACTCATGCGCGCCCGCCATTCCGTGCGCAAATTCACGGCGCAAAAAATCGAACCCGAAAAGGTGGAGCAGCTGCAGGTCGAGATCGAAGCGATCAATCGGGAAAGCGGTCTGTTTTTCGCGGTCGTGACCGACAATGAAGACGTGTTCAAAGCCAGTCAGCCCAGCTACGGCAGTTTTTCGGGCTGCCGCAACTTCTTTTTGCTGTTCGGCGACAAAAAGGCGGATGAACAGGTCGGCTATTACGGCGAGCGGCTGGTGCTGTTCGCGCAGAGCCTCGGGCTGAACACCTGCTGGTGTGCGCTGACCTTTGAGAAAAAGGCGATCCCCGTCGCGGCGCCGGAGGGGATGAAGCTGTTCATCGTGGTCGCTTTGGGCTACGGCGAAACGCAGGGCGTGCCGCACAAAAACAAACCGCTGGAAAAACTTGCCAAACTCACCAATCAAACGCCGCCGTGGTTCAAGCAGGGCATGGAGGCCGCCATGCTCGCGCCGACCGCCGTGAATCAACAGCGCTTTCGCTTTGAGCAGGTGAGCGAGCGCGGCGTGCGCGCCAAAGCGCTGCTTGGCCCCTGCTATAAAATCGACCTCGGCATCGTCAAGTACCACTTCGAGCTGGGTGCGGGCAGAGAGAATTTCAACTGGGAATAAATGTCTCTTGCCGAGAGACCAAAAGTAAAATCCGATCCGTTATGATAAGGCTGCAAGGTTGAAAGACCGAGCAGCCAAATTTATTATAACGGAGGAAAAACAACATGAAAAAGAATCTGACAGAGCTGGTATTCATTCTCGACAAAAGCGGTTCCATGTGCGGCATGGAGGCGGACTCGGTCGGCGGTTTCAACACCATGATCGAAAAGCAGAAAAAGCTGGACGGTGAAACGCTGGTCTCCACGGTGCTGTTTTCCAACGACAGCAAGGTGATCCACGACCGCGTGCCGCTCGATCGAATCGAGCCGATGAAGGTCAGCGATTATGAAACGGAAGGCTGCACGGCGCTGCTCGACGCCATCGGCGACGCGATCCACCACATCGGTAACGTCCACAAATATGCCCGCGAAGAGGACGTGCCGGAGCACACGATCTTTCTCATCACGACCGACGGCATGGAAAACGCGAGCCGCCGCTATTCAAGCAAAAAGATCAAGCAAATGATCAATCACGAAGAAGAAAAATACGGCTGGGAATTTCTGTTCGTTGCCGCCAACATCGACGCGGTCGAGACCGCGGAACACATCGGCATCCGTCCCGAGCGCGCCGCGAACTACCGCCAGACCGGGAAAGGCACCAGAAAGCTGTATGACTGCATGAGCGAGGTCGTGGCGTGCGTGAGATGTGAAGCGCCGATCGCCGCCGACTGGAGCGCCGAGCTGGAAAAGGATGAATAAAGCAGATCGTTGATTCCGCCGCGCCGCCGTGATATAATGATTTTATCAAGCGATCAAAAGGAGATATTGCCATGCCGATCCGAATCCTCAATCAGGATATCACCGAGCTTTCGTGCGACGCGATCGTCAACCCGACCGACGAGCGTTTCACGGGCTTGGGCGGGGTGGACGGCGCCGTGCACCGTGCGGCGGGTCATCGGCTGCGCAAGGCGTGCGACAGTCTCGCGCCGCTGCAGACGGGCGAGGTCTGTTATACCAAAGGCTATCAGCTGAAAAGCAAATATATTATCCACACGGTCGGCCCGCGCTGGCAGGGCGGCGATCAGAACGAGGCCGCGCTGCTGCGGGGGTGCTACACGAAGGCGCTGGCGCTTTGCGAGGAGCTCGGCGCGAAAACCGTCGCGTTCCCGCTCATCTCTTCCGGCACGTTCGGTTTCCCGAAAAATCAAGTGCTGCGCATCGCGCTGGACGCCATTTCGGCTTATCTGCTCACGGCGCAAAACGATTTGGACGTGACGCTCTGTGTGCTCAACCGCGACGCCTATTCGCTCGCTCAGGAGGACGGGCTGAAAGCCTTCCTCGCCGAACGTGAGCCCATGAATCTGCCCATGTCCTGCGACGCGCCCCCTGTGTTTGATGAAGCGCCCCGCCTACGTTCCCTGGCGAGACCCGCCATGCGGGAAGCCAAACCGCGCAGGAAACCGCCGAAAGCAGAATTGCCGCGCGATTTTGCCGGGGCGATGCAGGCTGAAAGCGAAAAACCGTGCGAGAGTCTGGATGAATGGCTCAGAAAGCAGGACGATACCTTTGCCGTCACGCTCCTGAAGCTCATTGACAAAAAAGGCGTGACAGACGTGGAATGTTACAAACGCTCCAACGTCAGCCGCAAGACCTTTTCCAAGATCAACACGCAGAAGGATTACCGACCCAGCAAGCAAACCGTTCTGGCGTTCGCCGTCGGGCTGCAATTGACGCTCGACGAAACCGAGACCCTGCTGCGCAGCGCGGGCTTTTCCCTTTCGCCGAGTTATACTGCCGATCGGATCGTGGAATACTTCATCCGCAGCGGCAACTATGACATTTTTGAGATCAACGCCGCGCTGTACCAGTACGACCAGGTGCTGCTGGGCTGCTGAGCCCACAAGCAAAGAGAACCCGAAGCTGAGCCGATTCGGCAAACTTCGGGCTTTCTTTTATTTATACCTTATTCCATCACCGACAGGAGCCGCTCCAAGGCGGGGTTGGTGTTGGTCGACAGCCAGCAGACCTCGAAATCAACGGTTTCCTCGGCGCCGTCCTGCCGCACCATGGGCAGGATCGCCAGCTCTTTGCTGTTCTCATACGGGCGGGTGATGTATTCGGGCAGCACGCTCACACCCAGACCGGCGGCGATCATCAGCATCAGCGTTTCCGGCTCGCCCTCGATGGCGGCGATTTGCGGCAGATAGCCGCCCCGCCGATAGATGAGGAGCGATTCCTCCATCTGATCCTTGGGTCGGTCGGTCGGCTGCATCATAATGAACGGGCAGTGCTCCAGATCGCTGTAGGTGACGGCCTGCTTGCGGCTGAGCTTGTGTCCGGCGGGCAGCACCGCCATGACGGGATAGCGGCGCAGGTGGCGGTGCTCCAGCAGCGGGTTGGTTCGCTGAAACGGCGAAATGGTGAACGCGAAATCGCAGCGCTGATTGACCAGATGATCGGTCAGCACGCTGGAATTGCCCCGCAGCAGCGTGGTCTGGATGCCGGGGCAGCTTTGGCGGAACCGCCGCAGGATCGGGATGAAATCGCTGTGACCGTAGCCGCTGATGAAGCCGAGCGTCAGTTCGCCGCTGACGCCTTCGTCCGCCAGGCGCGCGATGCGTATGGCTTCGTTGCTGCGGCTGAGGATGGCGCGCGCCTCGTTGAGGTAGGCACTGCCCGCCGCCGTGAGCTGCACATGGTGACTGTCGCGGTCAAACAGCGGCACGCCGATTGATTTTTCTAATGAGCGGATCTGCTGCGTCATGGCGGTCTGCGAAATGTAGCAGCGCTCCGCCGCGCGGGTAAAATTGAGCGTTTCCGCCACCGCGACGAAATATTCCAATTGATTCAGGTTCATTGTGACCGCTCCTCTGTCATAAGTAAAAGTTATTGCACGTTTGTATTATACTATTTCCCTTTTGCAAATGCAAGTGCTATAATGAGCCCAACACATCAGAAAAGGAGAAAACACCATGGCTGAACAAAACGTACCGTACAAAATTTACCTGAACGAGAAGGATATTCCGAAGCAATGGTACAATCTGCGTGCGGATATGAAAAATAAACCCGCGCCGCTGCTCAACCCGGGCACGCTGCAGCCCCTGAAGGCGGAAGAACTCGCCCCCATTTTCTGCGAGGAGCTGATCCAGCAGGAACTGGATAACGACACCGCTTTCGTCGATATCCCTGCCGAAATTCAGGAATACTACAAGACCTACCGTCCGTCGCCCACCATCCGCGCTTATCATCTGGAAAAGGCGCTGGGCACGCCCGCGAAGATCTATTACAAATTCGAGGGTAACAACACCAGCGGCAGCCACAAGCTCAATTCCGCTCTGGCGCAGGCCTACTACGCCAAGAAGCAGGGGCTCAAGGGCGTGACCACCGAAACGGGCGCCGGTCAATGGGGCACCGCGCTGAGCATGGCGTGCGCTTATTTCGGACTGGACTGCAAGGTCTTCATGGTCAAGGTTTCCTATGAGCAGAAGCCCTTCCGCCGCGAGGTCATGCGCGTTTACGGCGCCGACGTGACGCCGTCGCCCTCCATGTCCACCGCGATCGGCCGCAAGATCCTTGCGGATCACCCCGGCACCACCGGCAGCCTGGGCTGCGCCATTTCCGAAGCGGTTGAGGTCGCGACCTCGAACGAAGGCTATCGCTACGTGCTGGGCAGCGTACTCAATCAGGTGCTGCTGCATCAGTCTGTCATCGGTCTGGAAGCCAAGGCGGCGCTGGATCAATACGGCATTACGCCCGATATCATCATCGGCTGCGCCGGCGGCGGCTCCAACCTCGGCGGCTTGATCGCCCCCTTCATGGGCGAAAAGCTGCGCGGCGAAAAGGATTACCGCATCATCGCCGTCGAGCCCGCGTCCTGCCCGAGCTTCACCCGCGGCAAGTTCGCTTACGACTTCTGCGACACCGGCATGATCTGCCCGCTGGCCAAGATGTATACGCTCGGCAGCAGCTTCATCCCCTCGGCGAACCACGCCGGCGGTCTGCGCTTCCACGGCATGAGCACCATCCTTTCCCAGCTGTATCACGACGGCTACATGGAAGCCGTTGCCGTTGAGCAGACGGCGGTGTTCCAGGCGGCGGAGCAGTTCGCCCGCACCGAGGGCATCCTGCCCGCGCCCGAAAGCTCTCACGCCATCCGCGCCGCCATCGACGAAGCGCTCAAGTGCAAGGAGACCGGCGAAGAAAAGACCATCCTCTTCGGCCTCACCGGCACCGGCTACTTCGATATGGTCGCTTATGAAAACTTCCACGACGGCAAGATGAGCGATTACATCCCCACCGACGCCGACCTGCAGAAGGGCTTCGACGGCATCCCGAAGTTCCCCGGCAATGAATTCTGATCAGACCTCCTCGAATAAACGCAAACCGCCCGCTGCCATTTGGCAGCGGGCGGTTTGCTGCAGAAAGAATTCGTCTTGATTTGACAAGTCCTGAGGAAATGATATAATGTGCTGCGGGTATGGCATTACCAGAAACGGTAGGCGGTTACACTCTTTGCCCTCGCGAGGGGGTGATGTGTATGGAATATCTTGTTGTTATGGCAATTATTCTTCTGTTTGCAACAGGCTACATATACACTGTAAAAAAGAAATAACCGCCCAACCCTGAGAAAGTTAGCGGTTAATTCTTTCGCTTTGACTTTTTTGAGGGCGTAACCGTCTATCGGTAATGTCATGCCCTTTTCAATCTCATTCTATCACAATTATTGCTTTTGTCAAGTATTGTTGTGCATTTGTTCAAAAATCAATGTTGAGCGCGCGGGCGAGGTTTTTGCCGAACAGGCCGTCCTTGGCTTCTTCGCTGATGGGAAGCTTCTCGAAGCGGTCGATGGCGGCCTTGATCCGTTTGGCGCTCTTGAACGGGAAATCCGTGCCGAAAATGCTCATCTCCGACCCCGTCTGTTCGATGACGGTGAGCAGTTCCTCGTCGCTGAGCGACCAGATATCTTTTTTGCCGACGTCGGCGATACTCGTCCAGCCGGCGTAGACGTTGGCGTGCGGCTCGTGGCGGGCATTGTTGCAGATCACGGCGAGCGCGTCACGGAAAAAGTGATAGCCGCCGATGTGCTCCATGCTGAATTGCAGTTCGGGGAAGTTCCACGCCACCTCATCAAACAAAACGGGGTGATAGTCTTTGATCCGATACCAGTGCAGCCCCGTGTGGAACGAAAGGAACAGCCCCTGCTTTTCCGCTTCGGCGTACAGTTCAAACGCCTTTTCGCCCACCACGCTGATCTCCTGCGCCGCGGGATGCACCTTGACGCCCCTGAAGCCCAGCGCAGCGATCTGTTTGACCTGATCGGTGATGTTGTCCTGCTCAAAATCGATCGTACCGAAGCCCACCAGGCGGTCGTCGCCCGTGATCTTTTTGGCTAAATATTCGTTGCGGTCCTGCGTCAGCCCGGAATCCTTCATCACGTGGGGGAACGGCGCGAAGGCAACGGCCTTTTCAATGCCGCATTCCTCCATGACCTCCCGCAGCGTGTCTACTCTGCCGTTTCTTCTGTGCCCCTCGGGGTAGATGTGGCAGTGATTGGCAAAGATCCTTCGGCTCATGTTATCCTTCCTTTCAAAAAACGGGCAAGGCGAAAGGCCTTGCCCGTCTTCAGTTTTGTTGGGTAAATCTTACGCAAGAACAGCCTGCGTACCCGCGGCGGGTTCTTCGGGCTCTTCCGGCTCTTCTGGTTCCATCGGCTTGATGCCGAGCTTCATGAGAATGTCAAGATATTTCTGATCGAGGCCGATCATTTCAAACACGCTGTAAAGGTCGATCTCTTTGCGGAACAGCATGCCGAGCAGATGCCACAGCGTTTCGCTGATTTCCTTGATCATTTTGAAGAAGTTGGCGATCTTCTCAAAGAAAGCCTTGATCTTCATGATGTTCTTCTGCGATTTGGTCAGGCGCTTGAGGGGAACCAGCCTCGCCATGTTCTGCTCAAGCTTTTCGGTGATGTCGTCGATGTTTGCCTGGCTCTGGTATTTGATCGCGTTCAGCTCGCGGTCAACGTTCTGTGCAGCTTCGAGCGCGGCGCTGAACTGCTGCTTGATCTCGTCGGCAATGGCGCCGTCTTCACCGTAGTAGAACTCGTTTACGGGTTTCTCAGTCTTTTCGTCGATACCGTCAGCTTCATATTCCTCGGTGGTGATGTAATCGTCGAGGTTGATCGCCTGAGCTGCGGCGAGCGCTGCGTCGAGGGCAGAGAAATCGGTCGGGATATACTTTTCGCCGTTGCGGAAGGGATCGGCGATCTCTTTGAGCTGAGCGGCGGCAGCATCGACTTCGTCCTGATGCGTGACGTCGACCTTATCGGTTTCGTAGTCGTGCTGAGCCACGATGGTGGCGCAGGCGGCCTTCGCTTCGTCAACGTCGTTGTACTTTTCAGCGTCCAGACCTTCGATGAATTCCTTTTCGGCTTTCCAGTTGGTGATGTTGGCGGAAAGGTAGCCGACCTTGCTTGCCACAAGGTTGTAGGCGGCGGTCGCCTTGTCAACGTCTGCCTGCTGACCGATCTTGTAGGTGTGGATGGTCGCTTCCTTGTATTTGTTGAGAACGGTCGCGATGTGAAGCTTCAGGGTCTTGGCAATGCCTTCGGTCAGCTCTTCGGTGTAGTCGGCGTTGAAGATGTAAGACGGGGTCAGGTCGTAGAGCTCGCCTGCGTCGCCCTTGGTTTTGATCTCGGTGATGTTGGCGAGCGCTTCGTCATAAGCTCTGAAGTCGGCGGGCAGGTTGGCGACGGCCGCGTTCAGATCGGTCGTGTACTGGTCGATCGTGGCCTGATCGGCGCCGGTGAGGGATTCTTTATCGAGCTCGTTGTCGAGCAGCTCTTTGACGGGCGCCCAGGTCTCGTCGTCGTAAGCGGAAGAGTCGATCGCCTTGGCGGCGGCAAGAGCTGCGTCATAGGCGGTGAAATCGGCGGGGTTCATCTCAACGCCTTCCACGGTGATGGCGGTCGCGTCGGCGGGAACGGTGTAAACGCCGTTATCATTCGCGGTCAGAGTCGCTTCGCCGGCCTTGACCACGACGGTGGACTGGTTGTAGGCGTCGGCAAGGGCGACCTTGAAACCTTCGCCGCGAACCACGTAGTTGATGGCGTTGTCGGCAGCGTCGGTGAAGGTGGCGCCGTCGATAGCAGTCAGCGCCAGCAGGTCGGCCTTGGCAAGGCTGATGACCGGACGAACGGCGACGGTGGAGGCGTTCTGAGCCTGCGTCATTTTGGTGCCGCCGCTGGAAATGCAGTTGACTTTTTTATCGGTCGCGCTGGAAACTGCGGCGTCGGCCGTCCAGTAGTTGTTGGCGGTCGAAGTGCCGATCAGGGTAGCTTTCTTTAAGAAATCGTCCGAAATATCGGCGGAAGAGGGAATGCTCATCTTGGCGTCATAGGTTTTGTTCGCCGCGGTCCCGCTGTTGCTGGCTACGTAGTTGGTGGTGAAGACGGCGAGCTTGGTCTGCTGCGCCTCGGTGAAGGCGGCGGGCAGAAGCGTGCCGGTGATGTAAGTCGCCAGCTCAGACGCGCCGTAATCGGGGAAACCGGTTGCCTTCGAGTTGAATTTGGCTTTGACCAGCGCGTTTTTCGCGATCAACAGATACGCGTCGTCGGTCGTTTTGGCGATGTTCCAAAGAACGGCCTTGCTGTTGTAAGTGCCGAAGCTGACAACGGCGGGGGTCTCATCCTCTGCGTGAGCCATCGCAAACGGAATCGCTGAGATCAGCATCGCGATGGACAGGATCGTGCAGAGAACACGGGTAAAGCTGTTGTGTTTCGTGCTCATAAGTTTGTCCTCCCGAACAAAAATTTTCAACTTGTATTATAACATAGTCAAAGAAGAATGTCTTGCTGTAAATTTTAACAATAATTTAATATAAATTTTGGCAACATTCCATAAAAGAAATGCTGCCAAGAATGCTTATTGAAAATCATTCGGGGTGAAGGTCTGATAGCGGCCGCTGAGGATGTTCTGCCACCAGCCCTCGTTCTCCACGTACCAGCGGATGGTGCGCTCGATGCCCTCGTCAAACAGCGTTTCCGGATGCCAGCCGAGTTCGCGGCCGATCTTGGTCGGGTCGATGGCGTAGCGGCGGTCGTGCCCGGGGCGATCCTTGACGTAGGTGATGAGTTCCTCGCCCTTGCCGAGCTGTTTGAGGATGGTCTTTACCACCTGAATGTTGGCGCGCTCGTTGTGCCCGCCGATGTTGTAGACCTCGCCGACCGTGCCGCCGAACAGGATCATGGCAATGGCGCGGCAGTGATCCTCCACGTACAGCCAGTCGCGCACGTTTAAGCCTTCGCCGTAGACCGGCAGCGGCTGGTCGGCGCTCGCCCTGGCGATCATGAGGGGAATGAGCTTTTCGGGGAACTGATACGGTCCGTAGTTGTTGGAGCAGCGCGAGATCGTGACCGGCGTACCGAAGGTGCGATGATACGCCTGCGTGAGCAGGTCGGCCGACGCTTTGCTCGCCGAATAGGGGGAGGAGGTGTGGATGGGCGTGGTCTCGGTGAACATCAGGTCGGGCCTGTCCAGCGGCAGGTCGCCGTAGACCTCGTCGGTTGAGACCTGATGAAAACGCGGCACGGCGAAGCGGTTGCACGCGTCGAGCAGCACCTGCGTGCCGAGAATGTTGGTCTGCAGAAACACCTCGGGGTTTTCAATGGAACGGTCCACGTGGCTCTCGGCGGCGAAGTTGACCACGGCGTCGAACTTTTCCGCCTCAAACAGATCGAAAACGAGCTTGCGGTCGGTGATGCTGCCCTTCACGAATTGAAAACGCGGATTCCGAAAAGCCGCGGCGAGCGTTTCCAGATCGCCCGCGTAGGTCAGCGCGTCCAGACAGACGAGCGAAACGTCGGGATAGTCCCGCAGCATATAATGGATAAAGTTGCCGCCGATGAAGCCGGCGCCGCCGGTGACAAGCAGTTTTTTCATGGATGATTCCTCCGTGCGGCCCGCGATTTCAAACAGTTCCGGCAAGCCGCTGTCCCCGTATTATACCAAAAAAAAGCGCATAAATCAAGAATTCCTCTTGAAACCGAAGTCCAAAAGGAATAAAATGTTGACCAACAGCTATTATCGGAGGTGCTGAACCTATGGCAAGAGTTCCCCAAATCGATTATGAAACCGCTCCCGAAGCGGTCAGACAGGCGCACGACGATCATTTGAAGATCGGTCGGATGACGAACATGAAGCGCACGCTTCTCAACAACGTGCCGTCCTTCAAAGCGCTCATGGAGTGGTATACCCTGCGCGACGAGGCGGCCAAATTTTTGTCGCCGCTGGACATCAACCTGTTCTGCTACGCCATTTCGGCCGAGAACGACTGTCTGATCTGTTCCACCTTTTTCCGCAAGATCCTGCGGGATGAGGGCATCGACTTCGATTCGTTTTCCTTCACCGAAAAGCAGCAGGCGCTCATTTCGTTCGGTCGCAACATGGTCGACAACCCGCACGAGATCGACGACGAGCAGTTTGACGAAATGAAAGCCCTGTTCAGCGATGAGCAGCTTGTGGTGCTCACGGCGTTCGGCGCGATCATGATCGCGACCAACCTCATCAACACCGTGCTGCGCGTGGATCTGGACACCTACCTGTTTGGATATGACAAGTAAAAACAAGGAGAAATCTGATGTATAACTTCAACGGAAAAACGGTGCTCGTCACCGGCGCGGCAAAAGGGCAGGGCAGGGGCGTCGCCCTTGCGTTCGCCAAAGAGGGCGCGAACATCATTGCGGTCGACCTCGGTCAGAAGATCGAATACCCCGCCTACAACCGCTCCTGCGGGGCTGACCTGGAAAACCTGAAGCAGGAGATCGAAGCCCTCGGCGGCGCGTGTGAAATCTGCGCGGCCGACGTGCGCGATGCGGCGGAAGTGGAAGCCGCCGTGAAAAAGGGCGTCGACCGTTTCGGCACGGTCGATATCCTGTTCAGCAACGCGGGCATCTGCGCCTACGCCAAGTCGTGGGAGATGACCGAAAAAGAATGGAACGCCATGATCGACATCAACCTCAAGGGCGGCTGGCTCGTGTCCAAATACGTCATTCCCCACATGATCGCGCAAAAAAGCGGCGTGATCATCTACAATTCGTCCATCGGCGGGCTGCGCGGCATGAACCGTCTGTCGCATTACGCGGCGTCCAAGTTCGGACTGGTCGGTCTGACCAAATCGCAGGCCATCGAGCTGGCGCCCTACGGCATCCGCGTGCTGAGCATCCACCCCACGGGCGTGAACACGCCCATGAACGACGGTCTGGCCGAAATGGAGGGCAAGACCCCCGAGGAGATTGCCGAGGCGTCCGCAGGCAACCTCATCCCCGTGCCGTGGCTCGAGGTGGAGGACGTGGTCGATTCCGTGCTCTTCCTCGCCAGCGACAAGGCGCGCTACGTCACCGGCAGCCAGTACGTGCTCGACGCGGGCTTGTTGACCCGTTAATCGAATACGCTTTCGATTAAGCGGGGGCAGCACGCGGGCGAATACACCCAGCGGTGAATGTGATCGGTGTGCAGGAAATACTGCGGCGGCTGCGCCGGATACTGCGCGTGAAACGCGTCGACGATGGCGAGCTTGATCTTCATGCGCTCGGGAATGAGGCTTTTGATATAGACCGTCGCGTGCTGACCGGGCTGAATATCGCTCACGGGTTCCGCCAGCCCCGCCAAATTCGGAGCCAATTCCACAAAAACACCATATTTTTCAACGGAGCGGACGATGCCGGGCACGGTTTCGCCCGCTTTGAATTTGGCGGCGTTTTCTTCCCATGTGCCGAGCAGCTCCTTGTGGGTGAGCGTGATCTTGCCGTCCGGCGCGATGCTTTTGACCACCGCCTTGATGGGGTCGCCGACCGCGAAGCGCACGTTCGGGTGCGGGATGCGCGAAACGGACACCGCGTCGATGGGGATGAGCGCCACGAGCCCCGCGCCGATATCCGCGAAGGCGCCGAACCCCTCGGTGTGCGTGATCGTCGCGTCGATCACGTCGCCCGGGCGCAGGGCGGCAACGGCTGTCTTATAGCAGTCCTGCTGAACCTGCCGGCGGCTGAGCACGGCGGTCTGTTCGCCGTAAACGTCGGATTCAAATCCGATCACATAAAACTGCACAGGCTTGTTCACGCGGGAGATCAGCGCGATGTCGCGCACCGAGCCGTCCTCAATGCCCATGGCGCCCTCTTCGCGCGGGATACGTCCGCGCATGGCGCCCAGATCCAGATGCAGATCGTGGTTGTTATCGCACAGCAGCACGCGGGATTCCAGAATACGTCCGTGCGTATAGGCCTGCATCAGACCGCTTTTATCCCGCAGCAGGGCGAGATTCTCCGGCGTGTCGATCAATCGTCCTTCGGGGCAGAATCTGTTCATATGGTTGCGGCGTTCATCGCGCCGGCTCCCTCCTTCAACGAAAAAGTGAAAATCGCTGCATAGTGATATATATGCCGCGTTTTTCGTTCCATGCCGCCAAAGGCAAAAGTTGCTATTCTTGTTTCATTATGGTATAATATCCAAATCGGAGTTGATTATGATATGAATGTTCAGGTCGGCGACAAGCTGTATATGAAAAAGAACCATCCCTGCGGCTCCAACTGTTTTGAGGCGCTGCGCGTCGGCGCGGATTTTAAGCTGCGCTGCTGCGGCTGCGGACACGAGATCATGGTTCCGCGCGCGAAGATCGAGAAGAGCATTCGCCGGATCGAAACACAGGAAACCAAGTAACCGCTGATTTAATCGCGGTATGCGGATTGAATCGGCGATTATATAAGGAGTAACCCATGCTTGAAAAACTGCGGCAAGTGGAAGAACGATATGAGGAGGTCAACCGGCAGCTCTGCCTGCCCGAGGTCGCCTCTGATCTTTCGCTGTGCAAAAAATATATGCAGGAGCTCAAACACCTGACGCCCGTGGTCGAAAAATACCGCGAATACAAGGCGGCTCAAAAAGCCGAGGCGGATTCGCTTTTGCTGCTCGACGATCCTGACGCCGACGCGGAGCTCAAAGAGCTGGCGCAGGAGGAGTGCGAACAGGCGCGAGAACAGATGCAGCAGAGTCTGGACGAACTGAAAGTGCTGCTCTTGCCCCGCGACCCGAACGACGACCGCAACGTGATCGTGGAGATTCGCGGCGGCGCGGGCGGCGACGAAGCCACCCTGTTCGCCTATGTGCTCTATCGCATGTATTCCATGTACGCCCAGACCAAGGGCTGGACGACGGAGATCCTCAACGCCAACGAGACCGAGGTGGGCGGCTTCAAGGAAGTCAGCTTCATGGTCAACGGCGACGGGGCGTATTCCCGCTTCAAGTTTGAAAGCGGCGTGCACCGCGTGCAGCGCGTGCCCGAGACTGAGAGCCAGGGGCGCATCCACACCTCCACCGTCACCGTGGCGGTGCTGCCCGAGGCGGAGGAAGTGGACGTGCAGATCAACCCTGCCGACTTGCAGATCGACACCTTCCGTTCCAGCGGCGCGGGCGGTCAGCATATCAATAAGACCGAATCCGCCATCCGCATCACGCATCTTCCCACCGGTACGGTGGTGGAATGTCAGGATGAGCGGAGCCAATATAAGAACAAAGACAAAGCTATGAAGATATTGCGTTCCCGCATTTTAGAAGCGGAACGCGAAAGGCAGGCGGGTGAGATCGCGGGCGAGCGCCGCGCGCAGGTTGGCACGGGCGACCGCAGCGAGCGCATCCG
>JAFTEL010000128.1 GCA_017453685.1 Clostridia bacterium
ATGAAGCGCGCCATATCGTTTGCGCTTGTGGTTTTGGTCATCGCGGCGGGGTTTGCGGGCTGCATCGGCTCGTCCAAGCTGTCGCCGGCGGACGTCACGGAAGCCTCGGCGGAATGGTCTTCCGAAGGCGTGACGGAAGAAACGCTGCTGTCCGTCATCATGACGGCGGTGACGACGAAGGCAAATCCGACCAAAGCCCCGACCAAAAAAGCGACGACCGCCGCGCCCCGCGAGGAAGACAGTTCCGCGCCGCAAGCCACCGCGCCGCAGCCGACCAAAACCGGCGCCGCGTTTTTTGACGACGCGGTCTTCGTGGGCGACAGCGTGACGCTCGGATTGAAAAACACCGCCACGGCGCAGCGCAACGCCGGCAAAAAATATCTCGGCAAGGCGAAGTTCCTTTGCAGCGGCAGCCTGAGCTACACCAACAGCAACTGGAGTCTGGACAATCCGAAATCCGTTCACCCCAAAATCAAGGGCAAAAAGGTCACGATCGAAGACGGCGTGAAATCCCTCGGCGCGAAAAAGGTTTTCATCATGCTCGGCATGAACGACTTCGCCGCGTTCGACAACGACAAGGTCATCAAAAACGCGGTTTCGCTGGTGAACAAGATCAGCAAAAAATCGCCCGGGATTCAAGTTTACATTCAATCGGTCACGCCCATCACCGCCGACAAGCAGCACGGCGGCTTCAACAACCAGAAGCTTGACGCGTTCAACCGGCGGCTGCAAGCCATGTGCGAACAGCACGGCTGGACTTACGTGGACATCAACAGCCTGCTGCGCGACGAAAACGGCAACCTGAACCCCGCCTACTGCAGCGACCCGCAGGGCATGGGCATCCACATGGCGCAGAAGGGCTGCGACAAATGGGTCAACTATCTCACTTCAACTTTTGCAACGTAACGGAGGCGTTCCTATGAAAAGAATCATCCGCACCTTCACCGCCGCGCTTTTGCTCGCGGTGGTCGGTCTGTTCGCCGCCTGCGGCAGCAAACCCGCCGAAGCCAAAACGCTCGACCTGCCCGGCATCCTGTCCGAGATCGCCATGAAGGTCGAGAACATGCCGAAAGAAACCGTCGATTTGGAAACCGACGAGGACTTGGAGGATTATTACGGGCTTGATCCCGCGCTGATCCGCTCCTTTGCCATTCGCCAGAACGCCAGCGGGTTTGAGGACGAGATCGTGCTCATCGAAGCCAACGACGAAACAAGCGCCCGCTCGGTCGCCGACACGCTGGAGCAGTACCGGCAGGACAGAATGAACGAAATGCGCGATTACAGCCCCGATATGTTTGAGCTGCTGAGCAAAACGACCGTCGACGTCCACGGCCGTTATGTGACCATGTTCGTTTCCGCCGAAGCCGACGCCATGAAAGCGATTTTCAACGACCACCTGACCAACGATTGAGGAACAGCCATGGTTTTTTCCAGCTTTGTTTTTCTGTTCGTCTTTTTCCCTGTCGTATTTCTTGTCTACTATGCGTTGCCAAAGAAATTTCGCAACGCTTTTCTTTTGCTGAGCGATCTTGTGTTTTACGGCTGGGGCGAGCCGATTCTCGTCACACTCATGCTCGCCTCCATCCTGTTCAACTACGTCGTCGGGCGGCTGCTTGAAACATTTGACGGCAGCGACAAAAAGCGCAGAGCCGTGCTCATCGTTTCCATCGTCGTTGACCTCGGGCTGCTCGCGTTTTTCAAATACGCCGATTTCACCGTGCGCAACGTCAACGCGATTCTTCCCGCGGCGAACCTCGCCCTGCCGCACATCCCGCTGCCCATCGGCATTTCGTTTTACACGTTTCAGATCATGTCCTACACCATCGACGTGTTCCGCCGCGACGTGAAAGCGCAGCACAACGTCGTCGCCTTCGGCACCTACGTTTCGCTCTTCCCGCAGCTCATCGCGGGTCCGATCGTGCGCTACCGCGACGTGGACGATCAGCTGCAGTCCCGCCGCGAAAACACGGCGCAGATCGCCAACGGCGTTCAGCTTTTTCTGCTGGGGCTCGCCAAAAAGGTGCTGCTCGCCAACCCCATGGGCGCGCTGTGGGACGAACTGCGCAACATGACCGACGGCGGCGCGCTCGCGGCCTGGTGCGGCGTGATCGCGTTCAGCCTGCAAATTTATTTTGATTTCAGCGGCTATTCCGATATGGCGCGGGGGCTGGGCAATCTGTTCGGCTTTTCGTTTTTGAAAAACTTTGATTACCCCTATATTTCCAAAAGCATCACGGAATTCTGGCGGCGCTGGCATATTTCGCTGGGCACGTGGTTCCGCGAATACGTCTACATCCCGCTGGGCGGCAACCGCCGCGGCAAAGCACGGCAGATCGTCAACATTCTGGTGGTCTGGATGCTCACGGGACTGTGGCACGGCGCGAGCTGGAACTTCGTACTGTGGGGGCTTTATTTCGGCGTGCTGCTCATTGCCGAAAAGCTGTTTTTGCTCAAACTCCTGCAAAAGCTGCCCGCCGTTTTTTCGCGCGTCTATGCGCTGGCGCTTGTGGCGCTGGGCTGGGTGCTGTTCTATTTCGCCGACGACGTCGGCGGGTTCGCGGCGCTGAAAGCGTTCGTGCCGCGGCTGTTCGGCGGCGGCTTTTTGAGCGCCGACGCGGCGAGCGTTCTGCTCTCCGTTCTGCCGCTGCTCCTGATCGCCTTTGTCGCCTGCACGCCGCTCGTGCGCCGCTGCTATGATAAACTCAGCGGCAAAAAAATCTTCCCCGCCCTGCAGACGGCGGCGGTCGCCGCGGTGCTTCTGCTGTGCACGGCGAGTCTGGTGAGCGACGCGTACAATCCGTTTTTATACTTTAAGTTCTGAGGATCGTTATGAAGAAAAAACACAAGCTGCCGCCGCTGTTCGCGGCCGTGTTCTTCCTGTTCTGCTTCGGCATGGGGCTGCTGCTCCTGCTGCTGCCCAAGCAGACATTTTCCGCGACCGAAAAGCGCAACCTCGAACCCTTCCCCGCGCTTTCGTTCGCTTCGCTGGCGGACGGGACGTTCACGGAAAAGATGGAGACCTATCTCACCGACCACGCGCCGCTGCGCCGCTTCTTCGTGGCGCTCAACGCCTACGGCGATCTGGCGCTGGGCAACAACGGCAGCAACGGGGTCTATCTGGGGCATGACGGCTGGCTGCTGGAAAAGCCCTTTGCGCGCGAGAATCATTTTGACGATAACGTGACCCGCATCGTCCGCTTCGCGCAAAAAACCGACGCACCCTGCGCGGTGATGATCGTGCCGACCAAGGGCAGCGTTTACACGGAACAACTGCCGAAAAACCATCTGCGCTATGACGATTTTGAAAAAATTGCGGCGGCGCGGGAAACCTGCGAACAAAACGGGCTGCGCTTTATCGACCTGCGCGACCGTTTCCTCGCTGAAAAGAACACCTCCGATCTCTATTACAAAACCGACCACCACTGGACGAGCGCGGGCGCGTTCCTCGCCTATGAGGAGCTCGGCAAAACGCTCGGGTTCGAGCCGAACGCGTCAAGCGCATATTCCGTTGAAAAAACGCCAAACTTTTACGGCACGTCTTACGCCCGCGCCTGCTACACGCTCACCAAGCCCGACACGCTCGAGGTTTGGCGCAGCAAAGAAACGGGCGGCAAAGCGACGGTAATCACCGCCGAAAACGGCGGGGAGACCACGGCGGACAACGTGTTTTTCACCGACCGCCTGACGGGCGGCGACCCCTACACCGTTTTCCTCGACGGCAACCACGCGCTGCAAACCATCACGACCGATTCCGGCGGCGGCAGGCTGCTGGTCGTCAAAGATTCGTTCGCGCACTGCCTCGTGCCGTTTTTGACGGAGCATTACGGCGAGATCGTCACGGTCGATTTGCGCTATTACAAAAAGCCGCTCACCGCTTTGATGAACGAGACCGCGTTCGACGGCGTGCTGTTCGTTTACGGCGCGGACACGGTTGCGGAAAATAAGATCGTATTGAGATAGACAAATCGGAAATTGTCGAGCTGTCGCTCGACTCGATATATTGCTGTGCAATTCGATATGCGCTTTTCGCGCTCGATATGCCTAACGGCTCGATATGTCCCTGTCGGGACAAGTTTTTCTTGTTCGGCAAAGCCGAACATATCGAATGGAACGCAAGTTCCATATATCGAATTTGCATCGCAAATATATCGAACGCCGCAGGCGTATATCGCTCGGATTTTCGCG
>JAFTEL010000129.1 GCA_017453685.1 Clostridia bacterium
CGATCGGGCCGTAGGGCACGATGCGGGGGTCGACCCAGCCCTTGCCCTCATAGTAGTCCATGATGAACATGTGGTCGGTAAAGTAGTTGCCGAACCCGAGCGAAGAAGAATCGGGCTTCGGTTTCTTTTCGGTGGTGAGGGTGACTTTGATCTCTTGCATGGTCTGATATCTCCTTTTATAAAATATTCTTTATAATCGCGTCTGTCATTTCCGCCGTGTTCAGCGGCGCAGACGATGGATTAACGCTCATATCGCAGGTGCGCCAGCCCTGCTCGATGGTGTGGTTTACGGCGCTTTCGATCACTTTAGCTGCTTCCTCCTGATGAAGGGCGTAGCGCAGCAGCATGGCGGCGGAAAGCACAGTGGCAATGGGGTTGGCTTTGCCTGTTCCGGCGATGTCGGGGGCGGAGCCGTGAATCGGCTCAAAGAGCCCGGGGTTCGCCTTGCCCAGTGAAGCCGAGGGCAGCAGCCCGATGGAGCCGGTGAGCTGCGAGGCCTCATCCGAGAGAATGTCGCCGAACATGTTGCTTGTGACGATCACGTCGAACTGCGACGGGTCGCGGACGAGCTGCATGGCGGCGTTGTCCACAAACATGCTGACACATTCGATATCGGGGTTCTGCGCGGCGTATTCGTTGAAAATCTGCCGCCAGAGCACCGAGCTTTCCAGCACGTTCGCCTTGTCGACGCTCGTGATCTTTTTGTTCCGCAGCCGCGCGCAGTCAAAAGCAGCTTTCATGATGCGGTCGATTTCCATCACGGAATAACATTCCGTGTCGTAGGCTTCCCTGCCGTATTTGCCCTCTCTCGTGCCGCGTTCGCCGAAATAGATGCCGCCGGTGAGTTCGCGCACGATGAGGATATCAAACCCGTTTTCGACCTTTTCGCGCTTGAGCGGGCATTCGTCGATCAGTGGAGGATAGAGCTTCGCGGGGCGCAGGTTGACGTAAAGCCCCAGTGCCGCGCGGATGCCGAGCAGCGCCTTTTCGGGGCGGTTCTTGCTCGGCTGCGTGTCCCACTGCGGGCCGCCGACCGCGCCGAGCAGCACCGCGTCGCTGTTTTGGCAGCCGGTCACGGTTTCCTCCGGCAGCGGGATGCCGCAGCGGTCAATGGCACAGCCTCCGATGGGATATTCAGTGAAGTCCAGCGAAAAGTCAAACTTCTGCTCAATGACCTTCAGCACCTTGACGGCGCTGTCCACGATCTCGGGGCCGATGCCGTCTCCTTTGAGGAGTGCGATTTTGTAATTCATTTCGTTTCCTCCTTGTTCAAGGAGTTCAAAAGTCCGCCCGCTTCGATGATGGTCTGGATGAAGGGCGGGAACGGGGCGGCCGCAAAGGTCTTTCCTTTGGTTTTGTTCTCGATCACACCGCTGTCCATATCGGCGGCGATCTCGTCGGCTTCTTCGGTGATTTGACAAAGCGCGGGCAGCTCCACGATGGGCAGCCCGATGTTGATGGCGTTGCGGTAGAAGATGCGGGCAAAGCTCTCGGCGATGACCAGTTCCACACCGCCCGCCTTGATGGCGGCGGGGGCGTGCTCGCGCGAGGAGCCGCAGCCGAAATTCTGACCGGCGACGATGATCGTTCCGCCGTTTTTCACCTTGTCGGCAAAATTCGCGTCGATATCTTCCATGCAGTGCTTGGCAAGCTCCGCTCTGTCGGAGGTGTTCAGATAGCGGGCGGGGATGATCACGTCGGTGTCCACGTTGTCGCCGTAGCGAATGACTTTTCCGTTGAATTGCATAGCGTCAACCCTCCACTTCGTTCGGGGAGATGATCTTACCGGCCACGGCGCAGGCGGCGGTGGTGGCGGGACTGGCGAGATAGACCTGCGACTCTTTGTGACCCATGCGGCCGACAAAGTTGCGGTTGGTGGTGGAGACTGCTTTTTCCCCCGCGGCGAGAATGCCCATGTAACCGCCTAAGCACGGACCGCACGTCGGCGTGGAGACTACGCAGCCCGCGTGGATGAACCGCTGGATCAGCCCCTCTTTGATCGCCTGCAAATAGATCTGCTGCGTCGCGGGAATGATGATGGCTCTCACGCCATCGGCGATCTTATGATTGCCCAGCACATCGGCGGCGCGGCGCAGGTCTTCGATGCGCCCGTTGGTGCAGGAGCCGATGACCACCTGGTCAATGAAAATATCTTCGTTGATCTCGCTCACCGTTCTGGTGTTTTCGGGCAGATAGGGGAAGGCGACGGTCGGTTCCAGTTCGGACAGGTCGATCTCGTATTCCGCCTCATATTCAGCGTCTTTGTCCGCTTCGTAAATCTTCGGTTCGGCGGCGCCGTGTTCCTTCAAAAACGCGAGCGTTTTCTCGTCCACGGGGAAAATGCCGTTTTTCGCGCCCGCCTCGATCGCCATGTTGCATACGGTGAAGCGGTCGCACATCTCCAGTTCCTTCACGCCCTCGCCGGTGAATTCCATCGAGCGGTACAGCGCGCCGTCCACCCCGATCCTGCCGATGATGTGCAGAATCAGGTCTTTGCCGGAAACGTTCTTTTGGAATTTGCCGCGCAGCACAAAGCGGATGGCGGCGGGCGCCTTGAACCAGACCTTGCCGCTCGCCATGGCGTAAGCCATATCGGTCGAGCCGACGCCGGTGGAAAACGCGCCGAGCGCGCCGTAGGTGCAGGTGTGCGAGTCCGCCCCGATCACCAGATCGCCGGCGGTCACCAGCCCCTTGTCGGGCAGGAGCGTGTGCTCAATGCCCATGTCGCCTACGTCGTAAAATTTATCGATGCCCTGTTCGCGGCAGAAGCTACGGCAGGTCTTGCACTGCTCGGCGGCCTTGATGTCTTTATTAGGCACAAAGTGATCCATCACCATCACGATGCGGTTCGGATCGGCCGCCTTCTTCGCGGCGGAGCGGTTGAATTCGGCAATGGCGGCGCTGGCCGTGATGTCGTTGCCCATCGTCAGATCGACGTCGGCAAAGATCAGGTCGCCGCTCTTCACTTCCTCACGCCCGCAGTGCGCCGCGAGTATTTTTTGGGTCAAAGTCATCGGCATGGCTCATTCCTCCGTTTCGCGGAATTCAACGGTCATTTTATTCAGCGCGTTGATGTAGGCAAGGATGCTGGCTTCAATGACGTCGGTGGAAAGTCCGCGGCCGTTCACGGTCTCCTCTCCGAAGCGCAGCTTGACGATGGCTTCGCCGAGCGTGTCGCGCCCTTCGGATACGGCGTGGATGGTGTATTTTTCGAGCGAATGGGGCTTCGGCTTCATGATGCGGTCGATCGCCTTATAAGCCGCGGCAACGGGGCCGTCGCCCAGCGCGACCTCTTCGTATTTCCTGTCGTCCTTGTGCATACGCATCACGGCAACGGAGTTGGCGTCGTTGCCGGAATGGACGTTGAATGAATCCAGCACGTAGTCGTTGAAATCGACCTTGCGGTGCGCCACGAGGGCTTCAATATCGCTGTCGGTCACGACGCTCTTTTTGTCGCACAGCTTTTTGAATTCGGTGAAAGCCTGATCCAGTTCTTCCTTCGTCAGGTCAAGCCCCAATTCCGTGAGCCGCTGGGCAAAGGCGTGGCGACCGGAATGTTTGCCCAGCACCATTTCGTTCTGCTTGATGCCGACGGATTCCGGCGTCAGGATCTCATAGGTGCGGCGATCCGCCAATACCCCGTGCTGATGGATGCCCGATTCGTGCTTGAAGGCGTTTTTGCCCACGATGGGCTTGTTGAGGGGAATGGAGTTGCCGATGATGTTGTATAACAGCTTGCTCGCTTTATAAATCTTTGTGGTGTCGATGCGCGTGTCGCAGTCGTAAAAATCCTGCCGGGTCTTGAGCGCCATGACGAATTCTTCCAGCGCGGTGTTGCCGGCGCGTTCGCCGATGCCGTTGATGGTGCATTCTACCTGACCCGCGCCCGCCGCCACGCCTGCCAGCGCGTTGGCGTTCGCCAGACCGAGGTCGTTATGGCAGTGCACGGACAGTACGGCTTTGTCGATGTTCGGCACGCGGTTCATCAGCTCGGTGATGCGCGCGGTGATTTCCTCGGGCATCATGTAGCCGACCGTGTCGGGCACGTTGACCACGTTCGCGCCCGCGGCAATGGCTGTTTCGACCACGCGGCATAAAAAGTCCATATCGCTGCGCATGGC
>JAFTEL010000130.1 GCA_017453685.1 Clostridia bacterium
CATGAATTGCCTGACGGCATGAATTGACCTTCGGTCATGAATTGCGCGTTGCGCATGAAGGGGCTTGCAGCCGGCTATTGTAATGGGTGCGGGCAACGCCCGCCCATCATGCATCGCTTTGCGATGCAATTCACGGAGCGGAGCGAGAAATCATGGCGAAGCCAATTCATGACGCATAGCGTCAATTCATTCGAGCTTCGGCTCGACAAATTGTGAAAGGGGAGTTTTCCCATGTCATTCAAAGAAAATCTGCGGCTGCTGCGCCGCGCCTGCGGTTTCAGCCAGGAGGACGTGGCAAACGTGCTCGGCGTGGACCGTTCGGCATATTCCTATTATGAAAGCGGCAAGACCGAGCCGAGCATCACCAATCTGGTGAAGATCGCGCGGATGTATCGGGTGAGCACCGACACGCTGGTGGATAACGAGGGCTTTGCCGCCACGCTCTGCGTCGACAACGAGCAGGTGCCCGAGACCAACATGCCCGTGGTTATCCTGCGCAACCTCAAACAGTGCTCCAACGATGAGCGCACCCTGATCGCGCTGTTCCGCACCATGGAAAACAAGGAACTTGCGCTGGAAACTTTGGAAAAAATCTGCCGCGAAAGTGAAGCAAATAACGAATAAAGGAGCTGACAGACGATGTTCTGCCCCAACTGTGGTTCATCCATCGACCCCGCTGCCGCCGCCTGCCCGAACTGCGGCGCGCCGATCAACGGCTATTCCCAGACGACCCCGCCCGAACCCGCGGCGGACAGTGAAGGAAACGGCTTGCCCGCCAAGATCAATCGGTTCGGGCGCAGCTACGCCGCCCTTGCCTCCGCGTTTTTGGTGTTCCCCACGCTGATCTGCCTGGTGCTGGATTACATCGGCAAGGTCAAGCCGGGCATGGACTGGTCGTTTTATGTGCTCGGCGTCATCATGCTGTTCTGGATGGCGTGCGTGCTGCCGGCGCTCAAGCCCAAGCGTCCCGCCCTCACCGCCTGCATCTGCGCCGGTGTGCTGACGCTTTATCTGATCTTCCTCGCCTACATCAGCGGCAAAAACGCGATCTTCATGGATTACTTCCTGCCCATCGGCATTATGATCATCGTCTCCTCGGTCGTGCTCATGCTGCTGATCTCCTACAAAGTCATCAAGGGCGAACATATCTTTTCCGCCATCGCGGGCGAACTCGGGCTGTTGAGCATCGGGTTTGAAATCCTGTTCGATATCCGCAAGCGCGGCGTGATCGAGCTGCGCTGGTCGCTGATCGCGGCGGCCGTCGCTATCTCCGCCGTCGCCATTCTGGAAGCGCTTTCCTACACGGGGCGCATCAATCGGAAAAACTGAATCACAACTGCCTTCACCGCAGCGGGACGATCTGTCCCGCTGCTTTTCTCTTTTGTTGACAAATCCCGCCGCGCGTGTTACCATTTTTTCAGAAAAAAGAGAGGAGCTGACCCAAATGAAACGATTGGTTTGCGCCCTGCTTGGCGTTCTGCTTTTGTTCTCCGTTTTGCCGTTTTCGGCTTTGGCGGCGGAGGGCTCGCCGCTGCTCATCGCGCTGGCGGAGGACGCGGCGGAGCCGGAACAAAAAGCCGCCGAGACCCTGCGGCAGGTTCTGGCGCAGATGCTGCCCGAGGAACCGACCGTCGGTTCGGACGCCGCCAACGCGGATTTCGTGATCGGAACGCTGGCGGATCAGCCCGCGGGCAGCTACCGCGTCACGCGGCAAAACGGCGGCGCCGTGACCGTTCTGGGTTCGGGCGCCATGGGCGCGCAAAACGGCGTTTACGCGTTCCTGCGCGATTATTGTGGCTGCCGCTGGTTCGCGGCGGATGAGCGCGTCGTGCCGCAGGTCGACGCCCTCGATTTGCCCGCGGAGATCGACGACAAGTATTCGCCTTTCTTTGAATATTCTTACACCGACTGGTTCTCTTCCCGCGACACGGAATTCCGCCAGGCCACGGGGCAGACCGGCAACGGCTGCTATATCTACGGCTTCTGCCACACCCTCGCCACGCGGTTTTGTGCGCGCGACACCTATTTTGAAGAGCATCCCGAATATTTCGCCCTGCGCGACGGCAAGCGTGTTTCCGACCAGCTCTGTCTGACGAATCCCGACGTGCTGCGCATCGTGACCGAAGAAGTGATGGACGTGCTGCACTCCTCCCGCTACGATCCCGACGCCGACCTTCAGATCATTTCCATCACGCAGGACGACAACCAGAACTACTGCGAGTGCGACGCGTGCAAAGCGCTCGACGAAGCCAACGGCTCCCACGCGGGCACCAACCTCACCTTCGCCAACGCCGTGGCCGACGCGGTGAAGGCCGCGGGCTACGACAACGTGGCGATCGACACCTTCGCCTATGAGTATACCCGCCGCACGCCCACCGCCGTCGTGCCGCGCGACAACGTCATCGTCCGCCTTTGCTCCATCGAGTGCTGCTTCTGCCACACGCTCGACGACGAAAAATGCGAAAAAAACGTCGAATTCATGCGCGACTTGAGCGACTGGGGCAAAATTTGCGACCGCATCTATATCTGGGATTACACGAACAACTATTATGAGTATCAATGCCTTTATCCCGATTTCGGCGTGCTGCAGCGCAACGTGCAGATTTTCTATGAGAACAACGCAAAGGGTCTGTTTGAAGAGGGCAGCAGCTCCCGGGACATGAACACGGAGTTCGGCGAACTGCGCGGCTATCTGCTCGCGCGGCTGATGCAGGACCCGTATCTCGATTACGACGCGGAAATGCGCGACTTCCTGAACGCCTACTACGGCGACGGCGGCGACGCGGTCTGCCGCTTCCTGCTTCGCACCGTTGAAAAAGCGGGCGCGAGCTACAAAAAGGCGCTCGCCGTTTTCCCCAACAGCACCGATATCCTGCCCGCGTTCACCGCCGAGGACGTTGCCTATTGTGACGAATGCTGGCAGGAAGCCAAAGAAAAAACGCAGGGCACGCGCTTTTATGAGCGTGTCGAGCGTTCGGAGCTGAGCTGGCGGTTCTGGAAATGCAGCAATTTCAAAGGCGAGTTCTCCCGCCTGCATTCCACGCTCTATCAGCGTATGCGCGGGCGCAAGGCGCTGTATGACGACCTCAAACGCCACGGCGTCACCCGCATCAACGACACGCGCCCGCGGCGCACGATCACCGAGAGCATGACCCTCGTGCTGCTGCGCCGCCCGGGCAAGTGGTGCGAACTGTATGAAGAAAAATACTGGGACGCCATCGAACCCGCCGTGCTGGCGTATTATAACCTCTGTGGGAAGATTTACGACAAGCTCGGAATCGAGCTTTGAGAAAATGTGAAATTCGGAATTCGGAATGCGGAATTGCGGGTCGCTTCGCTCCGATTGATTGAAACCAAAACCGCACAGCGATCGAACCATCGACCGTTGTGCGGTTCTTTTCGGTTATCAAAGAGAACTGACAATGCCGTTCCCTTCCGTGCCGCTGTAAACAAGGCTTTCCGTCGAAAAAACAATTCCGCATTTCGCATTCCGCATTCCGCATTACTCCGTTAAGACTTCCTGCGCCACGCCTGCGCTGATCTCGGCGAGCACCGTATTCGTTATGCCCTGCTCGGTGCGCACGGGGTTCTGTTCGCAGACGACTGCGCCGCTCAATTGCTCGGCTTTTTGCAAAAAATAAGATTCGGTCTGTTGAAGCAGCCGCCGGTTTCCATCGGTCGGCTGCTTTATTTCTGTATAGGTGCGGTAGATATACTCCGTGTAGCCCAGCGGCAGTTCCACCCCGCGCACCACCAGCGCGTGCCGCCGCGCGAGGCGCACGCCGTCGGGGCGTTTGCCCGGCTGCGCGAAATGCCAGCCGAAAAACCGCACGGCGTAGAATTTCTTTTCGCTCAGCGGCGTGAGGATCGTTTCCGTCTGCCACTTGTCGGAGGTGAGCGTCAGTTCCGTGCGGATGACCGCGTAGCCCTTCGCGTGGCAGAAGCGCACCGAGCCGTTTTCCATTTCGGCAAAGCCCCCGATGAGCACGTCGCCCGCGCGCACGGCTTCGCCCGCGCTGTATAATTTGGTGCCGCCGTAGGCCTCCAGCGTCGCGATTTGCCCGTCGACCGCGCTCACCACGTGGCAGGGCACGTCTTCGGGCACGAGGGGCGGCTGCTTGACCCGCTCCGTCACCGCCACCTCGACGGTTGAGCCCATGACGTTGACTGTCAGATAGGTCACGTCCGGCAGGCGCGAAAGCGCGTAGAACCGCACCTGCGGCGCGTCGATGCCGCTGCGCAGGGCGCCGATGCGCAGCCCCGCCTCGCTGAGTACGGCTAAAATTTCTTCGGTGTCCACCGCGGCGTTGCCCGTGACGTTGATCGTCCAGACGGCGCAGGAGGCGACCCAGATCAGCGCCAGAAACACGCCGAACCCGCACAGCAGCCCCACGCGGCGGCGATAGCGGTGGGCGAAAAACGGCAGCCCGTGCCGCGCGGTCACGCGGCTGCGCATCCCCGAACGCACCGCGCAGGAACGCAGATGCCGATAGCCCGCGATCGTGGTGGCGGCCGACAGCGCGCCGCCCTCGTTTTTCAGGTTCCACAGCGGGATGTTTTCCCGACTGCACAGGTTGATGAA
>JAFTEL010000131.1 GCA_017453685.1 Clostridia bacterium
AACCAAACGCATCATCCCCTGTCTGGATGTGAAAAACGGCCGCGTGGTCAAGGGCGAGAACTTTGAGGGCGTGAGCGACGTGTCCTCCCCCATTGATCTGGCGAATTACTATTCCCACTGCGGCGCGGATGAGCTGGTGTTTTACGACATCACCGCCTCGTTTGAAGGCAGGAAGCTGTTCACCGACATCCTGCGCGACGTCGCCTCGCAAATCTTCATTCCGCTCACCGTCGGCGGCGGCATCAACACCGTGGACGATTTTGAGCGGGTGCTCACCTGCGGCGCGGACAAGGTCAGCGTCAATTCCGGCGCGATCCGCGACCCCGAGCTGATCCGAAACGCCGCCAAGCGCTACGGCGATCAGTGCGTGGTGCTTTCCGTCGACGTCAAACGGGTGGACGGCGTGTTCCGCGTGTTCGCCAAAGGCGGGCGGGAAAACACCGGCATGGAAGCGATCGAATGGATCAAACGGGGCGTTTCGCTCGGCGCGGGCGAGGTCGTGGTCAATTCCATCGACACGGACGGCGTCAAAAACGGCTTCGATCTGGAAATGCTCGAACTAGTTCTCAACGCCGTGAACGTGCCGGTCATCGCCTCGGGCGGCGCCGGCGGCGTCAAGGATTTCGTGGAACTGTTCACGAAGCTGCCCACCATCGACGCGGGGCTGGCCGCTTCCATCTTCCACTTCGGCGAAGTCGAGATCCCCGCACTCAAAAGAGAACTGGCAAGAAACAATATCAATGTGAGGTGCTGATCATGGTCAATATTTACGAACTGAAATACGACGACAAAGGCTTGATCCCGGCGGTCATCGTGGATTCCGTGAGCAAAAAGGTGCTGACGGTCGCGTACATGAACCGCGAAAGCCTTGAAATCTCCATGCGCCGGGGGCTGACCTGTTTTTACAGCCGCAGCCGTCAGAAGCTGTGGCTCAAGGGCGAGACCAGCGGCAATTATCAGCACATCGTTTCCATCACGACCGACTGCGACAAAGACGCGCTGACGATCGTGGTCAAAAAGGACGGCCCCGCCTGCCACACGGGCGCGGACTCCTGCTTCCATCATCCCGTTTATGAAAGCGACACCTACCACGAGTTCTCCATGGACGGGCTGTATGACCTGATGGAGGACAGAAAGAAGAAGATGCCGGAGGGCTCCTACACCACCTACCTCTTCCAAAAGGGCATTGACAAAATTCTAAAAAAAGTCGGCGAAGAATCGGCGGAAGTGATCATCGCCGGCAAATCGGGCGACAAAAAAGACACCGTCTACGAAATCGCCGATCTGGCGTATCACGTGATGGTGCTGATGGTGGAAATGGGCATCAGCGTGGACGACGTGCGCAACGAGCTCGCCTCCCGCCACATCATCGACCACAAGGTCAAGCAGGAAAAGATGACCTGACGGCAGATAAAAAAGCAAAAAAGCAGGGAAGACAAAAACAAGTCTTTCCTGCTTTCCTTTTCTATAATCAGCCGATAAACATCTGCGTCCAATAGTTTCCGTTTGGAACGTAGCCTACGCCGATCTGCGTGAAGGATGCGTTCAGAATGTTGGCTCTGTGCCCGCTTGAATTCATCCAGCCGTCAACGACCGCTTTCGGCGTTCGGTAACCGTAGGCGATATTTTCGCCCGCCGTTCGGTAAGAAAGGCCGAAGGCCTTTATCATCTCAAAAGGACTGCCATAGGTGGGGCTGGTGTGCGAGAAATAGTGGCGATCCCGCATATCCTGCGATTTATATCGCGCGACCCGCGAAAGCTCCCAGTTTTCCGTCAGCGGTTTCAGCCCGTATGAAGCACGAGCTTCATTGACCAGCCGGATCACTTCCCGTTCATAAGACGAAACCGTTTCGTCCTTGGCGGGAATGGTCAGCACGTCGCCGGGATAGATCAGATCGGGGTTCCTGATCTGCGGATTGGCGCCGATGAGTTCGCTCACGCCGATTTGATACCTGACCGCGATTTTCCACAGGGAATCGCCCGAAACGACCGTGTATTGGTTCAGCGTTTCGGCGCTTGCGGAAACCGCCGTCAAGCCGACCAGCAATAGCGAGAAAAGAACGGATAACAGCTTTTTCATATAATACCTCCTGTCCTTGTGGACGTCTGTATTATAGCAAAGCCGAATCTGCTTTTCAAATGTAATGGTTTCCAAACCGGCGTTTTGCTTATCCGTCTTTTTTCTTGATCGCGTAAGAGCACACGATAAACAGGGCGACGATCAACACGCCGACGCCGATATAGAGCGCCGTTCTGGTCTTGGTCTGCTCCGCCAAAACCTCCTGCAGCACTTCGTTGCTGTCCACCGGCGGCTGTGTCGTTTTCGTCGTTTTGGCTTTCCTGACCGCGGTCGTTTTCGCTTTTGTGGTTTTGGGCGCCTTCGTGGTTTTGAGCTTTGTGGTCTTTTCCTTTGTCGTTTTCTCTTTCGTCGTCTTCTCGACGGTCGTCTTTTCCTGCGTGGTGCGCTGCGTCGTGGGCTGCGTTTCCTTCTGCGTGCGTGAAGTGGTCGGCTTGGTCGTTTTCGGCGGCGCAGTCGTCATATTTTCGCTGACGGTCACCACTGCGGCGGTGGTCGACGGCGTCGGCGACGGGATCGACAGCGCGTACACGTTTGACGCGACCCCGTCTGCATCATAGAACCGCAACTGAACGTGAAGCGGATCGCCGAACCCGCGCTTTTGCCCGATGCGAATCTCAGCCGTCGTATTAAAGTCCGACAAAGAACACGCCGCGCCCTGGATCTGATAGGCTTCGTTGTTCAGTTCGTCCGCGCTTTGCGTGGTGAAAGAAAGGAAATCCGTGTTTTCCACCTGAACGGCGACGCCGGAGAGGCTCTGCGGCGCGGCGGCAGTCTTTCCGTCCGCCGCTTCGGCGGTCGGCTTTTGATGGAAAAGGCGGCAGCCGATATAAGTGATATTGTTTTTCTCATCAAAGCAGACGAAGATCTTTGCCTCTTCAACGGAACAGTTTGATTCATCCTGCAGCCGGATCACGGTGAACGGCTCAACGTCCAGCCACATCTTTTCTTTCAATAAGCCGTCGAGTTCAACCGCATGCGCCAATAAGCCGAAGGGCAGCACGGTGAATAACAGCGAAGCCGCCAGAAAAGCTGCGCAAAACGAGCCGAACCGCCGGCGCACCGACCGTTCAATATTCTCTTCCCACACAAAAACCACATCCTCAAAAACAGCCTGTCCCTTGAGACAGGCTGTTTTCCGTTATTGATTCATTCTTTCATAGGCTATATGAGCCGCGTCCGGCTCCATGTTGCATCGCAGCAAATACAGCGGAACCTGCTGCACCAACTGCTGCACGATATCCAGAAGCAGATTCATCAGCGTCTCATCCGCAGGCCGCACGGTTTGTTTGAACAGCCGCGGGATCGCCTGCATCGGCGCGAGACGCTCGATGGAATTGGTCTCGCTCCGTTCCACAAAAGCGATTGCTTTGAGCGGAACCCGCTTGTTCACGCTGATATTATGCACGCCGTTGAAGGGCGTTCCCCACGCGAAAAACGAGCCATTTTCGAGCTTCAGGGCAGGCTTGTCATCGTTGAGAATATAAGCGCCGTGATCGGCAAATTCCCGCAGCCACAGCGCGGTGTGCGTGGATTTGCCGACGCCCTTGTCTGCCGAGAAGGCATAACATTCGCCGTCGACCACCACGGCGGAGGAATGGAGCATCAGCCCCTGATGCTTGAGCAGCACCGAATAGAACATCGTGCCGACGTGGAGGTATTCGAGCAATTCCTCCGTCGCCTCGGGATGCTTCGACACAAGCGAGGCAAAGCCGCACTGGTCGGTCGGCAGAACGTAATCGGTCACGCCGCTTTTTTTGCAAAGATACGGTCTGCACCGTTCCCGCAGCAGCGGAAATTTCGGTTCCAGCCCGATGATAATATCAGCGATCGAGTAAAAATTCATAACCTGTTGAATGAGCCTCAAACCTCGACGCCGGTTTCTTCCATGGCTTCCATCAGCGCTTCCACTTCTTCATTGGTGGTGTGCTCCTTGGCCATGAGCGCGCGGCGCTCGTTGAGCGCGATATACATTCTTTCACGCTTTTCGCCGACCAGATCGTAGAAGAAATACGGGATCATTTTCACGACGTTGGGCAGGAAATGAATGGCGGTGAACAGGAAGAACACCTTCTGATACACGATCTTGCTGCCCTGTGACCACGGGTTCATCGGAATGGTGGAGTCATAGCCCGACCACTTGAACAGCTTCACGGTGAGCAAGGCGTTGAGCGGCGCGGTGATCTTGGTGATCAGAGACGGGATCAGGTTCATGGTGCCGTCCGGTCGCTCGCCGCTGACGTATTCGGTATAGTCGGCGATCTCTCTGCCGACCTCCTCACTGAACACATTGGCGGCGCCGTTGTTCAGACCGTTCAAGCCGTAGAAGAACGCATAGATTCCGATGATCGCCCAGCGATGATGCACCAGCGGGCAGCCGAACGCTGCCATGCCGACGCCGCAGAACAGATCCCAGAACCGCAAAACAATATAGGCATTTCTGTTGTTGCCTTTGAAGATCTTCTGGAATTTCGGCACAAGCGCGACGCTGGGGATATCCACGATGTTGTACGGCAGGTAAGCAAGGAAGCCGTAGACCGAGCCGCCGAAAATTTCCATCTGCGTCACAACGTCCCACGAATAGCCGCCGTCAGACCACCAGGAGGTGGCAAAGTTGACGATGAAGTTACGCAGCAGGTATTTGTTTTTGAGCATATAGAACAGCGTTTTTGTGAAAGGAACGGGTTTGGGCTGGAGCATAATGCGCTCGCGGCACCCTGCCGCCATCGCCATGTTGCCGACTGCGCCGAGAGAACAGGCAAAAATGCTCAGAATGGCAAAGATCATGGGCATGGGCACGTTGATGTAACCCTTGTTGTTCAGTTCCATGAGCGGCAGGAAAATTACATAGACCATCTGGGAACCGAATTCACCGATGTAGGTGTTGAGCAGACCGACCGTGATTCTGTCTTTGGGGTTCGCCGTTTGCAGCGAAAGCATATTGTCGCGCGGGATGCTGTAGATGGTGGAAAGCGTTTCCTGAATGAACAGCATAACGAACACGAAAATGATCTTTCGGGGGTCGTTGCCCGATTTATCGCCTAAGAACAGCGCACCGCAATACAGGATTGCCGTACACGCGAAATAGGGAATGGCAGAGAACATGATGTAGGGTCTCGCCTTGCCCCAGCGGGTTCTGGTGCGGTCATAGGCAATACCCATGAGGGGATTGTTCAACACGTCATAAATGCCGATCAGGGTGAGGATCAGCGTGACGTAGGTCATGTCGATCTTCAGAACGTTGACGAAATAGAGCAGGCGGTAAGCTTCCAGACCCTTGAGGATTTTGGAAGCGAACTGACCGATGGCAGGCAGCGCCATTTCACGGGGCGGCAAAACGCTGGTGTGGAACATTTTAACGGCGATATTGCTGTAACGCCCCAGCCGTTCTTCTCCTAATTTGGCGGCGGAACCGGTTTCTTCACCGAACGCCTCGTCAACAAGTTTACGAACCTTCTTGGCTTCATCGGGAACGTGTTTATTCTCACTCATTTTACCGTCACCTCACAAGAAGATCTGAAGTAGCCGTCATCAGACAGGCAGTAGATTTTGGCATTGCCGGGTGCGACCGCCCGAATGGTTCCGTCGGGATCCACCTTCACAACGGCTTCGTTTTCCGTATACCAGGTTACGGTCTGCACCGTTGCTTTCTTGGGCGAGAACTTGACGGAAAGGTTCAGACTGTCGCCCGCTTTCATCGTCGCCTTCCGCTTGGACAGCGCAATAGACTCCACCGGATAGCGGACGAACACTTCACAGGAATCGGAATAGGTCTTGCCGCCGAACTCAAAGCTCGCCGTAATGATCGCGGATTTGCCTTCCGCCACCTTGTGTTTGCCGCCCTTGAGATAACCCTCTTCATCCACTTTGACGATCGATTCATCGGAGGAGGTCCACGTGACGGTCTGCTTGGCAGGATCGCTGCAGGTGAGCGTAGCGAGGAGGTTATCGTCGCTGCCCGGCTCGATCGACATGGTGGATTCGTTGAGTTTCAGACTCGGCCAGGTCAGGAAGAATTCATTCTTCTCTTCCAGATCGAACGTCGCCGAGCCGCCCTCGACCGCGGCGTAGTCGCCGATAAAAGCGAAATCCGCTTTGACGGTCATCTTTTTGTGGTAGGAAAGCTCTTTGAGCTCGTCGTTCACGCGATTCACTTTGAATACGACGGTGAGCTCGTTATAGGTCACTTCCGTGCTGCTGATCTCCATCTTGCCGTTGACGGCGTCCGCCGTCAAAGCGGCGATCTCAGCCTCGCTGCGCTGACGGAAGCATTTTTCAACGATGTCGTCATCCTCTTCTTTCAGCACGAGCGCGATGACGTAATCATCCTTCCACACTTCGTTGTAGGGATAAACGCCGCCGCAGGCCTCGCAGTGATCCAGCGGCTCGGCGCTTTCTTCACCGCAGGACGGGCAGACGTATTTGATATAATCACAGGTAAAGCTTTCCACTTCGTCCGCCGTGACGTCGGGACGAAGGAGCACGTCGTCGATACCGGCGAAGAAATCCGCCGTTTTGGCGTCGAAGCTGTCTTCCAGCAGAGTCTCCACGTCGTCGCATACGAACTGCGCCGCCGCCTGAACGGCTTGACTGCCCTGAACGGAAAGCGTATCGCCGTCAATATCGAATTCGTCCTTGCTTTCAGCCTTCGGCTTGCCGGCCACCGCCATATCGACGGCGCGGTACAGATAGTCGATCGCTTCCTGCGCCGAGGTCGGGGCGGGCGTTGCGGGCGGTTCATTGACCACGGGAGGATCGGCGCCCTCCATCGCCAGAACGCTGTTCAGACCGTAGATAAAGCCGACCACGAAGATCAGGCAGAGGATCGTGATGACGGCAGCGGTCAGAACCTTGGTTTTATCGACCTGCTTTTTCATCCTTCTCCCTCCTTCTTCGCGTATTTTTCATGGAACGCCGCTTCTTCCGCGGCAATTTCCGCGTCGATCTTGCGGGTCTCTTCCGTTTGCACGACCGGCTGCGGCAGATCGTCGAGATTCACTTCGCCGCGCTTGACTTTTTTGAAGATCTCGATGCGTTCCAGCATACCCTCGTCATATTCCACCGGAATACCCTTGAGGCAAAGCAGCAGATTCACGGCAAAGGTAACGCCGAACATCACGATCGTCAGCAGCAGACCGTAGCCCATTTTTCCGGAAAGGACGGGGTTGGCCGGCATGGCGGCAACGCGGGCGGTCAGGATCATGGCAGCGACCGCTCCCGCGATCCCGAGGGCGGAAAAGGTGCAGGCGATCTTCTGCATGTTTTTAATGCTGATGAAGCCGAGCAGCGAAGTCAGCAGCACCGCAACGGCAAAGACCGCCGTGAGGATATAAGCCGCCAGCGCCGCGATCAGCGCGGAAAATGCCGCGCCGGAAACAGCGGCGTCTTTCATGCCGAGCACGAAATTCAGCCCGCCGCCGCTCACCAGCGTGAACAGCCCGATCGCGCCCAGCGAAATCTCCGCCTGTTTGAAAATGAGCGACAGGATAAACTTGCCGCTGGGCACCAGCAGAGAAAGAAGCGGCAGAAGCATGACCGCCAGACGGGCCTTGGTGAGCTTTGACCCGAGGAAGGACGCCTTCAGCCGACGGATTTTCGCAGAGATGCCCGCCCGACTCAGTTCGGCATATTTCGCTTCCCGGTAAAAGGTTTCTTCAAAATTGTAGAAGCGTATGTTCACGCCGCATTTCGGGCAGTTCTGGCTGACGTCGATCAGCCGAAGGTGATGACCGCACTTGGGGCATTTTGCCATAAAAGCACTCCTTATGTCGTATTTGCTGATTGAACAGGGACGCGAAGAAACGAGAAACAGCAGGTCAGGGTCTGCCTGACAGGATGAAAATTTCCCTTTTCAATTACACATAAAAATATTATACAATATATTCGGAAAATTTCAAGAAAAAATGGACAATATTTCTAAAAAATATCATCCATTTTTTTGAATTCGTTATGGAATTTTTACGGTTTTATTCAGCGCGAAGGAGTACAGCAGCGCCTCTTTGACCTCGTATTCCGTGCACCGCTCCAGCGCGTGGACGTAGATTTTGAGCTGCTGCGCGTGGCGGTCGAGCAGCTCGGCTTCGTCCACGCCGTGATCGGTCTTGTAATCGACCACCACCATTTTGCCGTCTTCCTCGAACGCCAGATCCACCATGCCCTGCACCACGACCTGTTCTTCCGCCAGATGCTCGGGCAGGTCGGGATAGATCTCGGTAACGGGCATCAGCATGGCGAATTTCTTTTCCTTCATCACGTTGGGCGAAGCGAGGATGCGTCGACAGAGTTCGGAGGCAAAGAACGCCCGGATGGCGCCGCGATCCAGTTCCCTGCTCTCCGTTTCAGTCAGAACACCCTGTTCGATGAGCCGCGACAGCTGCCCGTCAAACGGCTGCGCAAAATCGCAAAGCTGCAATACCTTATGCGTGAGCGTCCCCTTCTGAGCGGCGGTCAGACCGCCGGACTGCAGGAATGCGGGCTTGGAGGACGCGAGGTAACGGTCGCTGAACCGCACGTCGGCAAAGCCGGACGCCTGCCGTTTGGCGATCGCGCGGCTGAGAACGGCGTAAGGGTAAGTATAGGCCATGCGTTCAAGCATTTCCTGTTTCAAAGCTTCATCCACCGCGCCGACACGATCCTGCCGCGCCGCTTCCGCTTCAATCTGCGCGGTCTGACCGGCGCGAACGACCGAGACCTGCAGCGGAAAATCGGCGGGCTTCACGGAGCCGAACGCTCCTTCGCCGGCGAGCATGCGCAGCTGGGCGGCGTCCTCATGGCGCATCAGCGCCGGCAAAAGCAGCCCCAGCGTCGTGGCGCTCTTTTGCAGCCGGTAGGCGGAAATTCTGCCGTTTCCGTCGCAGGCGAGACTCATATCCTGCAGCGCGCTTTCGGGCTTTTTCACCGTGCCGATGAGGCAGAGCTTTTCTTTGGCGCGAGTCAGCGCGACGTATTGCACGCGAATCTCTTCCGCCAGCTCCAGCCGGTCGGATTCGAGTTTGCACGCCAGATGCTGCAGGGTCTTCATCGGGCGGTTGCTCAGGCTTTCCCGCCGCATCAGCCCAATGCCGAGCGTTTTGCTCACGCGCCACGTCTCCGTATCCATGCCGCCGGAGCGGGAGCCGAGGTCGCACAGGATGCAGACGTTGAATTCCAGCCCCTTGCTTTTATGGATATTCATGATCTTGACGGAATCGCAGTCTTCGCTGACGTTGAAATTCACGCCCTTGCAGTCGGTGGAATCCAGAAAGCGCAAAAACGCGCGCAGACCGCAGTTCATACCGGCGTCAAACCGGTTGGCGAGGCTCAGCAGCGAACGCAGGTTCGCCAGCCGAAGCTGCGGTTCGCCCATGGCGCAGACGATGGCTTCCAGATTGGTCTCGTCGAACAAGCGGCGCAGGAATTCTTCCGCGCCCATGCCGATCTCGATGCGGCGCAGGGCGTTCAGCCGCGCCAGAAAGCCGCGGCACGCTTCATGGCCGTTTTCCGCGCAGGCGACCACGCTGCGGTAGAGCGGCTCTTTGGGAGCGAACGCCGTGCGGATCGCGGTCAGATCGTCGGTGGTGAAGCCGAACATCGGCGAAAGCATGACCGCCGCCAGCGGGATATCCGACAGCGGATTATCCAGCACGCGCAAAAGTGAGAGCACCAGCTTCAATTCCGTGGTGTCGGTCAAATCGCCCTCGATCGCGCCGACGGCGCGTATGCCGCGTTTTTCCAGAGCGGCGGCATAGTCGGGGATGCGCTTTTTGGTGCGTGTGAGCAGGCAGACGTCGCCCGGCGTGATGGGACGTTTGTTGCCGCCCGCGCCGACCATTCTGCCCGACGCCAGCAGGCTTTCCACATAGCGGGCGACAAACTGCGGCTCGGTCTCTTGTGCATCGGTCTCGCGCAAAATCAGCTCCACGTCGTTTTCATCGTGATCTTCATAGGGCGCCAGCGGGTTGAGCGGCTCATACGCCACGTCGCCCGTTTGCTCGGTCATGATCTGATCGAACACGAAGTTGACCGCTTGGGCGATCGTTTTGCGGCAGCGGAAATTGGCGGAAAGGCTCAGCCGCGCCGGATAGGTCTCGCCGTCAAAATCCCGCAGCGCCGCGCGGCGGCGGAGGAAGATTTCCGGCATCGCCTGTCGGAAGCGGTAAATACTCTGTTTAATGTCGCCCACAAAGAACAGATTGCTCTCGTCTTTGGAAATGGCGGAAAAGATCATATCCTGCAGTTCGTTGGTGTCCTGATACTCGTCCACCATGATCTCCACGCAGTGTTCGCTTAACGACCGCGCCAGTTCCGTTTTTTGCCCGTTTTCATCCACCAGCAGGTTCAGCGCCAGATGCTCCACGTCGTTGAACGTGAAGGCGTTATCCTGCTTTTTGCGCTCAAGCAGGTTTTCGGTATAGCGCTTGACGCAGTCGATCAGCTGCCGCGCGATCGGTTCCAGCGCCCGACAATCCTCGGCGAATTCCTCCTCGGTCACAAACACATAGTCGCCGAGCTTTTTGGCGCAGTCTTTGATCTTATCGCGGTTAAATTTGACCCGCTCCCACAGTTCGCCGTCGATCGGCTGATTCTTTTTCGCCGTGGGGAAGCGAGTGAAGCGCATGTCGGCGACGCCGCGATACAGCGCGTTCCAATCCTTCGCCGCGGCAACTTCGCGCAGCTGCTCAAACAGCTGCAGATCGTCGGTGAGCATCGGTTCCAGCGCCTGATAAGTCACGTCGTCGGTCTGCGCCATCTGAATCGAGCGGTTCACGGCGTTCACGCAAAAATCGAGCAGATCGCCAACCGTCTGCAGCACGGGCGCCGCCCACGGACTCTGCGAAAGCGGCACCGCGCTGTCATAGTGCGCCGCCAGCTCGTCCAGACTTTTGGCGGGGAACGGCAGCGAACTCATGAGCAGCGCGAGCTTTTTGATCGCTTCGCCGAGCGCCTTATCACTGCCGGCGGAGGAAAAATTGTCGCTCAAGCTCAAAAAGTCCGCATCGCCCTGTTCATAACATTCGTCCAGAATTTCACGCAGGGCGAGTTCCTCGTATTGCGCGCTGTCGCGTTCATCGAGCACGCGGAAATCCGCCGAAATGCCGAGCTGGTGAAAGTTTTCCCGCACCAGATCGCCGCAAAAGCTGTCGATGGTGCAGATTTTTGCCGATTGCAGCAGCAACTGCTGCTGCCGCAGCCAAAGGCTGCCGGTGGCCGCCTGCTTTTCCTGCAGGGCGACGTTGATCTTTTCTTTCATCTGCGCCGCGGCCGCCTTGGTGAACGTGACGATCACCAGTTCGTTCGCGGGGCATTTGTTTTCTTCGTCGATCAGGCGGCGGATGACCCGTTCCACCAGCACGGTGGTTTTGCCCGAACCGGCGGCGGCGCTGACGAGCAGCGTACCCTGCCGCCCCTCGATCGCCTGAAGCTGCTCAGCCGTCCATTTCGGCATGGTCTTCCCCCTCCCTGAGTTTTTCGATGCAGACCGCAAAGTCTTCCTTTTCGTAGAGCCTTTGCTCGTCGGTCTCCCGATGCAGGCAGACCTCGCCGTAGGCGCAGTAATCGCACGGCAAGGCGACGCTGCCGCCCTTTCGCACGGGACAGGCGCTGACCTTGCCCTCATGCAGCTTCAGCCCCATATCACCGACTTTGGCGCAGACCGCCTGTTTGAGTCTGTTCAGATCGGCCGCGTCGATCAGGCTGCCCGCCACACCCCTGCGCCCGCGAATGACGGCTTTGCCGCCTTCGGTTTTATCGGTGGCGTGAATGACCCGCTCATCGTTGAGCACGAGACCTGTCATCTTGGCGTCGTCCATCATCTTTTGGCGAATCTCCTCCTCCGGCACGCTGCGCGCCACGGCGGAATTGTCGTTCTTCGCCGGCACGTAGAGCACGCCCGAGGGGATCACTTTGCCGTAGCGGCTGCCGCCGTTTTCTTCGATGGCGAACAGATACAGCAGCATCTGCATATTCAGCCCGCTGAGCACGTCGCACAGGTCAAAGGCCTTTTTGCCGGTCTTATAGTCGAGCACGCGCAGGAAGGTGCCGCTGTCGCTTTTCAGCGTATCCACGCGGTCGACCTTGCCGTTGAGCACCATTTTGCCGCCGTCGGGAATATTGATTTCAAAGGCGGGGATGCCGCCTTCCCCCTGCCCGATGGGCAGTTCAAAATCGGTCGGTTCAAAGTCGCTCAGCTGCCGTTCGCGGCGCAGCTTCTGCACCACGAGGCAGACGGTCTTACTCAGCCGTTCATATTGATAGCGGAAGCGTTCGCCCTGCTCCTCAAAGCCGACCATGCTCTCCTGCAAAAACTGCTTCAGCCACCGGTCGACCTCGGCTTGGATCTGTTCATCGCTGAAATGCTCCAGATCGGTTCCGACCGATCTGACCAGGTTTTCCAGCACGTAGTGGATGATCGTGCCGCCGAGCATCGGGTCGATCTCCGCCCTGCGCTTTTCCTTCAAGCCCAGACCGTGGCGGCAGTAGAACAGGAACGGACATTTTTCATAGTCCTCGATCCGCGTGGCGGAAACGCGGATCTCATCGTCAAACATCTTTCGCGCCGTCGCGGGGTCCTTGATATCCAGCCGGTTTGGCTCATTCAGGCGGTCGAGCGCCATCATGCGCGCCCGATAGGTCTCCTGTTCCGACAGCACCGCGCGCAGCGTGTTTTCAAACACGGTGTCCTCCTGCCAATGCTGCGCCGCCAGACCGAACGCGCCGGCGGCGCTTTCCACCTTTTCGAGCAGCGGCAGACCGGAGAAATCAAGCCGTTTGCAGCGCGGGAAACGGGTTTGAACCTGCAGCGCCAGTTCCGACGGCGAAGCCTCCGCACCGCCGAAATCGGTGCGGCAATACGTCACGAACAGCTTTTCGGAGGGCGAACACAGCGTGCTGTAAGCCAAAAAGCGTTCTTCCAGATATTGATAACGCGACGGCTCGGTGACCGTCACGCCCAAGTCAATCAAAATACGGCGGTCGGCGTCGTTGAGGACGCGGCCTGCCGACGGCGTGAGCGGAAAGACGCCCTCATTCACGCCCACGGCAAACACGACCCTGGGGCGATTGAGGCGCACGCGATCCGCCGAGCCGATGGTGACTTCGTCCAGCCCCTTGGGGATCACGCCGACGTCCTGCACGGAAAGCACGAGCGTGAACAGTTCCAGCAGGCGCTTCGCGCCCATGCGGCTCGCGCTCACGGTGACCGCCATCTGATCGAGCAGTTCCATCATCTGATCCCACACCGTGCCGCATTCGATGGCTTCTTCCTCGCTGCCGCTTTCGTTCAGCGCCGCGGCGAAGCGCTTGAGATTTTCATCCGCGTGAACGGCGATGAGATAATGATACAGTTCGGCGATCAGGCGGCTGCCCTGGGCCTGCTGCAGCTTGGCGCGCAGTTCGATCAGCGGCGCGACGCAGCGCACCCGCAGGGCGTTCAGCTCCGCGATCTTCTGCCGATCGGATTCCCGCATTTCGCAGCCGAGGCCGGACGGGTTCTGCTTCCATTCCTCCGTCCATCGGCGCCCGTCGATCTGCCAGAGAGAAACGTAATCCTCTAATTCGCCGGTCTCTTCCACGTTCAGCCCCGCCAGTTGTGTCTTGAGCAGACGGAACACCGCGTCGGAAGAAAAGCCTCTTGCGGCGATCTCCAGCGCGGCGCGCAGGAGCACGGCGAGCGGCTGGGCGAGCAGCGGGCGGCGTTTATCGTCAAACACGGGGATGCCCTGCTTTTTCATCGCCGCGCGCAGCGCCTTGGAATAGCTGCCCTCCTGACGGGCGATCACGGCGATCTCGCGGCAGCGGTAACGCCCCGAACGCAGCAGCTTTTTGATGGCGAGCGCCACGTAGTCGCACTCGTCATAGGCGCCGGACGCGGAGCAAACGGTGATCGCGTCGGTCGGTTCCTCAAACACTTCTTCCGAAAACGAATAGAGAAGCTGTTCCAGCTTCGTCAGCGCGGGCGACGCGTAGCGCCCTGCATAGGGTTCGATTGTTTCGCACTTAACTGCGACGCTCCCCTTTTTGGCGGCCGCCATCAACCGTTTGGCGGTGGCGCGCACGCAGGCGAAGGGGCTGATATCGTAATCATCCCCGAACAGTTCATCGGTGCACAGCGTGACAAAAACGTCCTGCGCCTGCTCCATCACGCAGGCGAGGATCTTCATTTCCTGTTCCGTGAAGCCCTTGAAGCCGTCGATGAACACCAAACTGTCGGCAAAGATTTGCGCTTCGGGCAGCCGCTCGGCCAGCAGGGTGAGCCAATCGCGCTCGTCAAAATAGCTCTGCGCCACCAGCGCGTCATAGGCGCTCGTCACCTTGGCGATATCCCGCAGCTTCTTGCCGAGCATCAGATCGTGCTCATCGGTTTTATAGGAGGCTTCGAT
>JAFTEL010000132.1 GCA_017453685.1 Clostridia bacterium
CTCAAACACCTGTTTGATCTCGGGGTTCGGGAACGGGCAGGTGGGGAAGGTGCCGTCGGGCTGTTCCTGCGAGGCGACGACGCGCAGCTCTTTGTGCCCGCAGCGGCGCAGGATCTCGCGGATGGGCACGTTGCCGGTGCCGTTGAGGGGCGTGTACAGAATTTTCAGCCCCGCGGTTTCGGCGATTTCCGGCTCGATGCGGCAGGCGAGCTCGTCGGTGTAGAAATCCTCATAAAGACCGTCGCAGGCGTAATCGATCATGCCGCTTCCGACCGCCGCGTCAAAGTCCGTCGTCTTCACGCCGTCGAACATATCCACGGTCTGAATGATGTTATACAGCTCCGTCGCCTCGTCGTCGGTCATCTGATAGCCGTTGACGTTGTAGCACTTGTAGCCGTTGTATTTCGAGGGATTGTGGCTTGCGGTGACGACGATGCCCGAGGCGCAGCCCAGCTTGCGGACCGCGTAGGAGAGCATCGGCGTGGGGGCGAGACGCGAATACATGTGTACTTTTACGCCGTTCGCCGCGAGGACCGAAGCCGCCGCGCGGGCGAATACGTCGGATTTGATGCGCGAATCGTGAGCGATCGCCACGCTCGGCGCGTCGAATTTCGCGTTCAGGTAATCCGCGAGACCCTGCGTCGCCTGGGAGACGGTGTAGACGTTCATGCGGTTGGTGCCCGCGCCGATCACGCCGCGAAGGCCGCCGGTGCCGAAGGCGAGGGTCTTCCAGAAACGGTCGTTGATCTCTGGTTCGTTCCCCTTGACGGAAAGCAGTTCCTCCCGCAGGTCGGGATCCCGGTCGGCTTTCGCAAGCCAGAGCTCGTACAGTTCGTTTACGTTCATCATGATCTCCCTTTCAAATCTCAGATTAAAAAAGAATAAAAAATATAAATAATAAACAACATATTATTATATCCCATCAAACGGGATTTGTAAATACCGATTTGCGGGGCGGTTCTTTTCTTAAAACCGTGAAAAGTTAGGGAAACAAAGGAGTACAATCGAGTTTCAATTTACCAACGACAAGATAAATCATACAAGCATATCCTTCAAAGGTTCTGAAACCCCTTGCTTTTCTTTTAGCAGCCTGAATCAAAGAGTTGATAGCTTCTGCAATAGCATTTGTCACCCTATGTTTAAAATAAGCAAGTATTGTGGCCTTTCTTTGCTTTAGGGATAACGCCACCCTTTTCATCGGTTCCAATCTGCTTCTTCTCAACCAACTAACCATTCTGTTAAAGACTGCCTCCGCGTCATCCGGATTCGTGCACTTGTACATTTCATCCAACACCTGAACCATTCTGTACGCTCGCCCTGTTTTGGGATATTGCTTTGACAATTCATTGATTCGCGTTTGTTGCTGCTCGGTCAATCGTTTTTCCGGTATCATCAGCAGTTTTTTACCGGAGCGCTTACTTCTGCTCAACGTCTTCCCCTGCTCGCTTCTTCTCACTTCATCCATAGCCTGAAGCATAAGCTGTTTGACATGAAATTTATCAATGATTTGCGTTGCATTCGGAAAACACAGATCTCTTGCCGATTCATATGCCGAGGACATATCGCTGATATATGTCCTGATGTTACCGCAGTCCCCGCCCTTTTCTTCAAGTTTGTACGAGAACCTTTCCACCGTTTCGGCATCTCTGCCGTCTTCTACGTCTATGACCCTTCTTTTAACGGCGTCGCTGATCACGGTTACATAGCTTTGTCCTTTCCTGAATGACGTTTCATCTACACATATTGACCGCACATCTCTTAAATCATCTTCTCTTACTGCCTTTTTTACCCAGTATCTCAGTATTGCCGTCAACGAAGTATGACTGATCCGTAACAGCTTCCTTGCCTGATTTACCGGCATTGACTGCGCCAACAACATGGCGTAGCTCTCAAACAACAGCGTGTATCTGCTCCCCGGTCTTGTCCATGGCGCTGTCACTACATGGATCCCATCATCGCATTTGATCCTCGGCCTTCTGCAATGAACATAGCAAGGAAAAAATACGACGTCTCCGTGCCGCCATACCCGTTCGTCTTCTTCATCATCATACCGATTACACTGCTTCCCGCATTTCGGGCACGGATACTTTGCTGTCTTCCTCGCTTTGACATATACATGCACTTCGCGCTTCGCTTCTTCAAATTCCGCTCGCTCTATCTGCCACGGATCTGTTAATCCTATCGATTGTGCGAACATTTCTTCATAATTCGTGAATCCGTTCATTTCCATCACCGTATTCACTTTATCACATTTCTTTTCCCTTTTCTATACCATTTTCACGGAATTAAGAAAAGAGCC
>JAFTEL010000009.1 GCA_017453685.1 Clostridia bacterium
CGCCGCTCGATCGCGCGCACCTTTCACCGTCATATTGCCCAAATTTTCCTTGAAAGCCGAGAGGATTCCTGCGTCAAATTTATGCAATCTGACGATAAAATCTGCATCGCGCTCAAACGACCCGAGTTTTTAGAGGTGCCCTGTTTCATTTTGGTACGCGCCGCACAGATCGGCAACCGCAGGTGTCGCGCCGCCGATTTCACGCGGCGGTGAAGGGAAGATGTTTTAGGCGCCCCCTTTGGGGCTGCGGGTTTCCGGTGGGAATCTTTGCGCTGAACGATCGTATGCAGCCAAAAAAGAAAAATTGTTTGTAACAAATCGCGCGGAATGGATATCTATTCTTTTGAAGGAACCTCAAAATCTGATCGGGAGGTGTAAAGCACAAGCAAATGAGAAACCTTGATATTTCAAAAAAAGGAGTGACGAACGATGAAAAAGCTGATTGCATTGCTTTGTTTTGTTTTGCTGATCGCGACATTGGTCATTCTTCCCAAGCCGACACAAGCGGACGCGGGCACAGAACCGGTGGATAAGCGTTCTGAAGCACTGAAGCAGCGCATGGAAACCATGGAAGAAGACGAAACCGTCACGGTCTATATCTGGTTTGAAGACCTTGACCTCGGAGACGTCGACGCAGAAGCCGAACGCCTTGTCGGCTATACGGAAAAAGATATTTATGACGAAGTCAGGGCGATCCCGAATTTTCCAAGCGACATTAAAGAAAACGACCCGAATTTTGAAGAACTTTATTCGGCCTACAGGGAAAACATACGAGAGGCGCAGGAACGCACGCTGGAAATGGGCAACCATCTGCGTTCCACGCGAAACGCGTTGGTCCGGGAAGCGTATGCGGCCTACAATCAAAACAATCTTGAAGCCATTGAACTCACGCCGGAAGAACTTGTGTATGCCAGTTACTTTTCTCCGATGATTCTTGCAAGCTTAACGATCGAAGGGATCGATCGTATGCAGGAGATTGAAGAGGTTCTTTGGCTCGATTACAGTGAACCCCAACACCCGGAACCCGAACTGGAAGTTGCCATACCGACCGTTGACGCAGATTATGTGAGAGACACGGAAGGTTATGACGGTCAGGGCTCGGCTGTTTCATCCGTCGCAGGCGCCAATCATTGATTTGCGAAAACATATCACTCAGCGCCCAGTCGGCTGATCGCCGACCGCTACAGGCGCTGCAAAGCGGGTCAATCACGGATCGGCACTACAGGGTGTGCCCTTTCGTCCATCAATGATCGGTGCCTACGGTGGCGGTGATTTGGGCAATCGCTGCTTTACCTTCGTCGCTGCGCGACAACGCCCCCTTCGTCGCTTCGCGCCACCTCCCCCGATCTCGGTGGAGGCTAAATACGTTCCCCTTACCGCCGCGTATCATCGGCGGCGCGTCGCTTCCGGCAGAGTCAAACCTTTCCCGCGTACCAATAGGAACAAAGAATTCACCTGCGCGTTCCTTCGCGGACGAAACCCATCGGCAAAGGAAAAATCCCTCGCGACCGCAATTGCGAATTTTTTTCGCGGGGCGTCACTTCCGGTTGCCGAGCTGTCGGGCGCGTACTAACAGCTAACAGCTAACAGCTCACACCACCCAGAAGTCCCGGTCGATCCACAGGTCCTTTTCATGCTCGCGCAGACGCAGACGCGGGCAGGCGTTGCTGGCGTCGGACATCTCTTCCTCCAGCATGTCGAGCCTTGCGTTCACGCCGGAGAGCGCCAGCTCCACGGGGTCGGCAACGTGGATCTGGTCCAGCCGGTCGATGCGGATGCCGTCCTGCTTGATGACCTTGGCCGGGATGCCCACGGCGGTGCAGTTGGGCGGGATCTCTGACAGCACGATGGAGCCCGCCGCGACGTTGGAATTGTCGCCGATCTTGAACGGGCCCAGCACCTTGGCGCCTGCGCCGACCAGCACGTTGTTGCCCAGCGTGGGGTGGCGTTTGCCGTGGTCCTTGCCGGTACCGCCCAGCGTCACGCCCTGATACAGGATGCAGTCGTCGCCGATGACCGC
>JAFTEL010000010.1 GCA_017453685.1 Clostridia bacterium
GAGCGCAAACCGCCGAGAAAACTTGCCGACCGCATCATCCGCGATCTGGAGGTCGTCACCCCCAGCGCCACCACGCTGGTGCGCCGCCTGTCCGGCGGCAACGTGCAGAAGGTGCTGGTCGGGCGTGAGATCGCCTCCTCCCCCACCGTGCTCATGGCCGCCTATCCGGTGCGCGGGCTCGACATCAACTCCTCTTATCTCATTTATAACCTGCTCAATGAACAGAAGCAAAACGGCGTTGCCGTGATCTTTGTCGGCGAGGACCTCGATATTCTCATTGAACTGTGCGACCGCATCGCCGTACTCGGCTCCGGTCGGATCACCGGCATCGTCGACGCGAGAACCGCGACGAAAGAAGAAATCGGCTTGCTGATGACCAAGCATGACGGAGGTGAAACGAACCATGGCTAAACCGGAAAAACAGGCGCATGAGCCGCTCATCCACATTGTCAAGCGCATCACCGGCATTCCGGCGTGGCAGGCGTGGCTGATCCGCATCGCCTCGGTCGTTGCCGCGCTGCTCGTCAGCGCCGTTGTGACCGTGTTGCTCACGGGCGAAAACCCGCTGAGCGTCTACAAGACCATGATCGAAGGCGCGATCGGCACCGAACGTCGCATCTGGAACCTGGCACAGAACCTTGCCATGCTGCTGAGCGTTTCCCTCGCCGTGACCCCGGCGTTTCGCATGCGCTTCTGGAACATCGGCGCCGAAGGTCAGGTACTCATCGGCGGGCTTGCCACCGCCTCGTGCATGATCCTGCTGGGCAACAAGCTGCCCACGCCCGTGCTCTTTGTTGTGATGATCGCGGCGAGCATCGTTGCCGGCGCGGTCTGGGGCGTGATCCCGGCGTTTTTCAAGGCAAACTGGAACACGAACGAAACGCTGTTCACCCTGATGATGAACTACATCGCCATTCAGATCGTGTCTTATTTTTGCTACATCTGGTCGAACCCGAAAGGCTCCGGCGCCATCGGCGTGATCAATCTGAATACGCAGATCGGCTGGCTCCCCGCCATCGGCAATCAGAAGTATCTGCTCAACATCCTCATCGTCGCCATTCTGACCGCCGTGATGTATGTTTACCTGCGCTTCAGCAAGCACGGCTATGAGATCGCCGTGGTGGGCGAAAGCGAAAACACCGCGCGCTACATCGGAATCAACGTCAAAAAGGTCATCATCCGCACCATGATCCTTTCCGGCGCGCTGTGCGGCGTTGCCGGTCTGCTGCTCGTGAGCGGCACCGACCACACCATCAGCCGCGCCACGGCGGGCGGCCGCGGCTTCACCGCCATCATGGTCTCCTGGCTCGCCAAGTTCAACCCGCTTTACATGATCCTGACCTCGTTTATTTTGGTGTTCCTGCAAAAGGGCGCGTCGGAGATTTCGACAAAGTTCGGTCTGAACGACGCGTTTTCCGAGATCATCACCGGCATCATCATCTTCTTCATCATCGGCAGTGAATTCTTCATCAATTATTCCGTCCGGTTCCGTGAATCGAAGAAAGGGGGTCAGGAAAAATGATCATCGCTTTTATTCAGCGCGCGATCATGCAGGGCATTCCCCTGCTGTTCGGCTCCACGGGTGAGATCATCACCGAAAAGAGCGGCAACCTGAACCTCGGCATCCCGGGCGTGATGTACGTCGGCGGCATCTGCGGCGTCATCGGCTCCTTCATGTATGAGCAAAAGGCGACGAACTTTGTTCCGTTCCTTGCCGTGCTCATCCCGATTTTGTGCTGCCTGCTCGGCTCCCTGATCATGGGGCTGATCTATTCCGTTCTGACCGCCACGCTCCGCGCCAACCAGAACGTGACCGGTCTGGCGCTGACCACCTTCGGCGTGGGCTTCGGCAACTTCTTCGGCGGTTCGCTGATCAAGCTCGTCAAGAGCGATATGCCGTCGGTCGTTCTGTCCAAAACGAGCAACTGCTTCAAAACGGAGCTGCCCTTTGCGGACAAGCTCGGCGCGGTGGGCAAGCTGCTGTTTTCTTACAGCTTCCTCGCCTACACCGCCGTGATCATCGCCCTGATCGTCGCCTATATCTTCAAGCACACGCGCACGGGGCTGCACCTGCGCGCCGTGGGTGAAAACCCCGCCACGGCGGACGCCGCCGGCATCAACGTCATCCGCTACAAATACCTGTCCACCATCATCGGCAGCATGATCGCCGGTCTGGGCGGGCTGTACTACGTCATGGACTACGCCAGCGGCGTTTGGTCGAACGACGGGTTCGGCGACCGCGGCTGGCTCGCCATCGCGCTGGTCATTTTCGCCGTCTGGAAACCTGATTTCAGCATCATCGGCTCGTTCCTGTTCGGCGGGCTGTTCATCGTTCACAACTATATCCCCAACCTCACCATGAGCGATCAGGAAATCTTCAAGATGACGCCCTACGTCGTCACGATCCTCGTGCTGGTATTCGTCAGCCTGCGCAACCGCCGCGAGAATCAGCCGCCCGCAAGCCTCGGACTGGCGTATTTCCGCGAAGAACGGTGATCCGAAAGTCTGTCATTTCCGCCGCATTATGCTTGTCAGAATCAGCATAATGCGGCTTGATTTTTATGCTGCCCTGTGCTATTATATAGGTTACAGATAATAGAAGGAGTGTTCGCTTTTGCAGAAAACCGTCATTGAACCCAACGGCAAAAGCTTTCAATATTGGAAAGACCTGTGGCGTTACCGCGAGCTGGCGCTGAACTTTGCCAAGCGCGATATCACGGTGCGTTATAAGCAGACCTTCATCGGCTTCGGCTGGTCGATCATCAACCCGATCCTCAACATGCTGATCATGACCTTTATCTTCGGCAATCTGGCGGGCTTCAGCGAAAACAGCGCCGCGCCTTATCAGCTGATCGTCTACGCCGGTCTGATCCCGTGGACCCTGTTTTCCCGTTCGTTCACGCTGGCGTCCGGCACCTTCGTCACCAACGCCGAACTGATGAAAAAGGTCTATTTTCCCCGCCTGATCTCCCCGCTCGGCTCTTCCCTCACCTCTCTGATCGACACCGCCATTTCCTTCGGCGTCATGCTCATCATGATGCTGATCTATCATTACACGCCGAGCTTTCGTCTTCTGCTTGCCCCCGTCATGCTCATCCCCATGATGTTTTTGGGCATGTTTCTCGGCTTGTTTGTTTCCGTTTTCACCATCAAATACCGCGACCTGATCCAGATCATCCCCCTGCTGGTGCAGATCGGTCAGTATGCGACGCCTGTCGCCTATTCCATGAATGATATCAAGACCAAGGTTTCCCCGACTGCCGCGCTTGCGTTTTTGGTCAACCCCGCCACGGGCTTTGTCAGCGCCTTCAAGTGGTGCGTGATCAAAACCGAAGTGTTCGACTGGCACTCTTTTCTCATCAGCTTTGCCTGGCTGATCGTGTTTATTCCGATCGCGACGAAGCTCTTCCGAAAAGCGGAAAGAACCTTTGTCGACCTTGTGTAACGGGGAGGTGCGTTTGACCCATGGAACCCGCCATTAAAGTTGAGGGCGTCGGCAAGAAGTACGTCATCAGCCACAAGAACACCATGAAATATGACAACAACCTGCAGCATCTCGCCGTGCTGGCCAAGCGGTTGGCACACCCCATCCGGTCTTCCTCCAAAGAGGATTTCTGGGCGCTGAAGGACGTCAACTTCGACGTGCAGCCCGGCGAAAGCATCGGGCTGATCGGCAAAAACGGCGCCGGCAAATCCACCATGCTCAAGCTCATTTCCCGCATCACGGAGCCGACGACCGGCCGCATCGAGATCAACGGTACGGTCTCCTCCATGCTGGAAGTCGGGACAGGCTTCAACAAAGAGCTGACCGGCCGCGAAAACATTTATCTCAACGGCGCCATTTTAGGCATGCGCCGTTCCGAGATCGACAAGAAATTCGATACGATCGTGGAATTCTCCGAGATCGATCAATTCATTGACACCCCCGTGAAACGGTATTCCAGCGGGATGTTCGTGCGTCTGGCTTTCGCGGTCGCCTCGCATCTGGAGTCGGATATCATGGTGGTGGACGAAGTGCTCGCCGTGGGCGACAGCCGCTTCCAGAAAAAGTGTCTGGAACAAATGGCGCAGTCCGCGCAGACCGGCCGCACCGTGCTTTACGTCAGCCACAACATGGCGACCATCCGCCAGCTCTGCAGCCGCACCATCTTCTTGGAGAGAGGTCGGGTCAGCTTCATCGGCGACGTGGACGAAGGGATCGACCACTATCTGGCCAACGGCGGCGGGAATGAGCTGGTCAAGGATGTATCCGCTCATCCGGAAAGCTCCTGGGCTACCAACGAAGCGCGCATCATCAAAGTGGAAATGCTCGACACGACCGAATGTGTCTACGCCTACAACGAACCCATCAAGTTCCGCGTCACGGTTCACGCCAAAAACGACATTGAAAAAGTGACCATGCGCGTAGACGTCAACGACCGCAACCATGAAAGCGTCGGCATGAGCTTTTCCGAGCCGATCGGTGACCTGAAAAAAGGCTGCACCTATGAAATTGATTTTTCCATGGCGGATCACCGGCTCGCGCCCGATTTCTACGCGGCCACGCTGACGCTCTCCACCGGCAACAATTTCGGCACCTATTCCAGCATCGACACGGTCTTCCACGTGCTGCAATTTGACGTGCTGGGCATGGAGATCAACGGGCTGCGCGAGACCTGGACGCAGGTTTGGGGGCATTTGCACATCCCGCCGATCGAAACGACTTCATTCAAACAGATAGAAAGCAACCAATGATAAGGAGTAAATACTATGGAATCAAAAGAACTGCTGGAAAGCATTGTCAAAATTCTGGACGATAAAAAGGCCTCCGACATCGTCGCCTTTGAAACGGCCGACGTCACCGTGCTGACCGATTACTTTGTCATCGCCTCCGCCACTTCGAGCACCCACGTCCGTTCGCTGGCTGACGACGTGGAAGACGGCATGACGAAGCTCGGCGTGGAGCCGGATCACATCGAAGGCAAGGCGACGGGCTGGATCCTGCTGGATTATTCCTCCGTCGTGGTTCACATCTTCCAGAACGACACCCGCGAATACTACAATTTAGAGCGCCTGTGGGCGGACGCGCCGCGCGTGGATCTGTCCCACCTGCTACACGAATAAAAGAAACAAAAAAAGAATTGACTGAGAAAGGAACGACGCCGCGCGATTGAAAAGCGGCGCCACAGGGCGATTAGATCATGGCAAAGAATTACGATTTCAAAACGATCGAGAAAAAATGGCAAGAGAAATGGGAGGAGACCGGCGTTTTCCACGCCAAGCAGGATTTTACACTGCCGAAGTATTACTGCTTAGTTGAATTCCCCTACCCCTCCGGTCAGGGGCTTCACGTGGGTCATCCCCGCTCCTACACTGCACTGGACATCATCGCCCGCAAAAAGCGTTTGGAGGGCTACAACGTGCTCTACCCCATGGGGTGGGACGCGTTCGGCCTGCCGACCGAAAACTACGCCATCAAGAACCACATTCATCCCGAGATCGTCACGCGCGACAACGTGGCGCATTTCAAACAGCAGCTGCAGAGCCTCGGCTTTTCGTTCGACTGGAGCCGCGAGGTCAACACCACCGACCCGAGCTATTACAAATGGACGCAGTGGATCTTTTTGCAGCTGTTCAAAAACGGGCTCGCCTATAAAAAAGAAATGGCGGTCAACTGGTGCACCTCGTGCAAATGCGTGCTCGCCAACGAAGAAGTGGTCAACGGCGTTTGCGAGCGCTGCGGCAGCGAAGTCATCCGCAAGGTCAAGAGCCAGTGGATGCTGAAGATCACGGAATACGCCCAGCGGCTGGTGGACGATCTGGATTCGCTCAACTTCATTGAGCGCGTCAAATTGCAGCAGCGCAACTGGATCGGCCGCTCCACGGGTGCGGAGGTCGACTTCACCTCCACCTGCGGCGATAAGATCACCGTTTACACCACCCGCCCCGACACGCTGTTCGGCGCCACCTACATGGTGTTCGCGCCCGAGCACCCCTATGTGGAGCAGTGGATCAAAGAGGGCAGGCTCACCAACGTGGACGAAGTGCGCGCCTATCAGGAAGCCAGCGCGAGAAAATCCGACTTTGAACGCAGCGAAGTCAACAAGGATAAAACCGGCGTTCGCCTGCAGGGCGTTGCCGCGATCAATCCGGTGAATGACGCCGAGATCCCGATCTTCATTTCCGACTACGTTCTGATCTCTTACGGCACCGGCGCCATCATGGCCGTTCCGGCGCACGACACGCGCGACTGGGAATTCGCCAACGCCTTCGGTCTGCCGATGATCGAAGTGGTGCAGGGCGGCGACATTGAGAAAGAGGCGTTCACCGACTGCGCGACCGGCGTGATGGTCAATTCCGGCTTCCTTACGGGCTTAAGCGTGGAAGACGCGAAGGTGAAGATCACCGAATGGCTCACTGAACAGGGCAAGGGTCACCAGAAGGTCAACTTCAAACTGCGCGACTGGGTCTTCTCCCGTCAGCGCTACTGGGGCGAACCGATCCCGCTGGTGTACTGCGAGAAATGCGGCTGGGTGCCGCTGGAGGAAAGCGAACTGCCGCTGCGTCTGCCGGAGGTCGACAGCTACGAACCGACGGACGACGGCGAATCTCCCCTGGCGAAGATGACCGACTGGGTCAACACCACCTGCCCGCACTGCGGCGGTCCTGCCAAGCGCGAGACCGACACCATGCCCCAGTGGGCGGGTTCGAGCTGGTATTTCCTGCGCTACTGCGACCCGCACAACGACGAGGCGCTCGCCTCCAAAGAGGCGCTGGCGTACTGGACGCCCGTGGATTGGTACAACGGCGGAATGGAACACACCACGCTGCATTTGCTTTACAGCCGTTTCTGGCACAAGTTCCGGTATGATATCGGCGTTGTGCCGACGGCGGAACCCTATCAGAAGCGCACCAGCCACGGCATGATTTTGGGCGAAAACGGCGAAAAAATGTCGAAATCCCGCGGCAACGTCGTCAACCCCGACGAGATCGTCAACGACTACGGCGCCGACACCATGCGTCTGTATGAAATGTTCATCGGCGACTTTGAAAAGGCCGCCCCGTGGAATTCGGCGAGCATTAAGGGCTGCAAGCGCTTCCTTGACCGCGCATGGGGTCTGCAGGATATTCTGACGGACGGCGACGCCTACCGTCCCGAGCTCGACAGTCTGATGCACAAGACCATCAAGAAGGTCACGGGCGATATCGACGCGCTGAAAGCGAACACCGCCATCGCCGCCATGATGACCCTGCTCAACAAGTTCTATGAGCTGGGCAGCGTCAACAAAGCGGAACTCAAGACGTTCCTGCTCATCCTCAATCCGTTCGCGCCGCATTTGACCGAAGAAATGTGGAGCGTGCTTGCCTTCGGCGGCACTGTGACCGACCAGAAATGGCCGACCTACGACGAAGCCAAGTGCAAGGATGATGAGATCGAGATCGTCATCCAGATCAACGGCAAGATCCGCGCCAAGCTGACCGTCGCCGCCGATATCGAAGCGGCGGACGCCATCGCACAGGCCAAGCAGAATGAACGCATCGCCGCGGAGCTTGACGGCAAGAATATCATCAAAGAGCTCTACGTCAAGGGTAAACTGGTCAACATCGTGGCAAAATAAAAAACGAATTTCCCCATTATTGAGTAAAGAAGGTTATCATCATGGGCTGTAACGGCAACTGCTCGAGCTGCTCCGAAAACTGTTCGAGCAAAGAAAAGAAAGATTTGAAATTAGCTCCCAACGAGTTCAGCAGCATCGGTAAGGTGATTGCGGTCGTCAGCGGCAAGGGCGGCGTGGGCAAAAGCCTCGTCACCTCGCTGCTCGCCAGCGCGTTTCAGGCAAGCGGCAAGCAGACCGCCGTTTTAGACGCGGACGTGACCGGTCCCTCCATCCCCAAGGCGTTCGGCGTGAACACCGCCATTGAACAAAGCGCCATGGGGCTGATCCCCGCCGAAAGCAAGACCGGCATCCGCATCATGTCCGTGAACCTCCTGCTGGAAAAAGAGGATACGCCCGTCGTCTGGCGCGGTCCCGTCATTTCCGGCGTCATCCAGCAATTCTGGAACGAGGTCGGCTGGGGCGACGTGGATTATATGTTTGTGGATATGCCGCCCGGCACCGGCGACGTGCCGCTGACCGTGTTCCAAAGCCTGCCGGTGGACGGCATCGTGGTCGTGACCACGCCGCAGGATCTGGTGACGATGATCGTCAAAAAAGCCTATAACATGGCGAAAATGATGAACATTCCCGTCATCGGGCTGATCGAAAACATGAGCTATTTTGAGTGCCCGGATTGCGGCAAAAAGCACGCCGTGTTCGGCGAAAGCAAGCTGGACGAAGTCGCCGCCGAACTGGGGCTGCCCGTACTGGCGCGCCTGCCGATCGACCCGAAGAACGCAAGCCTGGTCGATCAGGGCGCGGTGGAACTGGTCGGCGACAGCGCGATCAAACCCGCCGTGGACGGCATCGAAAGCTATTTTTCCGAGTAATGAGATAAACACCAAAAGCGCATGACGATTTTTCGTCATGCGCTTTTTTCGATTTCTTCACGTAAGCGCTTTGCTCCGGGGAACCCCCGGCGAGGGTTCCCCACGCCGAAACAGTCCACGGGACTGTTTGGGCTCCCCTCCTGCGCTTATGCGTTATAAGAATTTCGCCCACTGCGGTGGGCGACCAAAGGCGCCGCCTTTGGAAACCGCAAGCCTTTGAAAAGGCTTGACCGAAACTTTTGATTCAATTTCGGCTGCATAAAAAAGTGCCCAAGGCGCAAGCGCCTTGGGCACAGATCTTTGTGAAAGAACGAATTATTCGTTGATCGCAGTAACAACGCCGGAACCGACCGTACGGCCGCCTTCACGGATAGCGAAACGAAGACCTTCTTCGATGGCGATCGGGGTGATGAGTTCAACGTTCATCACGACGTTGTCGCCGGGCATGCACATTTCAGTGCCTTCGGGAAGGTTGATAACGCCGGTAACGTCAGTGGTTCTGAAGTAGAACTGCGGACGATAGTTGTTGAAGAACGGGGTGTGACGGCCGCCTTCTTCCTTGGTCAGGACGTAAACCTGGCCGGAGAACTTGGTGTGGGGATGAATGGAGCCGGGCTTCGCAAGAACCTGGCCGCGTTCGATCTCGGTTCTCTGCACGCCGCGAAGAAGGGCGCCGATGTTGTCGCCTGCCTCGGCGTAGTCGAGGATCTTGCGGAACATTTCGATACCGGTAACGACGGTCTTTCTCTTTTCATCGGTGAGACCGACGATTTCAACTTCTTCAGAAGTTCTCAGCTGGCCGCGTTCCACTCTGCCGGTGGCCACGGTGCCGCGGCCGGTGATGGTGAACACGTCTTCAACAGGCATCAGGAAGGGGAGGTCGGCCTTACGATCCGGAGTCGGAATGTAGGTGTCGACAGCATCCATGAGTTCCCAGATGCAGGCGATTTCGGGAGCGTTGACGTCGCCGCCGTCATACTGGAGGGCAAGCAGAGCGGAGCCCTTGATGATCGGGGTGTCGTCGCCCGGGAATTCGTACTCGTCAAGCGTTTCGCGGATTTCCATTTCGACAAGCTCGATGAGCTCGGGATCGTCGACCTGGTCAACCTTGTTCATGAAAACGATGATATAGGGCACGCCGACCTGACGGGCAAGGAGAAGGTGTTCCTTGGTCTGAGCCATCGGGCCATCGGAAGCGGCGATAACGAGGATAGCACC
>JAFTEL010000133.1 GCA_017453685.1 Clostridia bacterium
AAAACAGGAGATCAGAAGATGAAGAAGCTTCGAATGACGGTCGATATTGCAATGACGTTGGCGCTGATCGGGCTGATGGCGTATTCCCTGATCGGCACGCTGACGCACGAGATCCTCGGGGTGGCCATGTTTGCGCTGTTCACGGTCCATCACGTCCTGAACAGAAAGTGGTTCGGCGCGCTTTTCAAGGGAAGATACAAAAGCTTCCGCATTTTTCAGACCGCTCTTGTTTTTCTGCTGATCGGCTCGGTGATGGCCTCGGTCATCAGCGGGATCGTCCTGTCGGAGCACGTATTCGCGTTTCTTCCGATCAACAAAGGGACGGCGTTTGCCCGGAGCGTGCACATGGTATGCGCCTATGCAAACTACATTCTGATGTCGCTGCATCTGGGACTGCATTGGAACGTGCTGCTCCACGCGATGCGCAAAAGTAAAACGAAAGCAACCGGGATGAAAGCATGGGCTCTGCGAGGAATCGCCGCAGCTGTTGCGGCTTACGGCGCGGTTGCGTTCGTCCAAAGGCAGATCGGAGAATACCTCTTCCTTAAGACGCATTTCCTGTTCCTGGACCCGACGCAGCCCATCTTCTTTTTCTTCCTGGATTACATGGCAATTATGGGCCTGTTCGTTTTCTGCGGACATTATCTTGGCAAAGCGTTGAAACTGCTTGACAACCGCGCAAGAACAGAACGGAAAGGAACTTAAGAAATGAAGATTTTATACTTTACCGCGACGGGAAACAGCCTTTACGTCGCCAAAAAACTCGGAGGACAGTTGCTGTCGATCCCGCAGCTCGTCAAAGCAAAGGTCGATGAGATCGAGGATAATGCCGTGGGCGTCGTCTGTCCCGTTTACTGCGGCGAGCTGCCGCGCATGGTCAGAGAATTTCTTCTGAAAGCGAAGATCGGAACGAACTACTTTTTCTTTGTTTTGACCTACGGCATGAACGAAACAACGGCGCGGTTTCACGCCGGAGCCCTCTGCGATGAGATCGGCCTGCGGTTGGATTACGCGGACGCGGTCCTGATGGTGGACAACTACCTGCCGGGCTTTGAGATGCGGGAGCAAATGGATTCCGTCGCGCAGAAGGATATCGAAGGTCAACTGGCGCGGATCACAGATCATATCCGGCAGAGGAAAAAGCAGACCGTCACTGTCAGCCCGTTGAAAAAAGCGGAGATGGCGTTGATCCATCGGGCGATGGGCAAACGGATTTTAACGCCGGACGCCGCAAAGCATTATATCGTGACAGACGCCTGCATCCGGTGCGGCGTTTGTGAAAGAGTTTGCCCGGCGGACAACGTGAAGGTTGCGGATACGGTCACGTTCGGCAGCCGCTGCGAGGTCTGTTACGCCTGCGTCCACAATTGCCCGCAGGGCGCAATCCATCTGAAAAATGAAAAAAGCGCCGTCCGTTTCCGGAATGAAAACGTTTCGCTCAGCGAGATATCCGATTCAAACGGCAGGTCGTACCAAACCTGAAGGCTCAGATATATTTCAAAGCAAACGGCATCCGTAATCGGCACGCAGACAGCAGATCGTTTGCCCACGAAGAAGATAATATGAACCGGATATCAGATAACCACAGGGAGGTGACGAAGTGAAGAACAAAACGTTTTACTACATCGTGACCTGCGCCGATGACGACAGAGCGTCGCAGAAACGCACTCTCGAGTGCTTCCGTGGCTACGCCGACTGTGTGGAGGGCGCAAAGGAGATGGGCGTCGTTTACGGTACCGGCGTTTACAAACCCGGAGAAATCAAAAACACCCCGGCGTTTACCGAGGCGTATCAACTTGGAAGATCCGTAAGGTAAGGAGGAAACACTATGAAAAAACAAACAGCCGGCAGAGATCACCTCGGTGATCTGGCCCCTGAATTTGCCAAACTGAACGACGACGTCCTGTTCGGCGAGGTGTGGTCCCGCGAATCCCAGCTGTCGCTGCGTGACCGCAGCATGATCACAATTGCGGCGCTCTTTTCCGCCGGACTCTATCCCCAGCTGAAAAGCCACCTTGCGCTCGGCAAGGAACACGGCGTAACGAAAGAAGAAGCAGTCGAGATTGCGACGCAGCTGGCCTTCTACTGCGGCTGGCCGAAGGCATGGAGCACCTTCCCGATGATCGCGGAGATCTGGAGCGAAGACGAGACAACGCCGAAGCTTGCATTTCCAATCGGGGAACCGAATACGGCATTTGCACAGTATTT
>JAFTEL010000134.1 GCA_017453685.1 Clostridia bacterium
ATGCTTTGCTTGTTATTGGGAATCAGAATGCTCGCAGCAGCCAATTCAGTACGATGGTGAACAGCGCCTTGAGCCACCCAAAAACGGTTTGTGCTGCGGGCGTTTCTTCGGTCGTTGTCTGCTGATCGGGTTCGGTGATTTCAATGTTTTGGTCAATCAAGCCGCAGTATTCGAGATAAACGCTGTTGGCTTGCAATTCTTCTATCGGCGCGGTTTGGTCAACCTGTGCAAGCAGCAAACCGGCTTGCTCAATCATTGAAACATCGGTGTTGTCGATTACGCCGTCGTGATTTGCGTCGCACGCCGTGCGCTGCGCGTCGGTCAAAGCCGTTTGCGGAATCAGCCCGTTCGCCAACAGCGAAACGTAATATGCGTCCGTGCCGTTGTACCAGCCGTCGCCGTCAATATCGCCGAACACCACGACGGTGTAACTATCCACAAGCATGTTATCGTTGTTGTAAATATCTACCTTCGTGCCGGTGCCGAGGGCTTGCTTCGTGTTGGAATATTCATACGCCGCCGTGCCGTCGGTTACAGCAACGCAGTTTTGTGCCGCACCTGCCGACAAGCCGTAAATACAATGGCTTTCTTCGTTGATTACCACGCCGTCGAAACCCGGTTCAACAGTCGGCGTAGCAACAACAGTTTCATCATAAACGCTAATGCTCACCGTGTTCCATTCGCTGCCGCCGTAATCGTTAATTGCCTGCACGGCAATGGAATAGTTCCCCGCGGTTGAAAAAGATGTTGTGAACGAGCTGGTATAGTGCATTTCATCATACTGCCATATGCCATCTTTATAAACACTCACTAAGTAGCTGGTAGCTTTTTCAGACCAATGATACACGGTCACGCTTTGATTAATTGGCAGATCATAGGCCCCTGCCCAAACGTCAGACTTTTGCGGTACGGGAGCATAAACAGTAATAGTAATGGATTTCCAGCCGCTCTCACCGGAAGAGTTTACCGCCTGAACCGCAATGGAATAATTACCGGCAGAGGAAAAAGATGTTTCAAAGGAGCTTGTATAGTGTGTTGCGACCGATTGACGTATTCCGTCTTTATAAATCGCAACAACGTAATACGCTGCTTTATCAGCCCAATGATACACGGTCACACTTTGGTCGATTGTCAGTGTATATGTATCCGCCCAAACATCCGGTGTTTGCAGTGCCGGAACATATACTGTAATACTGATAGAATTCCAAGCGCTTTCGCCATACTCATTTATTGCCTGAACGGCAATGGAATAACTGCCCGCCGACGTAAAAGACGTTGTAAACGAACTGGAATAATGTGTTTGAGCATACTGCCACACGCCGTCTTTGTATATGGAGACTAAATAGCTGGTAGCTTTTTCAGACCAATGGAAAATTTGCACTTCATCGTTGACGGCAACTTCTCCCGTTCCTGTCCAAACATCGGGCTTTGCCGGAATATAGTCAGAAAGGTCTTGTACGACATCAAAATCATCCCAACCGCTTTCAACGTTTCCACCGGGATAATGCGCAATAATGTAATAGGCATAATGTCCGGTTGCCGATAAATATCTCGAATAGGTTTGACTCGGATTGAACTCACCTTCAAAATTCAAGCTTCCGTTAAGATAAATATACAAGTGTAAACTCGTGGCACCATTTGCAGAAAAAGAGAAAGTTGCACTTTCGCCGATACCGTACAACTTCTTATTAGTCGATGCTGTCGGCGGGGTGGGCGGGTCAATGGAGCCGCCAGACCGATTTGTGATGCACCAAATCTGACTGATTTTTGAGATTACACCATTTTGTGACAAGCCACCGTTATAGGTACTCAAATAACATGAGGTCAGAGGAATACGACCATAGCCGAAAGAGCTTAAAGTCTCCGCACAATAGAAAGTATCGGTTGAACCGTCATAGTCTGTCAGTAATACTGTATGCATGGGGCTGCTGCCGCAATAGATCACGATACCTTCCGGATGGTTATTCAGCATGGAAATGAAATAGCCCTTTTTATCGGACGTGAGGCTGGAGTTCATCGACGCATTCATTCCACGAACATTGGTGATCGTAAAGCGAACACTGACTCCGTTTGTCGTAATTTCATTTTTGTAATTATTGTGAGTTATGGTTTCCCATCCACTGTCACCGTCAATAATGGCGCGACGACGAAACATATTCAAACATGAAGTAAAAACACAGGTGCTGTCGCCATCTTTAGGTTGATGTAGAAAAACAGACGCATCGTTCGCATTGGTGGCAGTCGCTTGTTGTGAAAAACCGAATGGCACAATCCCGAGCATCATCACAGAACATAGCACAATGGATAGGATTCTAAATACACCTTTTTTTGCTTTTTTCATAAAATACCTCCAAAATAAAAAAGTGCGCAGCCGAAGCTACGCACCGAAAAACGCATAGCTCCTTTTGCTGCAACACAAATCGTTTGGACACAGTACAAGTACGGTCAAACAGAGCATACGTTTTTGCCGAAAACAAAAACGCATACTTATACTGTGTCAATATTCGATTTGTGTTGCGAATTGATCATAGCACATTGCGGAAAGATTTGCAATATGCCAAAAATAAAAAAGTGCGCAGCCGAAGCTGCGCACGAAAAACACAGCTCCAACTGTCGCCAAACAAATTCTGAACATTCTCACAACGTAGTATGCCAAAATAGAGTCTGTATTTTTACCGGGAGATAAAAATACACACTACGTATGAGAATACTATATTGAATTTGTTTGGCAGATTTATCATAGCATATTGAAGGAATATTTGCAACAGAAAAATGTGAAAGGCATAAAAACACCGGCTGACTTTTTGCCAGCCGGTGCTGCGTGTTTGATTTATCAGGAGTCGATGATTTCGCCGTTGAGACCTTTCTTGCTGTCTTCTTCGTTGACCTTGTCTTCCATGGCCTTACGGCGCGCGTAAAGCTCGTTATACATTCTTTCTCTCTTTTCGCCGGAGAGGTCGTAGAAGAACTTCGGGATGATGGCGAGCAGACCGGTGACGACCGGCAGCGCGGTGCAGGTGGCGAAGAGCTTGTATTCGGTGCTTTCGCTCTGACCGCCGAAGCCCGCGCCCTGCTTGTAGCCGATGGAGCCGAGAATGGCGGTGCGGATCATGGCGCCGACGGTGGAGACCGCCTTGGTCGCTAAATCCTTGGTGACGCCGGTCATGCCCTCGGTGCGGAAGCCGGTCTTCCATTCGCCGTAGTCGATGGCTTCGTTGCGCATCTCTTCGGGAATGACCTTTTTGATGCCGTACACGGTCATCCACAGCGTTTCGCGGATCATGAACGCCGGTATCATTACGCCGAGCTTTTTGAAGTTCTTGTTGATGGAACCGATGAGGAAAACGCCCATGAGCAGCACGTTGTCGGTGTGGGAACCGAGGATCCACAGCGTCTTGGTGGAAAGCTTTTCACGCGCTTTCGGAACGTAAGAGTAACTCGCGGGGGAGACGAACGCGCCGGGGATGCCGACGATAGTGGACATGGACGCCAGACCGAGCACGTTGATATAGTAGAAGTTGAGACCGCTGTTGATGGAAAACGCCGCGAGGAATTGTTCAACGGTGATCAGCAGCAAAGGCTTGTTGGTGATGAGCGACTTGATGCTGTCGCGGATCGCAGGCTTTTCCACCGATTGGATCACGCGCTCTTTGGCGACGAGCACGAAGTAGAAGGCGAGACCGCCGGCCACCAGCGTGGTGAAAACGCCGCCGCTCACGTAGAGCGAACGCATGCTGACCTTCAGCGCGCCGTGGTCGACTAAGTCGATGAGCACACCCATGAGGATCTCGGGCGCTTTTTCGACAAAGCCGCTGAACAGGTTTGCCTGCGTGATCAGTCGGGTACGCTCGATGATGTTCGGGGTGATCGTGGCGAGCATGCCGGTGCGGGCGATGTTGTTGAGCGAACCGGCGAGGTTGGAAATGAACTGCAAAACCAGATACGCCACCAGCTTTGGCATGTAATGCGAGCCGGTCCCGGCGAAGATGTAGGGCATGAACCAGTAAACCAGGGTCAGCGCCACGCCGGGGATCGCGTAAAGGATCAGATACGGACGGAATTTGCCAAACCGCGTTCTTGTTTTGTCGACCAGAGCGGCGAGAAACACGTCGTTGATGATATCCCAAACGCCGATCACGCCGTTGACAAAGGTCTGGAACGCGAAGTTGACGATCAGAATGTCGGTCAGGAACACGTCGCGATATTTGTCAATGTTGAAGCTCATTGAAATATCGTACATGACGTAGGCGATGGTTTCTTTCGTGCCGACGTAACGCCGATTGTGCTTGTGAGGTACTTCGTGAACTTCTTCCACGGTCGAAACCGCCAAAGCTTCCTCTGACATTGGCACCCCTCCAAAATATAAATTCAATTAATTGTAACAGCTTTAGAAAAATTATTCAAGATATTTTGTGAAAAAGAACAGGCTTTTCACATTTTGCGGCAGGGAACGGCCTGCTGCCCGATCAGACGCGGTTGCTGCGGATGATCCGCCCGACCGTTTCTTCGTTCGGGAAATCGAGGATCAGCCAGCCGTATTTCCGCCCCGCTTCCGGCTCGAACTTTGCCGCTTTCCGCCGGATGACGGCTTCGTAAGCGCGCGGGCCGAGAACGCCGTGGCTGGCGGAAAAGTAATTCAGCACGAATCCGTTGTGTTCGCGGGCGTTCGTCAGCGCGGGCAAGATGGCTTCTTCCCATTTCTTCTGCGGGGGCAGCGAGTAGAAATCCTGCAAATAGAGGGTGGAGAAAGCGTCTCTCTGCCGAACGCCGTAGATCGGCGTGTCATGGTTCCAGTCCGCGTAATAGCGGCCCTGCTCCGGCCAGTTGGCTAAATTGACGCCGCTGCTGCCGTCGTCAAATCCTTCGCCGCATTCCGCCGCGTTGCAGCGGTTGAGCAGCACGATCCTGCCGCGCACCTCGCCCAGCAGGGGAAGCCTGTTTTCGGTGAAGAACCGCGTTTCCCGGGCAACGTGCCGCTCATAAAACAGCTTGAACGTCGCAGGGGGCGGCACGGCGCCGTCGTCGTGCTTGAACAGCAGGAAGATCGCCTCGGAAGGGTGCGCGTCTAAAAATGCGAACATCTGAGCCAGCACGTCGTCCATATACAGCTTTTCAGAGCCGAAGCGGGTCTTGCGGCAGTCGATGATGCTGTGCACCAGCTTGAGCCGGTCGCCGACCGCCTCCACGCGCAGATCGAAAAAGCGGATACCCATGTTGAGCTGTTCGGTGATGCTCCTGTTCTGGCATCTGGCGAAATATGAAAACCGAACGAATCTTGCCGCGCTGTCATGCGTACCCGGCAGGTTGATGTCGCACACGGGCGTGTTGTCGTCAATTTGTTTTAACCAGTCCTGCACCGTTATCCCTTCTTTCTTCACCACTATAACAAAAACGCATTTGAAATACAAGAAAATCCTTGATTCGCAACCGATAATTTCATATAATCGAATCAGATATTTACCATGTGGGAGGTAGACCGATGAATCAACAGGACAATCCGAACAACGCCCCTTATAAAAATCCGTCGCTGCCCGTAGACGAGCGCGTCGCCGATCTGCTGGGGCGCATGACGCTGCGGGAAAAGATCGCCCAGCTCGATATGAAGTTTGGCTCGGAATACAGCACGAAGAACGAAGCCGCCAACCATTGCGCGGTCTGTCCGGATGCGGACTATGACTGGGAACGGCTGGAGCAGGATTTTCCTGACGGGCTCGGCTACATTCACGATAACTATTCCGTTCCCGCCATCATGAACCGACTGCAGACGTTCTTCATGGATCATTCTCGGCTGGGCATCCCCGTGATCTTCACGGGCGAAGCGCTGCATGGCATCTGCGGCGTTCGCGGCACGATTTTGCCCGCGCCCACGGCTCTGGCGGCGACGTTTGACACCGATTTAGCCTATGATTACGGTCGTGTGGTCGGCACGGAGGCGCGCTCACTCGGCATTTATGAGGTGCTTTGCCCCAATCTGGACGTGGTGCGCGAGCCGCGCTGGGGGCGCACGGAGGAGACCTTCGGCGAGGATTCCTATTTGGCGGCTGAAATGGGCACGCAGGTGGTCAGAGGTCACCAGAACGGCGATATTGCCAAACCCGACGCGGTCATTTCCGAGCCGAAGCATTTCTGCGTCCACGGCGTCGCCGAGTCCGGCCGCAACTGCAGCCCCGCCCGCGTTGGTCCGCGCGAGGTCGAAAGCGTCTACCTGCCCGTGTTTGAAAAAGCGATCAGGGACGGCGGCGCTTACGACGTGATGATCTGTTACAACTCGATCGACAGTGAGGTCGTCATCGCGTCGAGCCATTATCTGAAAGACGTGCTCAAGGAACGGATGGGGCTCAAGGGCATCTGCCGTTCCGACTGGGGCGCGCTGCGCCGCATCCATAAGACCCATAAGCTGGCGGGCAGCCCGAAGGAAGCCATCTATCTGGCGAAAAAGAACGGGCTGGATTGTCAGGGCGGCAGCGAGTATGCGAACAAGCTGTGGATCGATTCCGTGGAAGAACTGATCGGCGAGGGCAGGCTGGACGAAGCCGAGATCGACGAATCCTGCCGCCGCGTGCTGAAGCTGAAATTCCTGCTCGGGCTGTTCGAGCACCCGTTCACCGACGAAGAAGCGTGGAAAACCGTCATCAACGCGCCCGCGCACATCGAAAAGGCGCTGGAGGTGGCGCGGAAATCCGCCACGCTCCTCAAAAACAACGGTATTCTGCCGCTCGATTTTAACCAATATAAAAAAGTCGCGCTCGTTGGTCCCGCCTCCAACAAGACCCAGCTGGGCGGCTACTGCACCGAACCGACCGACCGGCACCTGGATTCGGTCGCGGAAGTGCTGCGCCGCGAATTTCCGAACACGGAATTCGTCCAGTGTGACGGCTGCTCCATCAGCAAAAGCGACGTCAAGCTCGAACTGAGCGATCAGCGCCATCTGATCGACAGGGAAGCGGCGGTGTTCGACGAATCCGACCGCGCCGTTGCGCTGGCGAAGGACAGCGATTTGATTATCTTTTGCGGCGGCGACGACGGCAAGACCAGCGGCGAAGGCAGAGACAGAGCCGACCTTTCGCTCAGCGGCGAGCAGTCCAAGCTGTTCCTGCGCCTTGCCGAACTGGGCAAGCCGATCGTGATGGTGCTTGTGCACGGTCGCCCGTTGGTGATTACCAAAGAGAGCGATAAAGCCGACGCGGTGCTGTCCTTCTGGTTCTGCGGCGAACAGGGTTCGCAGGCGATCTGCGACGCACTCACCGGCAAGATCAACCCCGCCGGCCGTCTGCCGTTCTCGCTCCCGCGCGCGAGCGGCATGATCCCGTGCTACTACTGCATGCTGCCCGGCAAGAGCAACGACTATTACGAGGGCGACGGCTCCGCGCTGTATGAGTTCGGCTTCGGTTTGAGCTACACGAAGTTTGACTATACCGACATGACCGTGACCAAAACGGGCGACAAGAGTGCTGAAGTGACCGTCACCGTGAAAAACGTCGGCGACAGGGCAGGGGACGAGGTCATTCAGATTTACGTGGAGGACTGCGAAAGCTCGGTCGTCACGCCCGACGTGCTGCTCAAGGGCTTCCAAAGAGTTTCCCTGCAGCCCGGTGAAGAAAAGACCGTTACAATCAAACTTGACGAAACCGCGTTCCGCCTGATGAATAAGCAATATGAGTGGGTCGTGGAGCCCGGCATGTTCCGCATCCACGCCGGCGCCTCCTCCCGCGACCTGCGCCTGACCCGCGAGCTCGTGCTGTGATCTCTGAGAAATGAAAAGCGGCTGCATCGGTTCTTCGATGCAGCCGTTTCTTACGTTTCCTTTTGTTTTAATCCGGATATTTGACCGTGCGGCCGAAGAGCTGCACGAAGAACACGCCCAGATTCATGCCGAGCTTCTGGAATGCGCCCTTGAATCGGATGTCGTTCAGCATTCTCTTGGCGGCGGAATCCTTCGCCAAAGCCGCGACGCCGTCCGTATTGACAAAGTCGTACCAGTGAACCACGCGGGTCGTATACTTGGAGGTGTCCTTTTCGTCGATCTCAATGATGCGGTAGCCGTACTGCGTGGAGAACGCGTCGCCGTTGTAGCGGGTCGAAAGGGAATTGACGATGTCGATGCCTTTGTATTTCACGCCGAACGCGTTGGTGTGGTCGTGTCCCGTGAAAATGCCGAGCACGTCGCCGCGTTCCACCATGGCGTCAAACTGACCGTGGTTGTAGTAGCCGGGGCAGGGCATTTCGTGCAGGCAGCCGTAGTTGGTTTTGTTCGGGTCGAAGCGGTAGTATTCGCCGTCGCTGTAAATGCGCTTGTAGGAGTAGGGCACATGCGTCTTGACCGGTTCGAGCGCCTCGTAAATTTCCGGCACGATGATGTGCTGGAAGGCGACGGAGTAGATCTTTCTGCCGGCGAGGACTTCAAGGAGCGCGGAATCCAGTTTGTACCACGTGACCTGATCTTCCGCGACATTGGCGTAATGTCCCTCGTCGTCGTAATCGCCGGAATCGAACACCCACACGTTGAACTTGACTTCGCTGTCTCTGGAACCCAGAATGGCAAGGCGATAGGTGCCGCAGCCTGTCAGGAGCGAGCCTTCATCGACGGAAACGGAGCAGGGGAAGGCATTGTAGAGCGCCATAAGCTCTTCTCTGGTGTAGCAGCCGTTTTCGGAATCGTGGTTGCCGAAGGTCACGGCGGTGGGAATGTTCCGATCGTCAAAGATCGACATGAGCCGATTGGTCAGGTTTTTGATGCTCTCGCGGGTGTCTGTGGAAACGTTGTCGCCGGTGATAACGACCAGATCGGGCTTTTCCTTGTCGCACGCCATGCCGATGAGCCGCAGGGTGTCTGCCGCGTTGTCGTCATTCAGGTGTGTGTCGGTCACGTGCATGATGCGGAACTTGCCGTCGGCGTTGAAATGCAGCGACTTTTTGCCGGCGGCGCCGTAGGCCGCGGTGGAACCGCTCAGTGCGAGCAGTACGATCACCAGAAACAGGCTGATGAGTTTAACGGATTTTTTCATGTCGGTTTTTTCCTTTCTTTATCGGTCTATGTTTTTATACTGATAGCATCTGACGTAGTCCACTACGAATTCGGCGGGCCAGTTCGCTTTTGGGGTCAGGTCGATCTTGCCCGTGCCGTGCCGATCCGCGTCGGCGATGCCGTCATGTCCCGCGACCTCGCAGGAGAGGAGAAGATATTCGGGGTTGTCGGAAACGCCGCCGGTGCTGATCCGGCCGCACTCATAACCGTTGATATAAAAGATGTATTCGTCCGGGCTCCATTCGAGACCGTAGGTGTTGAACTCCTTGTACGGGTCGCCCTTCACGAAGATTTTGCCGATGCTGTCGCCCTTTTCTTCGGGTCCGTAGCCGTCGTAGTGGATGCCGCCGATGACGCAGTCGTCGCCCCACCAGTGATCTTTATAATACATGGATTCAAACACGTCCACTTCCGTGCCGTCGTCGCCGAAGCCGTCCACGTTCACCACTTTGTCGTTCATCATCCAGAACGCCGACCACATGCCGCGGGCGGCAGGCAGCTTGCAGCGAACTTCAAAGTAACCGTAACACTGTTCGTATTTATCGCGTGTGGTGATCACGCCGGTGTAGTAACCCGGTCCATAATCATCGACCCAATCGTATTTCGGGTAACGGTATTCCAGCGGCTCGTCGAAGTATTGGGTGGAAATGACAAGGTTCCCGTTTTCCACCTTCACCATGTCCTCATGCCAATAGCCGCCCTTGCGCATGGTCTCCCACCAGGTGTAGCCCCATTTTGACAAATCGAGCGTGTCGCCGTCGAATTCATCGTTCCACACCGGCTCGAATCGGCTCATATCCACCTGCGTTTCACTTGGCAGCTTGCCGAGCGTGAGCTTTTGCGGCAGGGTGGGGGACAGCAGCGCAAGCAGCGCTATGAGTAACGCGATCACTCTGTTCATACCCGTTTCACTCCTTGCGTTTGCGGATTGATCAAGTACAGTATAACACCAAATCCGATTATTTCAACCTGAAATACGGTTTGATTCTGTATAAAAAATGAATAAGTTTTACGGTAAAAAATATTTTATTCCGATTGTATAATTTTTTTAGACAAACTATTGATACTTGTTCACAAGTTTGCTATAATTTTCTAACACCATAATTCGCGGTTCATTTTGTCCCGCGTTACTTCTTTTGGAGATGATTTGTAAATGGAACGTACGATCGTAATTCTGACAGCGGTTGCCTCGATTCTGGCGCTGCTGTTCGCGCTGCTCAAGGCGAGGGGCGTGCTCAAATTTGATGAGGGCACCGACGCCATGAAAAAAATCTCGCAGTCCGTCCGCCAGGGCGCGAACGCCTATCTGAAGCGGCAGTATCGGATCGTGATCGTGTTTTTCGCCGTGATCTTTGTCATTTTGGGCGTCATGGCATTTTTGAAGCTGTTAACGCCTTATGTGCCGTTCGCGTTTTTGACGGGCGGTTTCTTCTCGGGTCTTTCCGGCTTTGTCGGCATGAAGATTGCTACCGCTTCCAATGCCCGCACCGCGAACGCCTGCCGCAAGAGCCTCAACGGCGGTCTGCGCGTGGCGTTTTCCGCGGGTTCGGTCATGGGCTTCACGGTCGTCGGTCTCGGTCTGCTCGATATCACGATCTGGTTCTTCCTGCTCAAATTCGTGTTTAAACTGCCCGATGAAGAGGTCACCAGCGCGATGCTCACCTTCGGCATGGGCGCGTCCTCCATGGCGCTGTTTGCCCGTGTGGGCGGCGGTATCTTCA